>JADLAI010000189.1 GCA_020848295.1 Flavobacteriales bacterium
ACAGGAGCACGCCTTCAGCGACCCGCGGCAATTCTCCATCGGCACCGATGGCAGTGTGGGCCGCCGCAACAGTATGGCGGTGCAGGACCTGGCCTGGGATCACGCCTTCTTCTGGGATGGTCGGGCCAGCTCGTTGGAGGATCAGGCGTTCCGGCCGGTGCGCGACCTGGCCGAGATGCGGAACACCTGGCCGGTGGTGGTGGAACGGCTCCAGGCCCACGCGGCATATCCGGGCCTGTTCAAGGCAGCGTTCGGTACGGAGCAGATCGATAGTGTATTGGTGGTGAAGGCGATCGCCCAATTCGAGCGCACGCTGCTCACGTTCAATTCGCCCTTCGACCGGTTCGAACACATGGGCGACTCCAGCGCATTGACCGAACAACAGATCCGCGGCAAGGACCTGTTCTTCGGCGATGCGCAATGCTGGCAGTGCCACTCCGGACCTCGGTTCAACCTGCACGGCTTCCAGAACATCGGCCTGGAGAACCTGAACGGCGATGCCGGCCGGATGGAGGTGACCGGCTTGCGGGATGACAACCGCCACTTCAAGAGCGTGACCCTGCGCAATGTGGCCGTGACCGGACCCTACATGCACGACGGCCGATTCGCGACCCTGGAGGAGGTGGTGAACTTCTACGCCGAGGACGTGAACCTGGAAGACCCGACCCTGGACACACACATGCTGGGCTGGACGCTCGGCCTTGTCGACCTGGACGCATCCGAACGCGCGGACCTTGTGGCCTTCCTACAGGCCCTTACCGACGAGGAGTTCCTTGCGAACCCTTCGTTCAGCGACCCGAATTGAAGGTGGCCATCCGTCGAGCGGTCGTCGGTGTCGGGTTATTCGCGATCGTTATGGCCACGGCCTGTCACAGGCAACTGACCATCACGGCACCAGCGGTGGTAGCACCCACCACGGTTGAACTGATCTACCCTGCCTGGGCCACGGATCCAGACCACACACCGATCCTGCCCTACGACAACCCCTTGACGGTGGAAGGCATCGCCCTTGGTCGCCGTTTGTTCTACGAGAAGGCGTTGTCGCGCGACGGCGATCTGGCATGCAGTAGTTGCCATGTCCAGGAGCATGCGTTCAGCGATCCCCGGCGCGTCTCCATCGGTATGGATGGACGGCAAGGCACACGGAATGCCATGGCCCTCATGAACCTCGCCTGGGACCACTTCTTCTTCTGGGATGCTCGTGGTCTTACCCTGGAACTCCAAGCCTTCGAGCCGGTACGCGACCACCGCGAACTCTTCAATGACTGGGCCGAGGTGATCCAGCGGCTGAAGGAGAAGCCGGGCTACGAGCAGCAGTTCCAAGCAGCCTTCGGCACCATGGCCTTCGACAGCCTCCACGTGGTATACGCCCTGGCACAGTTCGAGCGCACACTGATCTCCTTCGATTCGCCCTTCGACCGGTTCCACTACGCCTGCGACACCACCGCGCTCACCGCCGCACAGCAACGGGGCATGGCGCTCTTCTTCGGGCGCGCCCATTGTGCCGATTGCCATGAGCTGCCCTTGTTCCAGGACCATGGGGTGATCAACATCGGCCTGGATAGCGTGATCACGGACCCCGGACTTGGTGGCGTATCCGGCAAGGCCTGGCACATGGGCCGGTTCAAGACCCCCACCCTACGGAACTGTGCGGTAAGCGCACCCTACATGCACGATGGGCGTTTCGCGAGCCTGGCCGAAGTGGTCGACTTCTATGCGGAGCATGTGCAACTGAACACCCCCAACTTCGACGATCACATGTTCGCATGGAAACTGGGCGTGGTGCACATGGACACGGCCGACAGAGAAGACCTGGTCGCCTTCCTCGAGGCCCTCACCGACAGCACCTTCCTCAACGATCCAGCCTTCGGGCCGCCCGTGGAATAACGCGCATCGCCATCTTCGCCCCTCAACCCGATCCCATGAACCGTAGCCTCGTCGTCCTGTTGACCTTCGTTCTCCCTTTCGTGGCCAACGCCCAGCAAGCCCTCACCTTGCAGGATGCGATCCTGAAGGCTGGGACCGACCTCGCTCCTGAGCGGTTGAAGGGGCTGCAATGGATCGAAGGCAGTCCGACGTACAGCTATGTGAAGAACGACCAATTGATGCGCGGCACCATCGGGAAGAGCGCGGACCTGCCGATCATCGATCTCGCCACGCTCAATGTGGCGGTATCGGATACCGTGAAGTTAAAGGCCATGCCCCACGTGACCTGGCTGGCTGCCGACCGGTTCCGTTTCCGGCACAACGGGCGGTATCACGTCCATACCCTCGGTGGTGCCACAACAACGGTCACCGCGCTACCTGCTGAGGCGGCGAACGAGGATATCCACCCCCGGACAGGATCCATCGCCTACACCGTGGACCACGACCTGTACGTGCAACGCGCTGGGGCCAAGGGTCCGGAACGGATCACCAAGGACGGCGCCGATGGGATCGTGAACGGCCAGAGTGTCCACCGCCAGGAATACGGGATCACGAAAGGCACTTTCTGGTCCCCTACCGGTGATCAACTCGCCTTCTACCGGATGGATGAACGCATGGTGACACCCTATCAATTGGAAGACATCACCACCCGACCAAGCAGCTTCGAAAAGATCCGCTACCCCATGGCCGGCGACAGCAGCCACCACGTGACCGTGGGGGTATACGACCTTCATGGTGGCAAGACCATCTTCTTACGCACAGGTGCTCCAGCGGATCAGTACCTCACGAACATCAGCTGGAGTGCCGATGGCCGGTATGTGCATGTGGTACACCTGGATCGTGCTACCGAGAACCTGCGGCTGGTGCGCTACGACCCGAACACCGGGCAGGCGGTGGCCACCCTGCTCACCGAGAGCGACACCACCTACCTCGAACCACAACATCCGGCCCACTTCCTCAAGACACGCCCGGGGCAATACATCTGGCAGAGCCAGCGCGATGGGTGGAACCACTTGTACCGTTACGACGCCGACAACCGGGAAGTGTTGCAGCTTACCAAGGGCCCTTGGTCCGTGACCGATGTGGTGGGCTTCGATCCGAAGGAGAACTTCCTCATCGTACAAGGGACCGCTGCGGTCCTGCCCGGAAAGCCCTCGGGGGCCACAGAGCTCCACTTGTATCGGGTGGAGGTTCGATCGGGAAAGGTGCGGCGCCTCACAACGGAAACCGGTACCCATCATGGCCGCCTGAGCAGCGATGGGAGCACCTTGATCGATACCTGGTCCAGCGTGGAGGTGCCCGGAATGGTGGTGCTGCGGGACAGTCGCACCGGCGCGGAGATGAAGCAGCTACTGCGATCGAAGGACCCTTTGGCGGGGCATACCGTCGGAAAGGTGGAACTGCTCACCGTTATTGGGGCACAGGGAGATCGGCTTAACGCGCGTTTGATCAAACCGAGCCACTTCACCGAAGGACACCGATACCCCGTGCTCATCTATGTGTACAACGGGCCGCACGTACAATTGGTCACCAACAGCTACCTTGGAGGTGCCTCGTTGTGGATGTTGGAGGCCGCGGAACGGGGCTACCTCATCTGGACCGTGGATGGGCATGGCAGTGGGAACCGGGGCAAGGCATTCGAGCAAGCCATTCATCGCCACCTGGGCGAACTGGAGGTGGACGACCAGATGCAGGGCCTCGCCTTCCTGAAGAGCCTACCCTATGTGGATGGTTCACGGATCGGGGTGCACGGATGGAGTTTCGGTGGGCACATGACCACGGCCCTGCTCACCAGGCATCCCGGTGTGTTCAAGGCAGGCGTTGCGGGTGGCCCGGTGATGGATTGGAGCCTCTACGAAGTGATGTACACGGAGCGGTACATGGATACGCCAGCGGAGAATCCAGCGGGATATGCCAGCACGGACCTCACCAAAATGGCCGACCACTTGGAGGATCCACTGCTGGTGATCACCGGTGGCAAGGATGATGTGGTGCTGCCGCAACATGCGCTGCGATTCCTGAAAGCCTGTGTGGACAAGGGCATTCCCGTGGATTTCTTCGATTACCCCGGTCATGGCCACAATGTGCGTGGCAAGGACCGGGTACACCTGATGGATAAAGTGCTCACCTACCTGGACCACTACCTGCGACCTGCCAGCGAATAGCCCTCCACGAATGACACCTGCATGGTGAAGCCTCGAAGCCGCAGCCGGGTAGATTCGCCAGCCTGATCAAGATCACCTCAATGAACAAGCGCGCCCTTTCCTTCTCCTTCCTCATGGCCGCAGTGCCGTTCTGCGCCAATGCCCAGACCGAACATTTCATCGATGTGGGCGGGAGCACCTTGGGGCCACAACTGCCCTATTACGATCCGAATGTCCTGACGATCGACATCGGCGATGTTGTGACCTGGACGAACGAGAGCGGAACCCATAATGTGAATGCCACGGAATTCTTCTTCCCATTGAATCCGGAAGGGTTCACCAGCGGAGAACCGGCCAATGGGGATTGGACCTATTCACACACCTTCACCATCGCAGGCGTGTACAACTACATGTGTACCAGTGAGGGCCATTCTGCCACACAAACAGGACGCATCTTCGTCCTTGACCCGAATGAAGTGGAGGAAGCCCCTACGGAGACACCGATCGCACTCGCTCCGACCCCGGCGAAGGACCACCTGCTGGTGAGCACCGGCGATCGGGCCATCGCCCGTTTCGAAATAATGGGTCTGGACGGCCGGATATTGATGACGATCCCGGCCGGTCAAGGGGAACAGACCCGGCTCCAACTCGGCACCCTCACACCCGGGAACTACCTGCTACGGGCCGTGGAAGCACCGGAGCGGGTCACCGTGCTGCGTTTCACCAAGGGGTGATCAGGGGATGCGTAATACACGGATCGCGCGGAGGTCGCCATCCGGGCCGATCACCTGCACCGTATAGGCACCTGCAGCCATCCGGGTCAGATCCATTTCGATGAGTTGATCCCCAGAAGGTAGCTCGGCGTCCAGCAGCACGTCCACCTCCTGCCCCAATGCGTTCAGCAACGCTGACCGGTAGTGCGCCGGCTGGTCCACGTGCAGCCGGAATCGGGAACGTCCCGCAGTTGGGTTGGGATACACGAGAAGGTTATTCACCAACGCTGCACCAAGCCGGCCATGGGCGGATGTGGTCGGATCAAAAGGCACGGCCAACGTCGCCATGCTGGCCACCGACAGCTTCGCCAACTGCTCGTAGTAGGGCACATCGAAGTACTGGACCCGGTCGTTCGGGGTGTGGTAGTTCGGGTTCCCATCGTTGTTGAACTCCTCGATCATCAACACCGCACCATACCCAGCGGACCAGAAGGAAGCATGGTCACTGTACACGGCCCCTGGGTTGGTTAGCATCAGGTCGAGGTCGAAGGCATAGCGGTCCAGGACCGCGAACACGGTATCGGCTATGGCCAATGAATTGGCCACCGGGCGGGCATGCACGCGGGCCTTGCGGTCGCCGTTGCCATCGTAAGCGATCGCATCCATGTTCACTACGGCCACGATGTCCGCATCGTCCGCGGCCATCCCGTTCGCATAGTGGATGCTACCGATCTTCCCCTGCTCCTCCTGGTCCCACAGGGCGAAGATGATGGTGCGTTCAAAGGGGATATCGCGCAGGACACGGGCGGCTTCGAGCAAGGCCGCGCAACCGCTGCCATCATCGTCTGCGGCAGGTGCATCGTAAAGGCCACCTGGTGGCATGGCATCGTAATGGGCGCACAGGACCACGATCTCATCCGGGTGGACCGAGCCGGTCTTGGTGGCCAGCACATTGCGACCGGTGGCATTGAAGGACCGGGTCTCGGTGACATGGCCGAACGATGCGAGCTTGCGTTCGAAGTAGAGTTGTGCCAGCGCATTGCCGGCATGGTCCGAATGCCTGCTGTTGATCACCACGGGTCCATCGCCAAGGTCCACGGCCACCTCGCCGGACATCTCCTGCACAAACCGGATCATCGAATCGATGTGCATCGCTTCGATCACCTCCTGGATCACGGCATCCTGGGCATTCAACCCCATGCCCGACCCAAGCCCTGCTGCAAGGAGGAATGCACGCATCACTTCCATTGGCCAGCGTTCGCGGCTCCTCACCGTAACACCACGACACGTTCCACGAACTGCTGCTGTTCCGTACGCACCACGACGAGGTAGGTGCCCGCACCGGTCATCGGCAGGATCAGGCGAGGCCCACGGAACGACCGCTGCTCATGCACAAGCGCACCCCGGGCATCGAATACCTGGATGCCGAGCACCCGCTGGTCGAGGCCATCGATCCGCAACTGCCCGTCGTTGATCGGGTTGGGAAAGATGCGTACCCCGAGTTCGGCGAGATCATCCACCCCGGTCGAGACATCCATCACCACATGCTCCTTTACCAGCACGGGGGATCCATCCGCTGCGGCATACATATCCCTGAACTGATCGATCTCCGGGGTATTGTGCGTGAACATCTCCTCCATCCAGCGCGGTGGGGCGCTCTGGTACCACACCCGGCTACGCACGGTGATGGTGCCTGCATAACCGTTCATCGGCACGTGGTAGTGGATCTTGTCCGTCCCGCTGCCCTCCACCCCATTGTCGTACCGATTGAAATCAATGTCTGCGGGCGGCACCCCGGCCACCTTCACGGTATCGTAGGTGAAGTGCGTGGAGGTGAAACCCAACGGGGCGATGCGGTTGTCCTTCAGCGGCTCCTTGGCGCGTTCCAGGATGGTGGTCTTATTCCCGTTCACATCGGCCATCACCATCTCGTAGATCTGCACCTGGTCCTCACTGCGGATCACATCGTGATGCGGCTCCCACTGCGCATCATGTCCGATCACCTCATAGGTCTGATCCCATCCACCGCTGCGGAACAGGGTATCCCCATCGGCATTCTCCACCACCAGTTCCACGAACGCCCGGCGTGCCGGGTATCCACTGGGGAATTTGTGCCCCGCGAGGTTCGTCAGGGTCACTTCGATGAACGTGGTATCGGCCGTGCGCTGGCTCACCTGGTTCTGGAGCAGGAGGGTCTGCTGCTGCAACTGGCGCGTGGTGCGTGCGATGGTGCTATCGAAGTGGACGGTGCTTGCCGTAAGGGCAAGTTCCTCCCGGTTGTTCTTCAACAGCTGCAACATGAAGGTATTCCCGCCCACCAGATCATGTTTGCCGTAAGGACTCCGCAGGTATTCCTCGGTGGCGAGGAAGTCGTAAAGTGCAGAGATCACCATGGGCTCGTTCACCCGTGGCATGTGGCATCCCTGGCAGGTCACTCCACCGCCCTTGGGGTCCAGGTCGGGGTTGAAGACCGAGTTCAGCCATTCGTGGTAGGTGGCCTGCTCCACGAAATGGTCGCCGGTGTGGTTGCCCTCCAGGTCGACCGTTTCGGTCACGAGGGTATGGCAACCCGCACAAAGGCCCGCATCGGTGATATGCTCACCATACTGCGGCGAGAATCCACCGCCAAGGAAGGCTTCCATGGGTGCCCCGAAGAGGTTCTCGGCATTGATCGGGCCGAAGATCTTGCTGGTCGAATCGAACTTCAGGTCCCCGGAATGCCGCAGCCCGATGCTATCCGCGTCCTGCATGTGGCAGGCCAGGCAGGAAACACCGTCAAGCGCCAGCGGATCCTGGACCATCAACTCGATGGCGTATTGTCCGCCACCGGCAAGGAGGTTATCGAACCGCCCGACCGGTGCGTGACAACTGGTACACTTATCCTCCAGTAGGGCCTGATGCGCCGGATTCACGGCCACCTCATGGCTCACTTTGGCACGCCAGAAGGGATCCTTCGCCGAATTGGCCATCATGGTGGATCGCCAGGAATCAACCGCATTCACGTCGGTCCCATCCGCCGTGTGGTTCGCCAATACCGGCGGCACGTTGTCCAGGCCATGGCATCCTTCGCAGGCCCCACTTCCCACGAAATAGTAGTTCTCACCGGTGGGCAGTGGGAACTCCGTGCGAAAGCCTTCGAGTTCCCGTTCGGAATGGTAGTTGGCGTGGGCACGGGGCAGCTCATCCGTGGTCCAGGCCGCGAACAGGGCCACGGTGCCGATGACACCAACAAGTATGGCGGTACGAGCGGGTAACGATCGCTTCATGAGAATGGGTTTCCGGTGGGTGCAAAATACAGCAACTCCGGGTACCGCGTGGGCACTCCGGAGTCACAACAATAGAAAGCTGACAGGCGTCAGGCGCCGCGCTGGGCGCTCTTCCGCACAGCGGTCGCCTTGGCCTTCGATGCGGTGGGCTTGGGGCTCGCACCCGACTTCTTCCCGGCATCTGCCTTCACCTTCTTCTCACCATCCTTTGGTGCCTTCGACCTGGCGGTCCTCTCCTCCTTCTGCTCCTCCTCCTTCTTCTCGAATTCGCCCGCCTTCAATAGCTGTTGGTACCAACTGAAGAGTTTCCGCACATCGCTACCGTAAATGCGTTCCCGATCGGCATCGGGCAAGGCTTCGCTCAATTTCGCGAACAGTTTGTCCTCGCTCTCCTTGGGATCGATGCTCTCCTTCCCTTTCTCCACCTCATAGAGCTTGCTGAGCACGTCCTTCAACGGCACATCATCACCAGTGGTGAACATGCTGATCTCCTCCAGCGAACTCACCTTGGCACTGGACGGTACCGGGATGCGTTTGCCGTCCAGCAACGATTCGGCGATGACCGCCTGACGCCCTTGGGCGATGACACGGAAAAGGCCGGCCTTGCCGGCCACGGAAATGATCTTGCTGAGGTCCATGCGAGGTACTTGAAGTGCCAAAACTACGGATCGGCCGGGCTAAAGCTCACGTCTTCTGCTTCTTCTTGCGTGCCGCCGGGAAAAGGATGTTGTTCAGGATCAGTCGGTAGCCCGATGAGTTCGGGTGCAGGTCCAGGTCCGTTGGTGGGTCGCCCACCATGTGTTGATAGTCCTCCGGATCATGACCACCGTAAAAGGTCCATTGCCCCAGCCCGAACTCCCCGTGTATGTACTTCACGGTGCCCTGTGCTTTGTTCTCGCCCATCACCAGCACCCCCGACTTCACCAGGTCCTTCCGGAATGCGGTGGTCTGGCCCATGAAACCGCGCACCACCTGCTCGTGGCTTTGGCACAGCATGGTGGGCACGATGTCCCATTTAGCGCTGAAATCGAACAGGGTGAAGAAATCGCGCGTCTGCCCGATCGTACCGTGGATGTCGGTGGCGTCGATGTTGCTGAACTCATAGATCATCGGATCGGTCACCAGCCGGAAATCCTTGAAGGCGAAGGTGCGGCCGAAGTCGATCTTCTGCTGGGCCTGAGGATCGATGGGATCATGGTCGAATTCGGGGGTGCAGATGTCCACCCCTTCAGCGGCCAGGGCGATATCGTATGAATCGGTCCCCGAACACATGGTGAAAAGGTAACCGCCACCGGACACATATTCCCGGATGCGGGTGGCTACCGCCAGCTTCATCTGGCTCACCTTGGCGAATCCGAGCGTGGCCGCCATCGCTTCGCTCTCTTGCACCTGAGCCTGGTACCACGGTGCATTACGGTACATGCGGTAGAACTTGCCGTACTGACCGGTGAAGTCCTCGTGGTGCAGGTGCAACCAGTCGTATTGTGGCAGCACGCCACTGATGATCTGCTGGTCGTAGATCCGTTCGTAGGGGATCTCAGCGTAGGTCATCACCAGCGTTACGGCATCATCCCAGGGCTGGAAGCTCTCCGGTGCATACACCGCGATCTTCGGTGCTTTCTCCAGCTTCACCACCTCCATGTTCGCTTCCGGGTCGGCGATCTCCGAGAGAATGGCGGCCGCCTGCCCGTCGGCGATCACCTGGAAGGTCACCCCTCTGATGGAGCATTCCTTCTCCACCTCGGCATAGTGGTCGATCAGGAAACTACCTCCGCGATAGTTCAGCAGCCATTCCACAGAGGCTTCACGTCCGAGGGTCCAGTACGCGATCCCGTATGCCTTGAGATGGTTGCGCTGCGACCCGTCCATGGGGATCAGCAACTTGGCGGCCGCGGCGGGCAGAACCAGGCCCAGCAGGAAGAGCCCGGCCAGCAGGCGGCGCAGGTCAGAACGGAGCGGGGGTGTCGTCGAAGCTGGTATCATCGTTCATCCTGCTCGGGCGGGTGATGGTACGGAAGGGATTCGGGTCGAACCCATCCGATCCCGTGCCATCACCGCCAAAGTTACCGGACAAGCTCTCGAGATCGGTGAATTTGGCCAGTTCGGGGATGAAGCGGAGCCTCACCGAATCCACGGCGCCATTCCGGTGTTTGGCCACGATCACCTCGCCAATACCGAGGGTGCTTCCGTGCTCGTCCTCATGGATCTTGTAATACTCGGGGCGGTAGAGGAAACAAACGATATCGGCATCCTGTTCGATGGCTCCGGATTCGCGCAGGTCGCTCAGCATCGGTCGTTTATCGCCGCCGCGCGTTTCCACGGCCCGGCTCAACTGGGACAGGGCGATGATCGGGATGTCCAATTCCTTGGCGATGCTCTTGATGGAACGAGAGATGCTGCTGATCTCCTGTTCGCGGTTGCCGCCCTTGCTATCGCCTCCTGCGGTCATCAACTGCAGGTAGTCGATGATGATCAGGTCCACGTTGTGCTGGCTCTTCAGGCGCCGGGCCTTCGCCCTGAGCTCGAAGATGTTGAGGCCAGGCGTATCGTCGATGAAGATGGGCGCATTGGAAAGGCGCGCGATGTGCTGGTGCAGGATGGTGAACTCCTGGTCGGTGAGGTCGCCTTTCCGCAGCTTCTCACTGCTGATACCGGCCTCGCTGGCGATCAAACGGGTCACGAGCTGGGTGCTGCTCATCTCCAGGCTGAAGACCGCCACGGCCGTCTTATGTTCCACGGCGATGTTGCGGGCCATGCTCAGCACGAAGGCTGTTTTACCCATCGCGGGCCGTGCGGCCACGATCACCATGTCGCTGCGCTGCCAGCCCGCCGTGAGCTTATCCAGTTGAACGAAGCCGGTGGGGATCCCGCTCACCCCTCCCGTTCTGCTCTTGGCGTTCTCGATCTGTGCGATGGCGCCCTGGATCAGGTCGCTCATCGGCTCGTAGTTGCGCTTGAGGTTGCCGCTGGTGATGGTGTACAGGTCCTGCTCGGCCTTGTCCAGCAGGTCGAACACGTCGGCCGTATCATCGTATGCATCGCGGGTCATCTCCGCACTGATGCGGATCATCTCGCGCAGGATGTGCTTCTGGCTGATGATGCGCGCATGGTATTGCACATTCGCGCTGCTGGCCACCTTGTTGGTGAGCTGGCTGATGTAGAACGGCCCACCCACCACATCCAGGTCGCCACGCTTCTTCAGCTCCTGGGTAACGGTGAGGATATCAATGGGTTGGTCATTGCGGAATAGGCCGAGGATCGCGTCGAAGATGCGTTTATGAGCCTCCACATAGAAGCTGTCCGGCTGTAGGATATCGATGGCCTCGTTCACCGCGTTGCGCTCGAGCATCAAGGCGCCGAGCACCGCTTGTTCCAACTCCGGTGCCTGTGGGGGTAGTTTACCGGCCTCCAGCGCTGTTTCGAGCAGGGATGCTGCTTGCCTGCGGCCAGCGGTGCCACGCGTACGATCGTGGGGTCGGGTGTTGGAGAGGTCGGCCATCGCGTATGTCGGACGTAAGCGACCCGGTAGTGGCCCGGAGACGACCAGGCGAGAGCATGCTACAGGATCCGAACGTGGGTGGGCGGCAAAAGTAGGCCCTTCATGATCGGTCGGCCCGATCGGATCCAACATCTCATGCCCACTCGATCAACATCGTGATCGTGGAGATCATCGCCACCCGTGCTGTCGCCTTCATCAGCCGTACATTTGAGTGGGATGAGGTATCAACAATCCGCGCTGGTCGTGGCCTGCATCGCGGCGTTCAGCCTGGCATGCAGGAAGGACAAGGACGAGCGGCCGCCATTGGTCCAGATCCTGGATCCCGTGCCCGGCACCACCATCGCGGTGCCCGATACGGTGCGGGTCCAGGTACGGGTCAGTGATGAACATGGGCTCACGAGCCTGACGATCGAACTGATCGATACACAGAACGCCGTGGTGGCCAGTGCGGGCACCATCAACCTGGATGGGATCACCGGCACGTACGAACGTTCCCTGGTGCTCACCGATGAGCGGATGCCATCAGGCACTTACACCATCGTGGCCAGGGCATCGGATGGCACCAATGATGGCCGTGGATTCCGTTCGGTGAACATCCTGGAAGCCCCCTTGCGCTTGTTGGCGATCTTCCTGGCCCCCCCATTCACCCAGCAGGAGGCCACCATTCACCGGCTCGCACCGGACGGCACATCCAACGCATTCGCCAATGTGTTGGACTTCAACGGGGTAGCGGTTGATGGCCACACCGGGCACTTGTTCGTGGCCGGCTCGCGCTACGCCGCGTTCCAGGCGATCCCCGCCACGGCCGGCGCCCTCCCCTGGCAGGTACCACCGCCCACCACGGACCAGTACGACCAGTTCACCGCAGTGACCGTGGACCCGACCGATCACCGGGTGTATTTCGCCACACGCGATGGTGCCATCCGGGGGTTCACCGGCCAGGGCACACCACGGTTCAATGCCCAATGCCTGCCCGATCATCGCTGCCAAGCGATCGTGGCCATGGGAAACGACGTGGTCACTTGGCAAAAGGCCATCGTGGGCGGTGCAGCACGTATCGTGACCTATACCACGTCGGGCACCCTGCTCGATCAGCTACCGGCCGCACCGGAACATGTGGCCTGGTTCCACCGATCAGCAGGGCAATTGATCCACTTCGCGAACCTCGATGGTTCGGGCTTGATCGAGGAATTGAACATCCAGTCCGGTGGTTCACCGGAGATCCGGTCGTTCCCCGGCGAACCGATCCGCCATGTGATCCGGCAGAATGCGAACATCCACCTCATCGCGCTTGCCGATCGGGTGGTGCGTTTCGATCATGCCACCCACGGGGTAACGGAGATCCGCAACGGGTTCAGTGCGGATGCCCTGGCCTTTGACCCGGCCAACGGTGTGTTATATGCTGCTCAAGGCGCTGAGCTTCACACCATCGACCCGAACACAGGGACCATCATCGCCACCACCGGGACCGGCGGCCCGATCGGCCACATCCTTCCATTGCTCAATCGTTAGCCACGCGGCTTCTTCGGCTCCGGCTTCGCCTTCAGTACCACGCCCATCTCACAGAACTTCTTGATCCGCCGCTCCACGAGCTTAGCGGGGTCCACTTTCACCAGCTTGTCGAGTTGTTTGATCACCTCGGCCTTCACCAGCATCCCGGCCGCCACGGGATCCGCGTGGGCGCCACCCACCGGCTCCTGAATGATACCGTCGATCAACTTGTTCGCCAGCATATCCTGTGCGGTGAGTTTAAGCGCCTGGGCGGCCTGCTCCTTGAAATCCCACGTGCGCCAAAGAATGGTGGAGCAGTTCTCCGGCGATATCACCGAGTACCAGGAATTCTCCAGCATCAGCACCTTGTCGCCGATCCCGATCCCGAGGGCACCACCCGAAGCACCTTCGCCGATGACCAGGCAGATCACAGGCACTTCGAGCTTCATCATCTCGTACAGGTTCCGTGCGATCGCTTCGCCCTGGCCTCGCTCCTCCGCCTCCAGGCCAGGGAAGGCGCCCGGCGTGTCGATCAGGGTCACGATCGGTTTATTGAATTTCTCGGCCAGCTTCATCAACCGCAGCGCCTTCCGGTAGCCTTCCGGATTGGGCATTCCGAAGTTGCGGTACTGGCGCATCTTGGTATTGATCCCCTTCTGTTGTCCGATGAACATCACCGTACGACCATTGACCTGGCCGAAACCGCCCACCATGGCCTTGTCGTCCTTCACGGTACGATCCCCGTGTAGTTCGATGAAGGTGTTGTCCGAAATGATGTCGACGTACTTCAAGGTATAGGGCCGGTCCGGATGGCGGCTCACCTGCACACGTTCCCAGGGGGTAAGGCCCGCGTAAATGGTCTTCCGTGTTTCGGCCAGCTTCTTCTCCAGATCGCGCAAGGTGGGTTCAATGTCCACGGCTCCTTGTGCGGCCACCTCCTTCAACTTCTGGATCTGCTCGATCACACTTTGGATCGGCTTCTCGAACTCCAGGAAAGTCTGCATCGTCTATCGTTGGGATGGGCGAAGGTAGAAGGAAGCGCGTAGGTTGTGATACGGCCACACGGGTACCTTCGCCGTCCGATGATCACCTTCCCCAGTGCCAAGATCAATCTGGGCCTCAATGTATTGGCCCGCCGGACTGACGGGTACCACGCCATCGAGAGCATTTTCGTCCCGATCCCATTGACCGATGCGCTTGAAGCCATCATCGCTCCGGAACTGGGCACCAATGGCTTGACCTACACCCGCAGCGGCTTGGCGATCCCCGGTGAACTGGAGTCCGATCTATGCTACAGGGCCATACGCCTCTTGCAACGCGGACGGGAACTACCGGGTCTTCGGCTCCACCTGCACAAGGTGATCCCCATGGGTGCTGGCCTCGGTGGCGGTTCCAGTGATGGCACACGGACCTTGCAACTCATCAACACCTTATGCGCGCTCGGTCTATCCAAGTCGGAATTGGCCACCCTTGCCTTGGAACTCGGAAGTGATTGCCCTTTCTTCCTGCTCGATGGTCCAGCCATTGTTCGTGGGCGAGGAGAGGTCCTGTCTCCGGTGGAGCTGGACCTCGAAGGTGCCTGGATCGTGCTGGCCAACCCTGGTATACATGTCGCTACCGCGGAAGTTTATCGGAACACGACAGCCACCGGGAAGACTTGGGACATAGAGGGGATCCTCCGTCGCGGCAACCGGGAGAACTGGCGAACCGAATTACCCAATACGATGGAACCATACGTGGGGTCGACGTACCCGATCGTCCGGGAGTTGAAGGAGTGGCTCCTACGCTCCGGTGCATACTACGCGGCCATGAGCGGTTCCGGTTCCACGGTCTTCGGGCTATTCGATCAGGAGCCGGATCTTGCCTGGAAGGATGTCTCCGTGTGGAAGTTGCGATGCTGATCACTCGGATGCCTTCACCAGGAAGGTGCGCAGCGCCTGGTGGTCCATTGGTTTGGCCACGATGCGGCCCTTGCGGTCCACCACGAACAGGCTGGGTGTGGCCTTCACGTTGAACGCCTTCGCTGCGGGCTCCCCCCAGCCGAGCAATGCCGAGTAACACGGCCAGGTGATCCCTTCCTCCGCGATCGTGGCGCGGAACTCCGCTTCGGTCGCATCCAGCGCGATCCCGATCAGTTTGAAGTGACGGGGTTCCTGTTCGGCGACCAACTCGCGCAAGCCCGGTAGCTGTGCATGGCAATGATCGCAAGTGCTTGAATAGAAGAAGAGCGCGGTGTAGGCCTGCCCCGACCAAATGGCGGACAAGCGTGTGGTCCGCGAACTGCCGGGCTCGTATAAAAGCGTATCCGGCGCAGGAGCGCCCATGGCCAGGCGCAACTGTACGGCCGCGATGCGCAACAATTCGGGTTCTGGTGGCAACAGGGATCCGGGTCCGATCACCACCTGATCCACCAGGTACTGGGCCACCTCATCGGGTCCATACGTGCTGAAGATCTCCACGAGTTGGTGCCTCATGTAGCGCCAGCACGCGGTATCGGCCGCGGCCTCTCGGAGGAGGGTATCGCACGCGCGGTGGTAGGCAAATTCGAAGTCGAACCTGGTACTTTGCAGGTACATCACCGTGGCCTTCGCATAGGCATTGGATCGCAGCGCCCAAGGGTCAGCGAAGTCGAATGCGGTGCGGATAGCGGCCGAGCCGCTGCGAGCCACCGCTTCCAGTTCGCGATCAAGTCGGACAGCACGGGCGAATTGGCCCTCGGGGGCGATGGCGCTGAGGCTGTCCAAGGCATGTGCCATCCGCGTGCGTGTCCTGGACTCATGGCGGTCCAACCGATGCAGGAGTGCCGTGTCCAGCGGTGAAGCTGCTGCTCGTTGGTCCTGAATGGCCTTCAGTTCGTCCTGGCCACTGCGGCTCACCGATTTATACGCCCACATCCGTTGGTTATCGCCGGAGCGTAGCACGTTAAGGTTCCGTTGGAGCGGCGTTCCGTGGAAGGCGACCTCCACAACGGGATCATTCGGATCGAGCACCAGGTCGATCCGATCATCGCCGTTGATGCCCAGTTGGTAGAACCCAGCGGGGAATGCGCGTGCTGTGAATTCAAAGGAACCGTCGGGGTTGATCGGTACGGAGTCGAGTGTCGGATGGTCGGATCCGGTGGTGCCATAGAGCACGACATGTGTGGCGGGTAGGGGCCGCTCGAAGGAGCCCAGGAGCACCTGAGCCCTTGCGGAAATGGAAGCCAGGAACGGGATACTGAAGAAGACTGTGCGGAGGATGGACATCGGATGTCGAGCGGCAAAGATCCTGCCGGAAGGGGCAGGTGCCAAAAAAAAACCCCGCCTTTTGAGGGGCGGGGTTCAGATCGGCGACGACATACTCTCCCTGGCTTTTGGCCAAGTACCATCTGCGCTGGTGAGCTTAACTTCTCTGTTCGGAATGGGAAGAGGTGGACCTCACCGCAATAGTCACCTGAAA
>JADLAI010000190.1 GCA_020848295.1 Flavobacteriales bacterium
GTGTATCCACTGCCCATCGCGGCTTTCGAACTATCGCAATACAGCTCCTGCGAACCGACCACCACGGTGCAGACCTTGAACGCATCGCAAGGCGCGGTGGGCTATTCCTGGATACTGGGGAATGGTAACACCAGCAGCCTGAACCAACCCGAGGTGACCTATACCGCGCCAGGTACGTACCCGGTCCTGCTCACCGTAACGGACCAGCACGGTTGCATCGACACGGCGATGCACACCTTCATCCAGTACCCGACACCCCTCGCTTCGTTCACCACCGAACCGGAACCGGGATGCGCGGGTTACCCGATCACTTTCCTGAACACATCCACCAACGGTGTCTCTTACCATTGGGATCTCGGCGATGGCCATACCAGCGTCACCGATCTTCCCCTGCACACGTACGATGCGCCGGGCGTGTACGACGTGCGCCTGATCACCAACGGTGAAGGTGGGTGCAGCGATACCTTGTTGGCCAATGAGGCGGTACACATCCTGGAACGCCCACTGGCCGCGTTCGGCTACGACACCATTCAGCATGTGGCTCATGCCCTGCGGTTCCGGAACGAGAGTGTAGGTGCGGTGTCCTACACCTGGGATTTCGGCGATGGGGAGACCAGTGAGGCCAGACACCCGATCCACATTTTCCCGGCCGATGGCGGTGGATTCGTCGTGTGTCTGGTGGCCGTGAACGACCTCGGGTGCCCCGATACGTTATGTGCCGACCTGTATGTGCCCGGAGATCCGAATGTCTTCGTGCCCAACGCCTTTACACCGAATGATGACACCCGCAACGATACCTTCCGCCCGGTGCTGAACGGTTTCGTGGGGTGGAACTACCGTTTCCTGATCTTCGATCGATGGGGGCAACCGGCCTTCGACACCCGCGACCGGAATACCGCATGGGATGGAACCCGCAATGGTGTTGACTCTCCCGTGGATGTCTACGTGTGGAAGGTGATCGTGGAGCGCGATGGCGATGCCCGCGACTTCACCGGGCATGTGACGCTCGTTCGCTGAGCGTACTTTCGGCGCATGGGGCTGATCACGGTGGACCAGCAGGTGCGGGCTGCGCTGCGCACGGCGCTCACGGAGGGCGACCTGCTCGAAGCACAGGCGGAAAGGGAACATTATGGGCACGATGAGACGGAGGACCTTCGGTTCCCGCCCGATGTGGTCGTAAGGCCGCGCACCACCGAGGAGGTGGCACGTGTGGTACGGATCTGCGCGGAGCATCGCATCCCGATCACCCCCATCGGTGGGCGTACGGGTCTTAGCGGTGGCGCTCTATCGGTGCATGGTGGCGTGGGACTTGCATTGGACCGCATGGATCGGATCGAGCGGATCGATGAACAGAACCAACAGGTGACCGTGCAGCCGGGTGTGATCACCCAGGTGCTCATGGATGCGGTGGCGGCGAAGGGTCTGTACTACGCGCCTGATCCGAGCAGCAAAGGGAGTTGCACCATCGGCGGCAACCTGGCCGAGAACGCCGGTGGCCCACGTGCTGTGAAATACGGGGTGACACGTGATCATGTGCTCAACCTGCAGGTGGTACTGCCCAATGGCGAGGTAATATGGACGGGCGCGAACACCCTGAAGAACGCGACCGGTTACGACCTTACGCGTCTCCTGGTGGGCAGCGAAGGCACCCTGGGGGTCATCACCAAGGCCGTGCTTCGATTGCTGCCCTTGCCCAAGGCTTCCCGTTTGATGCTCGTACCCTTCAAGAGCCCCATACAGGCCTGCGAGGCGGTCAGCGCGGTGTTCCGTGCGGGTATCACACCAAGCGCTCTGGAGTTCATGGAACGTGAAGCCATTGATTTCACGTTGGAACATGTGCAGGGCATCAATATCCCGGTTCCCGATGAAGTGCAGGCACACTTACTGATCGAGGTGGATGGCTTGCATGAAGAGGTGCTCTTACACGAGTGCGAGACCATCCTGGCCGTGATGGAGACGCATGGTTGTGGGGAGGTGCTCTTCGCCCAATCGAGCGTCGAGGTGGATGCGCTTTGGCGGCTCCGGCGTAATGTGGCGGTGGCCGTGAAGGCACATGCGGTCTACAAGGAAGAGGATACTGTGGTGCCCCGCTTCGCACTTCCACAACTGCTCGCCGGGGTGAAGTCCATTGGTGCGAAGTACGGTTTCCGCTCCATCTGTTACGGCCATGCAGGGGATGGCAACCTGCACATCAACATCCTCAAGGATGGCCTATCCGATGCGTTCTGGCAGGAAGAACTCCCCAAGGCGATCCGGGAGCTGTTCACCCTTACCGTTGAGCTCGGTGGGACCTTGAGCGGCGAGCATGGTATCGGCCTGGTCCAACGACCCTATATGGACCTCGCGTTCGACCGTACCCAGTTGGACCTCATGCGTGGCATCAAACAACTCTTCGATCCATTGGGGATCATGAACCCCGGAAAGGTGCTCCCGGGTTGAGCCGATGAGGGGATCTACGGCTTCACCAATCTGGAACGTAGTGTGCGGCCATCGGAGAGCTGCCTGAGCACCACGGCGTATGCCCCACTGGGAAGGCTCTTCACCTGGATCGGAATGGTGGAATGACCAGCGGCAAGTTCGGTGCTGAATTGCGACAGGGTACGCCCAAGGGCATCCACGATCATGATCTCCAACATCCCGGTTGGTGTGCCATCGGTATCGAAGATCATTTCGGTGCGGTCCTCCACGGGATTGGGCACCAGCCGGAATCCGCCCGCAACTTCACAGGCTTTCATGAACAGGGTCCCACTTCGTTCCTCGATCCCGTTCACATCCACCTGGCGCAACCGGTAGTAGGCCGGTCGCAACGGCATGGGATCCTTGTCCTCGAACCGGTAACTGACGGGGCGCTGCGTGGAGCCGGCACCGTGCATCCATCCGATGTCCTCCCACAGCACCCCATCCGGGCTGCGCTCGATGTGGAATCCAGCGTTGGCCTGTTCCGTGGCCGTGATCCATTTCAATACCGGGGTGCCAGCTTCGCATTCCGCACGTAGATCCATCAGTTCCACCGGTAGCAAGGTGCAATCCAGGCTCGCTGTACCGGTCCAATCCAGCAAGAATCCGTTGGTGCCCGAGTTCGGCGACCAGCCATTCACCATCACGAAGTAACGCTGCCCAGCCAATGCGTTGATGGGCGATACCCATTGATCACCGAAAACATCCTCCGAAGTGTCCGAGGCGCCATTACCGAGCCCCGTGTTCCCATTGCCCGCACCGATCGCGTACGAGCAACGCACCGGGGTGCCCAAGGCTCCGCAGCCCACGTTCGGCCCGAAGACGACGGGATCGAAATCGTCGGCGTTGTTGTTCGGATTGATCGTGAAGGACAGGGTGCCATTCGACTGCACCATGACCTCGTACCAATTGGTATAGTTCTCCGAAACGACACAGCCCGCACATCCTTCGGCGGTGATGCCTGGTCCTGGTGAGGCGTCCGAAAAGGTCTGGTCGCCACAGACCGGGGTGCTTGCGATACAATCGCTGTTGGTATTCCCCGTTGGGCCGATCGCACAGGCCACACAACTCAACGTGGCCGTCCACCCTGGATAGTTGATGGTCCCATCCGAGGTGAACCGGAACGTGAGGCAGCCGCTTGGATTGTTGGCGGTCACTACACCCGGTGAGACTTGGCATCCGCTGTACAGAGCCGGGCTGTTCTGGACCGGTCCGTTCAGGATCTGCAGGTAGTCGCAACAATTGGCCGGACCCGGACAAAGCCAGAACCGGTCGTTCATGGAGAATTGCGTGAAGGTGGCCCGTACGCACGTGCCGGGTGTGCTCGGACAGAAGGTCCGGAAGATGCTGTTCGTGTTGTCCAAGTAATTCGCGCCGTTCCCGCCACTATCGTAATAGGTGCCGGAGCAACCGGTCACCATGCAGGCACCTGTGTACGTGCTCTGCATCCCTACCGTTGGATGCAGGTACACCTGGGCCGCTGCATACACCACGTGAAGGGTGCAGGCCGTACTGAGCAGGATCCTGGACCGTACGCTTCGCTCCATGGGCCATCAGGGTATCTTCGATGCCGGGTGTGCCAGCACCGCGTTCGTTCCTTCCAAGTACGCCTCTCGATCGGCCCTATCCCAACGCGCCAGCAGCAAGGCCTCGAATTCCGCACGTGACAGCAGGATGACCGTGGCCTGAAGATCCGGGTCGTTCACCACCACCCGATGCTCCCCGCTCCGGACCGCCTCATACTGGTGCAGGTCGATGGCCATGATCTCTTCCGCGGTAGCCGCACGTTCCATTCCATCCTGCAACACCAGGAATGAGGAGGAGTAGAAGGTAAGCTCCGCGATGTACCTGTAGTGTGTCGCCTGCCGCATGTGCTCCACCTCGGCGGTGGAATGGTGCTCCAGCAGTTTCGACAGGGCCGCGTGCATCTGCCCCTGCGCACTGGTTGCGCAAAGGAGGACCGATACCAGAAGCCCCTGTGCGATGGACATGATGCGAAAACCCAATGAAAGGTACCACGGTCCCACCATAAAAACAAGGGGCATCGGAACGATGACCGTTCAACCCGGTACCACTCCGGTCGATCGCGACACGGTAGAGGTCGGACTCGGCGAACGCGAGCCCCGATGGGCGTTGGAAGCCGCAGGCTGGGCGTGGCGACGTGCTCAGCGCACCACCGTCACATGCCCGTGGATCTCGTACACATCGTGCTTGATGGCGTCGATGGCGTAGGCCCGATAAGCATACACCCCCAAGGGGACCAACGCGCCACCGAAGGTGCCATCCCAGCCCATGGAGGGGTCGGTGGTGGCGAAGATGCTACCCCCCCAACGATCGTAGATGCGTAGGTCGTAGGTCTCCGGATCGATCACGTTCGCGATCGGTTGGAAGTGGTCGTTGATACCGTCGCCGTTCGGGCTGAAAGCGGTGGGCACGTAGTACGCGTACACTTGGGGTTCAAGGTGGGCAATGATGGTGTCGGGCCCCGCGATCACCGTGTTCAGGGTCTGTAGGGTGCTGTCATCCGGTGTATGGCCGTTCTGCGCAACGGTCCAGTAACGGAAGTCGTAGTACAGCGGTGGGTCGATCCCGAATGCCACCTCGGTGTTCTTCGGTACGCTCACAGTGGCGGGCAGATCGGTATACAACACCCCATCGAACAGGATCCCAGCATCTTCCGCACGTGGTTCCACATCGAGCACCACATCGTACCAGATGGGTTCATTGAAGTGCGCCACGATGCTATCCGCCGTGAGGATGTCGATGGTCACCAACGAGTCGGTGGTGGTGGGCAGGATGGTGTTCGTACTGAACACCTCCCAATGGCTGAACTGGTACCCCGGATCCGGTATGGGGGCCAGGTTGGTGTTGATGCCCCCGTAATATTGGCCGGAGAATGGGTAGGTGTCCGGTTGGAGGGAGTTGATGGCGATCTCGCCACCCATCGGCGGGTCCACGTTGAAGACCACATCGAATGGACCGGTGAGG
Organism: Flavobacteriales bacterium; assembly: GCA_020848295.1. Taxonomy (GTDB): domain Bacteria; phylum Bacteroidota; class Bacteroidia; order Flavobacteriales_F; family PHOS-HE28; genus PHOS-HE28. The sequence goes on from JADLAI010000190.1 coordinate 5,446, forward strand.
TCATAACAATCCACCATGCCTTCCTCGAAGGCCACGCAGCGGGCCTCGATGAAGTCGCGGATCACCTGCACATTGGCCTCCCAATCGGTCACGTTCCCGCCCCAGCGTGCCACTTGTCCGGGCATTTCGGGCGCGATCAAGGCGACCAGACTATCCAGGAAGGGGATCATGTGGTCGCAACTGAACAAGGTGTTGCCCAGGTCTGCGTAGCGGTTCACGTAGTAGTCGTGTACCATCCCGTTCTCCGCGATCAACTTCTCCAGGATGAGCGTATGCCCTTGTTCACCCGGATCGGGTAGGTTCTCGACCGTGCAGGGGTCGGCGGTCGGTGTCTGGTCCGGGATCCCGGTGAAGTTGGTGTAGTGGCCGAAGGTGGCGTCCATATCCCACAGGATGTAGCCCCACTTCCTGTGTTCCCCTGTCGGATCCATGCCGCGCCACCAGCCGGTGTTCCAATTCAACCAGTCGGCGCACACGGTGTAGCTGTTCAGGCAGAAGTAGTCCACCAGGCTTTTCCAGTCGAACTGGGCATCCACATTGGCGAAGGCGGTGGCATCGCCCATATCGTTGTTCAGGATGTAATCGCGCAACGCATCCCAATCGGCTTGTGCCTGCGGACCACCATACTCGCTCCACGTGCCGCCCCAGGTCTTCACCATCTGGATGTCGTACTTGTCCTGGCCGTAGTAATAGCGCGTGAAGTCATGGTCGTCCACCTTCTCGCGCATGTCGTACACACCCCAGTACTGCCCGTTCACATATAGCACGGCCGGCTCGTAACTGCGTTCATCCAAGCGCAGTTCGCCGGTCTGGCTCAGGGCCTGCACATAGGCATCGCGGATGTGGGCGGGCTGATCCGGCCCGAAGTTGAAGTTGTCCCCAGCGGCCGCCTTGATGATCAGCCGTTGGAACTTGTCCCTGTCCTTGGTGCGGAAAATGGGGTAGTGGAGGGCATCGTTGTAGCCGGTCTGGTCGCGGGCGATGTAGTCGAAGCCCCGTTGGTCGTACGCCCAGCTATCCTGTCCATGCTCGTTGAACTCGCCCACGGCCTCGTCGCGCAATTGCCCATCCTCCCCGAAGTATTCGAAGCTACCGAAGGGTTCCAAGCTGCCATCCCCGTTCAGCAGATCATCCACCTCGTCACCCGCGATGCTCAGCACGGCCACCGTGTGTGTGGCGTTGATGAAGTAGGTATTGGTCTCGATGAAACTCGGCTGCTCACCCGTCCCGCCGAAACAGGCTGCACGCACCACCTTGGTGGTGGTGATCGCGATCGGCCCGCCATAGATCGGGGAACCAACCGTGGGTTCGGAACCATCGGTGGTGTACCGGATGGTGGCACCGGCCGGACCGGTGATCGTTACGTTCTGCGCTCCCGCGTAGAAGCCTGCACCGGGCGACAATACGGGCCGCCCGATGTAGGGAGCGGAAGCGCCCGTGTTCGCCGCACCGGGCGTGGGGGTGTTGAAGAGGCTCCAGGTCGAAGCACCATCGGTGGTGCGGCCCCGGCTATGGCCCAGCTTCGTACGTTGCAGTGCGGTGAACTCGAAGTCGTCCACTGGATCGCCGGCCGGGTTGCTCAACCGCACATGGTCGCCTTCGGTCTGGTTCAGGTTGAAGTTGGTGTGCATGAGGCCACCCGTCGTCTCATTCCGCTTGCTGCAGATGAAGACCTGAAGTCCTCCGGCAGGGATGACCGTACCCGCAGGCACCTGCCATTTCATCGGGTTACCCGCCCTGTTGCTCAACCACCAGCCACCGATGTCCACGGCCACTGCACCCGGATTGTACAGTTCGAACCAGTCCTCGAACTCGCCATAGTTATCCGCATAACCGTTCGTGTTCGAGGCACACACCTCGTTCACCACCACCTGTGCGTTCAGCGGACCGCATAGGGCCAGTGCTACCAATGTCCAAAAGCTTGTCCAGCGCATTCCCACTTTCTTGGTCCTGCAAGTTATCCGTCCGTCCGGTCCATCCATGCCATTCAGCATGGCTGCCTTGGACCAGTACCGGCTTGGTTCCGTTGTCATGACGGCTTGGAAGGTCCGAACGGCGCCCGCCCTGGTTCACCGATCCGGATCGACCGGTCGGGGTGTATGCAGAGCGGCGACCACCAGGTCGCCGCTCCACCGCTTCCGGTCGTGCCGAACCTATTTCTTCTCGGCGGGCTTGTAGCCGCTGCCGATGTGCTGGTCCAGGAACTTCTCCATGGCTCCATAGAACTCGAAGCGGTTCTCCTCGTTGTGGAACCCATGGCCCTCATTGTCCTTCACCATGTACTGCACGTCAACACCCTGTGCCTTCAAGGCGGCCACCATCTGGTCGCTCTCGGCTTTCACTACCCGCGGGTCATTCGCCCCCTGGGCAATGAAGAGCGGGGTCTTGATCCTGTCGGCATGGCGTGCGGGTGAAGCCGCATCCAACAGGAGGCTGTCCTTCGACGGGTCGCCCACCATCTCGTACATCATGGCCTTGAATGGCGCCCAATAGGGGGGGATGGTGCGTTGGAAGGTGAAGAGGTCGCTCACGCCCACGTAGTCCACTGCCGCCGCATACAGGTCGGGGGTGAAGGTGATGCCCGCCAGGGTGGCGTAGCCGCCATAGCTCGCGCCATAGATGGCCACACGCTTGGGGTCCACTTGGCCGCTCTTGGTGAGCCATTCCACCCCGTCGGTGATGTCGTCCTGCATGGTCTTGCCCCATTGTTTGAAGCTTGCCGCCCAGAACTCGCGGCCATATCCTGTGCTTCCGCGGAAGTTCATCTGCAACACGGCGAATCCGCGGTTGGCCAACAACTGTACCTCCGGGTTGAAGCCCCATTCATCACGCGCCCAAGGGCCACCGTGCGGGTTCACCACCAAGGGCAGGTTCTTGGCTTCGCGACCAAGCGGCAGGGTGAGGTAGCCATGGATGGTGAGGCCGTCGCGGCTCTTATAGCTGATCGGTTCCATCGCGGCCATTTGGCTCGCGTCTATCCAGGGCCGCAGCTTGGCCAGTTCCTTCAGTTCATCGGTGCTGCTGTCGTAACTGTAATAGATGCCCGGTTCGCGGTCGCTGCCCGCCCATACCAGGAACTTCGTTTCGCTTTCATCCTCGCCATAGATCCAGTACTCCAACCCCTCGAATTTCGGGGCCAACTTCTTGTACATGTCCTCGGTCTGCTTGTCCAGGAAGAGGCGCTCGCTCTTGGCACCGGTCCAGGTGGCCACCGTGAGCACTTTGCGCTTCTTGCTGTAGTCCACGCTGCCCATGTCGTACTCGGCGTTCTCCGCGATCATCCTGGTCTCCTTCTTCCCCGCCAGGTCCCACTCCACGATCGCGCTCTTGTCACGGCCGTTCAGGTTGTGGTTCACGATCAGGTTCTGGTTGTCGAAGGTGAACATCTGCGGCGCCCATTGGTCCTTGAAACCCGTGGTCATGTAAGGGGTGAAGGGATCCTTCTCGGTGGCGCGGTAATAAATGGTGGTGTTCACCCCATCGGTCTTGGTGGCCATGCGGATCACACCGGCGTGGTCGGTGATCCACCCCTCGTAATTCTCCTTGCTGTTGTCGTACATCGCTTTACGCTCTCCGGTCACGATGTTCACCAGGTAGGGGTCGAACACCTGCGGATTCCGCTCGTTCATCTGCACCATCACGCTCTGCTCCATACCAGGCACCTGGTCCAGGTCATCCATCACCCCGGCACGTACGCCTTTTTCCGGGGTCAGGGCCTTCACATCCTTGCCGTCGATGCTGGCGCTGAACACGATGAAGTTCTCATCGCCATTGATGTCGCGACTGTAAAGAATGCGGTCGCCCTTCCAGAAATAGCCGCCCACGTCGCGGATGGTGTCCTGCGTCACCTGCACGGCTTCGGTGCTGCCCACCTTCTGCACGAAGATGTTCATCCGGTTCTTCCACGGTGCCCGGTAGCTGATGTATTGGCCATCCGGACTGATCCGGAAGCTGGCCTTCTCCGGGTTCTTGAAGAAGTCCTTCATCGGGAGCAAGGGAGGCGGTGCCATGGCAGCTTCCGGCTTCTTTTCCTCCGCCCCACCACAGGCGGTGAGCAGAAAGGCTCCGGCAAGTACAGTGGCGATGCCGGTCGCGGTCTTCGGGATCATGTTCTTGGGGTATGAGGGTGCGAAGTTCTGTTGCAGGATGATCCGATGCACCCCCGATCCACGGACGGTTGGAATGCGGGATGGCAGGATGGCGCTCAGCGCCGGAATCGATAGATCCACACCTTGTGGGTGGCCTCCACCGAATCCACTTGCGGGTGGGTGGTTTTCAGGCGCGTGTACCAGGCTCGTGTCGGATCCACAAGTTCGGCACCTGCATCGATCACGATGGCGGTCCCTGGTTGGTCGTTCATGCCGCCCTTTCCGGTCTGATCGCCATTGCTGAAGGCCATATGCTGCTGGGCCGGGCGTTGTAGGGAGCGGATGTCCGTTGCAGCCAGGTGCGTGAGCCAGTACCACGGTGGTAATACCTCCACCGAACACGCTCCGTCGCACCAGGTCGTTTCCAGTTGCACCACCCGGCTCGGATGCAGGCCATTGTCCTTCCAGGGGGTGAAGGTGAGCAATAGGCCAACAGCAGGTAGGCCGGCCAGGACATTCCGTGCTGGCGATGAAGGCAGGAGGTTGACCACCGATGTGGCCACGAGCAAGGCAAATCCCGGTGCGGCGTACACGAGGTATCGGTCCAGGAAGATGGGGACCTGGTACGAGACCAGGAACATGCCCACCAAGGGAACGAAGGTCCAGACGAGGCCGAGCCGCAACGCGGTTGAACGAAGACGGTCCTTGATGCACGCCGCCAGGATCGAACCAAGGAAGAGTACGGCCAGTACTGGCGCATTGCTCCAGCGCCACACCATGTTATACAGTTCCTCCGGCA
>JADLAI010000191.1 GCA_020848295.1 Flavobacteriales bacterium
AGAACGAGAGCACTTGGCAGGCATCGGCGAATTGGCCGGGATCATGGGTGTGGACCCACGGCATTTGAGCCGGGCAGTGAAGCAGACGAGCGGATCGTCAAGGCGCACGCGCGGGCAAAGAGCGGATGCAAGGCGGGGAGCGTGGTGGTGACGGTGTCGTGATCGGTCAGTGATCATCCGCCTTCTACCTCCATCCACCACCCAACGCTTGGTACATGTTCACCATCGCGGTCATCCGCAGCTTTTGTGTCTCGACCAGTTCGAACTTGCTTTCGAGCGCGTCGCGCTGGGTGAGCAACACCTCCATATAATCGGCACGAGCACCGCGGAACAGGTTGTTGGCGATCGTGATGGAGCTCGACAACGCATCCACCTGCTGCTTCCGTAGTTCGTAGCTGTTCCGCAGGTTCTGGATGTTGTTCAACTGGTTCACCACCTCCACGTAGGCGTTCAACACCGTTTGTTCGTAGTCGAAGACGGCCTGCATTTGCCGAGCACTGGCTCCGATGTACGCTGCCTTGATCGCGTTCCTGTTCACAAGTGGTGCCACCAGGTCGCCTGCCACATTGTACAACAACGATGCGGGTGTTTCCATCAGCAAGGAAGCATCGAACGCATTGAGCCCGATACCAGCCGTAAGTCGCACCGAAGGATAGAAATTCGCCTTGGCCGCCTTCACGTCCAGCCGGGCCGCCTCAAGCTCCAGTTCCGCCTGTCGGATATCCGGACGATGAGCCAGTAGTTGTGAGGGCATACCTGATGTGAGGCTGTCGGGAGTGAGGTGTGAGAAGCCCGCTGTACTGCGCATGACCGGCTGTGGGTAGCGGCCTACAAGGAAGTTGATCCGGTTCTCGGTCTCCACGACGCGTTGCTGGATGTCGAACAGCTTGCTTTGGTTCTTCAGCACCTCGGCCTCGAAACGACGCACCGCGAGTTCGGTGACTTTCGCCGCTTGCTTCTCCAGCTTCACGATGCCCAACGCATCCTGTTGGATGGCGATGTTGTCGCGCAGGATTCCCAGTTGGTTGTCCAAGGCCATCAGTTCATAGTAGCTGTTGGCGATCTCCGCCACCAGATGCGTCACCATGAAGTTCTTCCCCTCGACCGTACCGAGGTAGCGGAGCACGGCCGCCTTCTTCGCGTTGCGCAACTTCTTCCAGATATCCAGCTCCCACGACGCACGTGCACCGATCATGAAGTCGGGCAGAGGTTCGGGGAACTTCGTATCCTCCTTGATGTGCAGGTCGTGTTCCACTGCACCGTTGCGTGTGTACTCGCCCACCTTTTCCGTTCCGGCCGCCCCGCCGAGTTCCATGAAGGGCAGGTACTCCCCTTTCCGAGCACGCACCTCGGCCTGTGCCGTAGCGATCTCCTGCAGCAAGATGTTCAGCTCCTGGTTCCCTGCCAAAGCGCTATCGATCAGCACCCGCAGGTTGGGGTCGGTGAAGAAAGCGTGCCAGGCGACATTGGCGGCATCAGCGGTATCCGTCGATGATGCGTAGGTGGATGGAAGGTTCTTCCGTGCTTCCCGGAGTTTCAACGCGGGTATGCAGGAAGACAGCGAAAGGAGGACCAACAGCCCGGCGGCGACGAGGATGTTCTTCATTCTGTTCATGGCAGTGGTCGTTTCAGTCCTTCTTGCGTTTCAACAGGTCCTTGATACGCTCATTCAAATGGCGGATGGTCTCCCTCGCGGAGCTGCCCTCTTCGGCACTGCGTATGAATTGCTCAGAGACGGGTTCATCCCGCTCGTCGCTGATGAGCTTGCGGCCCTGGATCATGGTGGCGAACACGAAGTACAAACCGGGTATGATGAGCACACCGAGCAGCGTGCCCACGAACATGCCACCCAGCGCGGACGAGCCGATGGTGCGATTACCGATGGCACCTGCACCCGTAGCCACCACCAGTGGGATAAGACCTGCGATGAAGGCGAAGGAGGTCATGAGGATCGGGCGGAAGCGGGCACGCGCCCCTTCGATCGCCGCTTCCCGTACAGTGGCGCCTGTGCGTTGTTTCTGCACGGCGAACTCCACGATCAGCACCGCGTTCTTCCCCAGCAGGCCGATGAGCATGATGATGCCGATCTGGGCGTACACGTCATTGGCCAGGCCCATCATCTTCAGCATCAGGAATGAACCCAGTACGCCCACGGGCAGTGAGAGCAGCACCACCAGTGGCAACACGAAACTCTCGTACTGCGCGGCCAGCACCAGGTAGACGAAGATGAGCACGACCAGGAAGATGTACACCGCCTCGTTCCCGCGCCGGGCCTCGTCGAAGGAGAGGCCCTCCCAAGCGATGTCATAACCGCGCGGGAGCGACGCCTTGGCCACCTCCTTGATGGCATTGATGGCATCGCCACTGGTGTATCCCGCAGCTGGAAGACCTCTGATCGCCGCACTATTGTACATGTTGTAGCGGGTGATCTCGTTGGGGCCAAGTCGTTTCTCGAATCGCATGAAGGAGGAGTACGGCACCATCTCGCCCTCCTCGTTCTTCACGAACAGGTCGGCCAGGTCCGACGGGTAGCGCCTGTACTCGGGACCTGCCTGAACGAAGACCTTGAAGTAGCGTCCGAACCGGATGAAGCCCTGCTGGTAGTCGCTGCCGATGAGGATGTTGAGGTTCTCCATGGCCTTGCCGATGGACACGCCCTTCTGCATGGCCACCTGGTTGTCCACGATGAGTTCGTATTGTGGGTAGTTGGCTGCGTAGAACGTGAAGAGTCCGGTCAGCTCCTTCCGCTTGGCCAGCGCGGCCATGAAGTCCTTGTTCACCCGGTCGAACTCGTGGTAGTCCGTGCCGTTGGTCTTGTCGAGCATGCGCAGGGAGAAACCACCGGAGGAGCCGAAGCCGGGCACCGCGGGCGGTTCGAAGTACTCGATCACCGCACCGAGGTCCCTGGTCCGATGTTCCAACTCCTCCATCACCTCGTTCACATCCTTGTGCCGATCGCCCCAGGGCTTGAGGTTGATCAGGCAGGTACCCGCATTGGAGCCACGGCCCTCGGTCATGATCTCATAGCCGGCCAGGGAGGAGACCGATTCCACTTCGGGGATCTCCTCGCAGATGTGCTGCAATTGATGCGCCACCTTGTTGGTGGTCTCCAACGTGGATCCCGGTGGGGTCTGGATGATGGCGTAGATCGTGCCCTGGTCCTCGTTCGGGATGAAACCCGCTGGCAGCACCAGGCCGGAGATGTAGATGCCCACACAGAACACGGCCAGTGATCCGAAGGTGAGTATGCGGCGTGCCACCACCCGGTTGAGTATCGCCACGTAGCGACCGGTCAACCGTTCGAAGCCCCTGTTGAACGAGGCGATGAAGCGGTCCAGGAGGTTCTTCTTCGCATGACCCGCCACGTGCGGCTTCAGCATCATGGCGCAGAGTACGGGGGTGAGCGTCAGCGCGACCACGGCGCTGATGATGATGCCACCCGCCATGGTGATGGAGAACTGCCGATAGAACACGCCCACCGGCCCGGTCATGAAGGCGATGGGGATGAACACCGATACCATCATCAGGGTGATGGCGATGATCGCACCACCGATCTCACCCATCACCACCTTCACCGCGTTGTACGGCGTGAGGTGCTCCTGCTCCATCTTGGCATGCACGGCCTCCACCACCACGATCGCGTTATCCACCACGATACCGATGGACAACACCAATGCGAAGAGTGTGATCAGGTTGATCGAGAGCCCGAACATCTGCATCACGAAGAAGGTGCCGATCATGGATACCGGAACGGCAATGATCGGGATCAGTGTGGAGCGCCAGTCGCCCAGGAAGATGAACACCACGAGGGCCACCAGGATGAACGCATCGCGCAGGGTGTGCATCACCTGCTCGGTCGAAGCGTCCAGGAATGTGGATACGTCGTAGCTCACCCGGTACTTGATGCTGGGCGGCATCATCACGGAGAGTTCCTTGAGCTTCTCCTTCACCTCGGCGATCACCTCGCTGGCGTTGCTGCCCATGGTCTGTTTCAGCACGATCGATGCCGCCGGCTTGCCATCCATGGTGGAATAGATGTCGAAGAACTCGCTGCCCAGCGTCACCTCCGCGATGTCGCCCAAGCGGATCCTCTCCCCCTCCTCGTTGGCGCGAACGATGATGTTCTCGTATTCTTCCGGGGTGTTGTACTGGCCTTTGTACACCAGCACATACTCCAAGGCTTGTGCGTCGATCCCGGAACTCTGTCCCAGGCGGCCCGGTCGTGCGATGAGGCTCTGCTCCCGCATCGCCTCCATGGCTTCCTCGGCCGAAACGCTGTAGGCACGCATACGATCCGGCTTCAACCAGACACGCATGGCATACACCCGGGTACCCAGGATCTGAGCCTGCGCCACACCCGGGATCCGTTGGATCTCGGGGATCAGCTGGGTGAACGCGTAGTTGTACAGGAAGAGTTCATCGGCGTCCTTTCCATCGCCGTACAGGTTCACGTACATGAGCATGCTGGGCTGTACGGGCGTGATGATCACCCCTTCCCGTTGCACCAGTGGCGGCAGGTTGGGCATCACCTGGTCCACGCGGGTCTTCACACGCACCACCGCCATGTTCGGGTCCGTGCCCGGCTCGAAGATGATGCGGATGGTGGCCTCACCCGCACTGGTGGCATCTGATGCGATGTAGCGCATGCCTTGTACACCGTTGATCGCCGTTTCCAGTTGCACCACGCACGACTTGGTGAGCACGTCGGCGCTTGCTCCGGGGTACGCGATGAAGACGTTGACCGTGGTGGGCGCGATCTCCGGGAACTGCGAGGTGGGTAGCTGCTCGATCGCCAGCAGACCCATGAATACCGTGAGGATCGAGATGACGATGGCCAGTACTGGCCTTTGGATGAAGTTCTTGAACATGGTAAGGACTACTGTGGTAGCTCAAACGTGAAAAAGTGAACGGGTGGGAGACTTCGAGGGTGCCCAGGGCCGACCCTCGCACTCGTGCACCCTTGCACATGCATTGCGCATGTGGATCATTCCGCGTACAGATCCAGGTGCTTGATCACCGAATCGGGCGCGATAAGAAGCGGCTCCACCTTCTGCCCGTCCTTCACCTTCCGTATGCCTTCCAGTAGGAAACGATCCTCCTTGGTGAGGCCCTTGTTCACGACGAAGATGTGCGGTAGCTCGCCACCGATCTCGATGCGGGTCTGTCGCAGGGTATCCTGCTTGTCGATCAGGAAGACATAGCGGTGGTCCAGCACCTCGAAGGTGGCCTTCTGCGGGATCAGCAGCACATTGTGCAGGTGGGACCGCATGATGATGTTGCCGGTTTGCCCGTGCCGTAGGATCCCCTTGGGGTTGGAGAATGTGGCCCGGAAGGCGATGTTGCCCGTCTTATTATTGAAGTCGCTCTCGATCGCGGTTATCTCACCCACTTGGTCGAAGATCTCCGTATCGGCCAGCATGAGTCGCACCTTCGTGCCGTTCTCGGCCTGCTCATTCCGCCGATAATCGAGGTATTCGGCTTCGGGCACATTGAAATAGACCCACATGCTGCTGTTGTCCGATAGTTCAGTCAACAACTCGCCCTCGTCAAGCAAACTGCCTTTGCGCACGTGGAACCGACCCACGATACCATCGAAGGAGGCCCTGATCTCGGTGAAGCCCAAGTGTGCCTGTGCGGCGGCAAGTTCCGCGGTCGCCTTGTTGTACTGGGCTTTCGCCATGGCCAGCTCGTTCGGCGATACCACGTTGCTATCGGCCAGGGCCTTGGTGTTCCGGTACTCGATCTCCGCGAATTCCGCTTCGGCGGCCGCCTTCTGCACTTCCGCCTGGTACAGCACCGGGCGGATGCGGAACATCAGCTGTCCCTCCTTCACGTGCTGGCCCTCGTCCACCAGGATGTCCTGCAGGTAGCCTTCCTCCAAAGCGCGCACCTCGATGTGTTGTACCGAGTGGATCTGGCACACGTAGGCCTGGTCCATCACGGTATCGGCCAAAAACGCACTGGTGGCGGCGTACCGCCCCTGGTCGTGCTCCTCATGCTCTTCCTGATGCCCGCCACAAGCGGTGAGGAGTGGAAGCAGGGGTAGCATCCATTTGATCGATCGGGTACGAAAGGAGCCTCCACAGCACTGGCCGCTGCGGAAGCATGGTCCATTGGATCGGAACATGCCGGGGGAATTCAGGTGTTAGGGAATACAGGATCCGGGAATGGCATCGCCGGTGGATGCCGAATGGGCGCATGACGCGCGTTGCGCATGCTTCAACCCCGTGCCGCACATGTGCGGGACCGGGAAAGGCGACACTGGGCCGCTATGGCCCGTTAGGGGGCTGACGGGTAGACCCCCGTGGTCGGCAAGGCCGAAACCGCGCCCACCTCATGGGGCGTCGGATCGATCGGATCAGGAAGGAATGCGTTGCCCGTGGCAACCACCATCAACCTGACGGGTGGCGCCAGGTCCAGATCGATCGGGAGACCCGGTTTGCTTTCGGGGTCCTTCACCCCAAGACCCGACATGCCCACCACCACCGTGTCCCGCTGGTTCACCGCAGCCAACGGATAGCAGAACTGCACCGCGAGCAAGAAGGTGAGCAGGAGAAGGGACCGAGGTGAGCGCAGGGCTTCCATCCGTTAAAAGCAGGGGCGAAAGTAGACCGCCACCATCGCGAGCGCCCACTTTTAACAGGAATTTGACAGGTTGGGGAACCGGTCCGATGCGAGCGACATGGGCTTTGGTGGATCGATCCCGATCACCCGGTCACGTCCTTCCGCAATCCCGAAAAGGTCCGGCCGTATTGACGAAACGGTCCTCGTCATACGAAATTCGCGATCCCATCACCCACATGTCCACCCAACGCACCTCCGCTGCCCTATGCACCCTGCTCGGCAGTATATCCCTGTTCGCTCAGGTCGTGATCAACGAGGGAAGCAGCCGCAACCATCGCACCCTTGCCGATGAGAACGGTCAGTACCACGACTGGATCGAACTGCACAACACGAGCTCGCAGTGGGTGGATCTGAATGGATACAGCCTTTCGGACGACAGCACGGATGCCACCATGTGGACCTTCCCTTCGATGGGGATCGCCCCGAACGGTTACCTCGTGGTGTTCTGTAGCGGTCTTGATCGCCAGCCTCGTGCCGGCCAGACCACCGTGGCGGCCATCCTGGGATATACACCGGTAGCGGGCTGGAACACGCACGCCTTCGGCGCGCCCTTCACCTGGAACGGAACCTCGAACATCCTGATCGAGGTGTGTGCGGTCAATACCAGCGGCAATGCCTTGAACGCCCTGATGAACCAGAGCACGACCACCTTCCGGTCCACCACCTGGTCCTATTCCGATTCCGCAGCCACCGCCTGTAACGCGGCGGTCGGGAATGTCTCCCATCACCGTCCGGTGATCAAGTTGAACGGGGCCACCATCGGCACCCCCGACTGGCAGAACAATGTGGTCCAGTACCCTGCGCCGTACGGGAACTGGGCGCGTGGCTCGAAACATGCCATGCTCTTCACCGCGGCCGAACTCGCTGCCGCAGGGCTCGGTGCCGGCGACCTCACCAGTATCGCCTTCGATGTGGTCGACCCCAGCGGTGCGTACTTCGATGAGGTGGATATCCGGATCGGACACGTGAATGAAATGGATGTGAACGCTGAATTCATCCCGTGGTACGGCGCATTCGAGTTCCACACCAACTTCGGCCTGCGCCGTGGCGGGGAATCCGTCTTCCTTTTTTCGCCCACTCAACAAATGCTGAGCCGCCTACGGGTGGAGGAGGAATACCAGGACCACAGCAATGGCCGCTGGCCCGATGCCGCCAATAACGACCAGCTCTTCGATGCGCCCACCCCCGGCGCCACCAACTCCACCAGCAACCCCTATTCCGCGTACGCTGAAACGCCAGTGATCAACACGCCATCGAGCATCAGTGCCACACCCCTCAGTGTCACGCTCTCCAACCCTAACGTCGGTACCAGTTCGCTGCGGTACACCTTGGATGGGAGTGAGCCCACCACGAGCTCCTCCCTGTTCGTTGGGCCCATCCCGATCAATGCGAGCACGGTGCTGCGCGCAAGGGCATTCGCGCCGGGCCGCCTGCCGAGCAAGGTGGCCACCGCCTCCTACCTCATCAACCCCGATCACCATTCGGCCATCCTCTCCATCAGCACCAACGATGCGGACCTCAACGGGCCCGAAGGGATCTTCACCCGGTGGTGGCGCGATGACGAGATCCCTGCACACGTGGACTACTTCCACACCAATGGTACACTCGGCTTCTCCCAGCGCAGCGCCATGCAACTCGATGGCGGCTTCGGCGGAAGTCGCACCCAACCCCAGCATTCCTTCCGCCTGGAGCTGGACAATGGCACACTGGGCTCCGGTACCGTGGACCTGCCACTGATCCCGAACCGTCCGGCGCGTACGAGTTACAGCCGGATCTACCTGCGCAATGGAAGCAACCAGCACCTCTTCCTCCCGCACAAGGATGCCGCACAGGTACGCATGATGGCCGGTGAGACCAATTCCTATTACTCGGCTTGGACGCCGGTAACGGTCTATATCAACGGGCACTATTTCGGCCTTTACGAATTGCGCGAGAAGATCGATGCCGAATACTTCAACACCCTCGAAGGTGCCGACCCGGATTCCATGGACCTGCTCACCGTGAGCTCCTGGGAAGGACCCTCACTTACTGCGAACGAAGGCAGCACGAACGGTTTCTGGGAGGATGTGGACGCCATGCACGACATGGACCCGAACAGCGCGGGCTATTGGGACGAACTCGATCAGCGATTCGACCTCACCTGGTATGTGGACTACATCATTGGCCAACAGTGGATGGGCACCACCGACTGGCCCATCAACAACATCAAACTGTTCCGAGCGGCCACCACCGGCAACCGCTGGCGTTTCTGCACCACCGATCTGGAAACCGCCATGGCCCCCAATGGCCAAACGGATCCCAGCTTCAATGCACTGATCTATTCATCGAGCCAGGACCCCGAAGTGCCCTACACCAACATCTGGCAACGCAGCCTGGCGAACCCCCGCTTCCACGACCATTACATCAACCGCTTCGCCGATGTGATGAACAGCGCCTACCTCGATGACCGCATCCAGGAAATCGCCGAGGAGATGTTCGACCTGACCCGCTTGGACATGGCCGATCAGCTTTACCGTTGGCGCGGCACCGACACGACCACGTTACTGCTTGCGTACGAGGGATTCGACCAAGCGTTCCGGAACGACCTGTCCCTGCGCACACCGGTGGTGCGCGACGATATTCAACAGTTCTTCAGCCTGCCCCGGCAGGTGGATGTTGTCCTGAACGTGTTCCCGGCAGGTGCAGGGTCCATACGGATCAGTACCCTGCATCCGGACACCTATCCTTGGGAAGGTGTGTACTTCGATGGGGTGCCAGTAGGGATCACCGCCGAAGCGGCACCCGGGTTTGCCTTCCACCACTGGGAACAGAACGGCCTGATCGCCGACACCCTACAAGCTGCCTTTTTGGACACGCTGGTCGCCGACCTCGTCCATTTCAACGCCCACTTCGAACCCGTTGGGAACAGTGTGCGTGAGGTACACGACGCCCGCTTCAACCTCTTCCCCAACCCCACTACGGGTGAACTTTCACTCACCACCGAAAGGGCCATGGCACAGGCAGTCCAATACCGCATCGTGGACCTGCGCGGTGTGCTGGTCATGGAAGGCGCCCTACCGACACAGCGCCTCACGCTGGACGTTTCCGGGGTGGCCCAAGGAAGTTACCAGCTCTGGTTACGCGCTGGCGACCATCGCGAAGTGCATCCGTTCGTGAAGCGGTAGGCAGCACGAAAGCATTTCTCGCTTGAAAGATGATCGCTGGGCCATTGGGCTCCAGCGTCCCAATTGCGCCTACCATAATTCGATCAAACCGGTAATACCATTTACGCATTCAAGGTCGGCCAAGAGATGCGCCGCGATCTTTTCGGAGGACGATACGCAGAACAGGTTACGTAGCGGGGCCTACGGAACCTGGTCTGCGGAGAAGACCTCCGGAAAGAGGGCAAGTAGATCGGCCGATATTGAATGCGTAGATGGTATAAAATGCTCCAAGACGTTCATGCTTGCGGTGTTGGGCCGCGATCACATAGCCACCAGATTGGGGATCAAGTACTCAGTTCAAGCATCAACCGTTCACTGGTGATCGGGATGTGATCGCCCCGAGGAGTACATGGCACCGCGCCTAGGTGTGAGCCAGCGGCAATACAGTCGCTACGAGACCGGAGAAAGCAGTTTGGCGCCGGAGAAGTTGACGGTGGTGTGTGAGGTCCTTGAGGTGGAACAGGAAGACCTTTTGAATTTCGACGAGCGACTTGTATTCCATCATTCCATCAGGCCAATGCGTTCGGTCCTAGGAATGCCTAATACGAGAGCAATGTGGTCCTGGCAGAAGAACTCCGTTCTCGGATCAAGCATCATCAGGAAGAGGTCGCGTTTCTGCGCCGCCAGTTGAAAAGCCTCCTGACCGATCACGAACATTGATCGGCGCTTGCAGTACAGATGGTGCAAAATGATGGGAACCGCAGTGCAAAGCACGATCTTTGCACCCCGCTTCGCTCATGGTCCGATCCTTACCCGTCCTCGTCCTTCTTTCGTTGTTGTGGTCGCCGCAGGATGTTCTTGCCCAACTCGTCATCAACGAGGCCAGCAGTCGCAATGCGCATACCCTGGCCGATGCCACTGGCGAACACCACGACTGGGTGGAACTCTTCAATGCCGGATCGCAACCGATCGACCTCGGCGGCCATGCCCTGAGCGATGACCCTTTGGCACCGGCACAATGGGTCTTTCCGAGCCGTACACTGGCGCCTGGTGCGCACCTGTTGGTCCATTGCAGCGGAGAGGACCGCCGCCCCTACCAAGGGATGCAGCATGTGTTGCAAGCCAACAACTTCATCCCCGTGGCCGGCTGGAACACCCACGTGCTCACGGATCCGATCGTGTGGGATGGTAGCTCGAACCTGCTGATCAGTTCCTGCGGACTTCGTGGGAACATGGGTGGCCTCTTGAATGCCGTTTTCCACCAGACGACCACCGCGTTCTTGTCAAGCGCCACCGCGCTCTGCCATGATCCATCGCGCACGTGCGGCATGGCCCATGGCGACCTTTCGCACCGCCGACCCGTGATGCGGATCAACGGCCAGACGATCGGCACCAGCGACTGGCTCAACGCTTTCGTGCAATTGCCCGCACCCTACGCCAACTGGCAGGGTGGCGCCAAGCAGTCCTTCCTGATCCATGCGGACGAACTGCTGACCGCAGGTGTGGTCCCCGGCCCCATCACCAGCCTCGGCTTCCAAGTGGTTGACACGCATGGGGCACAGTTGCAGCAACTCGACTTCCACATGGCCTTGACGACCGACGTGGAACTTTCGGCGGTATTCCGCCCCACCACGGACAGCGAGGAGTTGCACACCAACTTCAAGCTCGGCCGCAACGGAGAGACCGTATACCTGTTCGATGCCATGGGGACAAGACTGGATAGCCTGTACGTGATGCAGCCGGCCCCAGACCATAGCAACGGGCGCTCGCAGGATGGCGGCAACGACGACCTGCTCTTCCCAACGCCCACGCCGGGCACCAGTAACAGCGCTGTGCCCTCGTTCACCGACCTGGCCATGGCACCCATCATCGGCAGCTCCCCGATGGTGTCCGCCACACCGCTCACGGTCACGGTGTACGACCTGAACCCCGCGCCCAGCGAACTGCGCTACACGTTGAATGGCACGGAGCCCACGACCGCTTCATCGCTGTATACCGGACCGATCACATTGAATACCAGTGCTGTGCTGAAGGTGCGTGCCTTCACACCAGGCCTGGCACCCAGCACGATCGTGGCCGCCTCCTACCTGATCGGCGTACAGCACACCACGGCGGTGCTCTCCGTGGTGACACCACAGAACGGCCTCTATGGCCCGGAGGGGATCTTCACGAACTGGCAACGCGATGATGAGGTGCAGGCCCACGTGGACTTCTTCCGGCAGAATGGCGAACTGCTCGTGTCGCAATACGCGGCCATGCAGGTGGATGGGGGCCTCGGTGGCAGCCGCGGCTTTCCGCAGCACTCCTTCCGACTCGAATTCGACAACGGGGCACTGGGGGATGGCACCGTGAACGCCATGCTGATCCCGGACCGCCCGGCACGCCACCGCTACAGCCGGATCTACCTCCGGAACGGCAGTAATCAGTTCCAGATCCTGCCGCACAAGGATGCCGTGCAGGTGAAGATGATGGCCGCCGGAACGAACAGCTACTACGCCGCATGGACACCCGTCTCGGTCTATATCAACGGTGCGTACTTCGGCCTGTATGAACTGCGTGAGAAATACGACGACGAATACTTCCGCACCCTCGAAGGCGCCGATGCGGGTACGGTGGACCTGCTTTCGGTGAGCGCCTGGAACGGCAGTGTCCTTCGCCCCACCGAAGGTGAAGTGGACCCCTTCTGGCAGGACATGTCGGCATTCCAACTCTTCGATCCCACCCAGGCCGATTTCTGGGACCTCACCGATGCACGCTTCGACCTTACCTGGTACACCGACTACATCATCGGCCAGCAATGGATGGGCACACGCGACTGGCCTTTCAACAACATCAAGATCCAACGTTCGGATGTGACCAGCTATAAATGGCGCTTCGCCACCATCGACCTGGAACTGGCCATGGCACCCAACGGCCAGTCCGACCACTTGTTCAACGCGCTGGAATGGACCGCCAACACGACCACCGATATCCCCTATACGTACATCTGGCAGCGTGCGATCCTCAATCCCCGCTTCCATGATCATTTCATCAACCGCTTCGCCGATGTGATGAACAGCGCTTATCTCAACGAGCGCATCCTTGGCATCGCGCAGGACGCTTTCGAACTCACCCGGCCCGAGATGGGCAAACAGTTCGCGCGGTGGAGCAGCAGCGATACCACACAGGCCCTGGTGCAGTTTGAGGCGAACCACGAGGCCTTCCTCGAAGACCTCTCCCTACGCACACCCGTGGTTCGCGAACATATCCGCGATCATTTCAACCTGCCACGCGAAGTGGATGTGACCCTGAACGTGGTACCCGCAGGCGCTGGTACCATCCGGATCAGCACCCTGCATCCGGACACCTATCCTTGGGAAGGCGTGTACTTCGATGGCGTTCCGATCCGCGTCGAAGCCGTGCCGAACACCGGCTACATTTTCAGCCACTGGACCGCCGATGCCGTGATCACCGATGCACTGGCTGCGGCTTTCCTGGATACACTTGCCGCGAACACCGCGCTCTTCGAAGCGAACTTCCAACCCGATCTCCCGACCCTGTTGCACGAGCACCGTACACCAATGCTCACCGTGGCACCGAACCCCACGCACCACACCCTTACGCTCGATACCCGGTTCTTCCCGGAAGGTGCGGTACTGAGCTATTCCGTTGTCGACCCGCGTGGACGACTCGTTGAAGAAGGGCGCCTGACCGGTCAGCCACGGTCAAGCCTTGTGGTCGCTGGACTTGCCACGGGGCCCTATCAGGTGCAGGTGACCGATGACCTTGGCAACCGCGCGGTCGCGCGTTTCGTGAAATGGTGAGTATCGTACACGGATGATGGAGAAGAACGATCGCCATATCGACCTGCGTTTCCTGGCCGGTCCCCGTTCGCGATGGAAGGAATTGAAGAACGTGTTCCAGATCGCCTCGGAGTTCATCTACGGTTTCCGGCGGCTACACTTCGTAGGCCCTTGTGTGACCTTCTTCGGAAGCGCCCGCTTCCAGGAGGATCATCCCTATTATGAAGCCGCGCGCGATCTGGCCCGTCGGGTGGGGCGTGTGGGCTTCACCATCATGACCGGTGGCGGGCCCGGGATCATGGAGGCGGCCAATCGGGGCGCACGCGACGTGGGGGCCCGCAGCGTGGGCTGCAACATCGTCCTGCCCCACGAACAATATGCCAATCCGTACCTGGATGATAGCCTGCTCTTCGAGCGCTTCTTCGTGCGCAAGGTGCTCCTGGTGAAGTACAGCATCTGCTTCGTGGTGATGCCGGGCGGCGCCGGTACACTGGACGAGCTCTTCGAGACGATCACCCTGATCCAGACCGGCAAGGTGAAGGATTTCCCCATCCTGCTCTACGGCCGCGACTATTGGGCGCCCACACTGGCCCAGATCGATCGCATGGTCGCAGAAGGCACCATCGGTCGCGAGGAATTACGGTTCCTCACCGTTGTGGATTCCATCGAAGAGGCCACGACCTTCCTGCAGGAACAACTCGTGGTGATGTGGCAACAGGCGCAACGCCGCAAGGACCGCCCCGCCTGGTGGTTCCTGGAACGACGCGTTAAGACAAGGTTACCGGCCCGCGATCCGGTGTAATGGATCGTTAACCTCGGCGCAAGAGCCAGGTAACAGCACACCGGGACCTTCGCGGCGCGAACGGCATCATCGTTCGCCCCGAACACGATGATCCGTACGCTGCTTGTCCTCTCCCTCGCCCTCTTCAGCACCATCGCCATGGCGCAGCGAGGTGTCATATCCGGGACCATCACCACGCAGGAGGCCGGCGCTACACAGCCCATGCCCTTCGTGAATGTCGTGATCAAGGGAACGACAACCGGGGCTACGACCGACCTGGACGGTCGATTCAGTTTCCCGGTTGAAGCGGGGACGCATACCCTTCTGGTGAGTTTCGTGGGATACGCCCCGCATGAGCAACAGATCACTGTTGCTCCCGATGGCAGGACCATCGCTGCGGTTGAATTGCGGGCCCAAGGGGTCGAGATGAAGGAATTCGAAGTGGTGGGAATGGCCGACCGCGAACGGGAAGGTGTGCTCCTGATGGAACGCAAGGAGTCCACAGCACTGGTGCAGCAGATCGGAGCGCAAGAGCTGAAGAAGAAAGGCGCCGGTGATGTGGCCGAAGGGGTGCAGAAGATGGTGGGCCTGAGCGCCGTGGGAGGGCGCTACGTGGTGGTTCGCGGTCTGACAGACCGTTACAACTCGGCCTATTTGAACGGCATGCCACTGCCCTCCCCCGATCCGGACCTGAAAGTGGCCCCGCTCGACATCTTCCCCACGGACGTGGTGGAGAGTATTTCGGTGACCAAGGCCTTCACTGCGGATCAGTATGGCGACTTTTCGGGTGGTGCGGTGGATATCGCGACCAAACGCGCCACGGGCGAGAACATGCTGAAGGTCTCGCTCGGTGGAGGATTGAACACACGCAGCACGTTCCGCGATCATCGCTCCTATAACGGTGGTAAAACTGACTTCTGGGGTCGGGATGATGGTACTCGTGCCGTGCCGAGCGCAGCACAAACCCAAGCAACAACACTTAATGGCGAACAACTCCCTTTCGCCGCGAATTTCGACCCGACCAGCAAGTCAGCCGCACCGGACCTCAACTTTGGGCTCTTCGGTGGCACCCACATCAAACTCGGCGATAACCTCACCTTGAACGTTCTGGGCACCGCGAACTACAAGAACGAATACCGCTATCGCTCCGGACGGATCCGGATCATCAATACAAGCAACACGCCACTGGTGGATTACAACGTGGAGACCTGGCAGTTCAACACCCAGTCCTCGGCACTGGGCTCGGCTTCCCTGGACCTCGGTAGGCACCATCGTGTCGGCCTCACCACGCTCTGGGTGAACATGAGCGGTGATGAACACCGCATCAACCACGGCGACCATTTCGACTACCTGGACAAGGTGTACGCCCGCCGGTACACCTATCGGCAGAACACCTTGCACACCGATCAGCTGTTCGGCCGCCACGGCTTCGGGGTACAGGACCGCCTGCTGGTGGAATGGAGCACCGCAATGAGCCGCGCCGTAGCCGCCGAACCGGACCGCAGGCAGTTGGTGTATCTCCACCGCCCCGGAGCCGATGAAGGAACATATCGTTTCAATGCGATCGACCGGTTGGAGAATCACCGATGGTACAGTGGCCTGAATGAGAAGGAGACCACCATGCGCGCCGGGGTGAGCTACCGGCTGGTGCAACAGGAGACATCCGATGGCCCGACCCCGATCCTCGTCGTGCGTACAGGAGCACAGACCAAACGAAAGGACCGAGACTTCGGATACGACATCTTCGCTTACAGTTTACAGGGGATCAATGCGAACAACCCGGACGGGGTCGCATTGAACCGCCCTGACCAATTCCTCTCCAACGAAGCCTATCAGGAGCGCGATCTCACCATCGCCAGGCTCACCGGACCGGAAGCGGACCATACCATTCAACAACACATCAGCGCCGCCTATCTCTCCGGGGAGTACCAGGTGGTCCCTGGAAAACTGATGTTGATCGCCGGCGCACGCATGGAACAAGGCGAGCAACGCATCATCTACCGCAAGCAGAGCGATTCGTTCCACCAGCCGCGTCGGGTGGCGGCCATCGCGTCCACCGACCTCCTTCCGTTCGCGACCATCAAACTCGACCTCAGCACAAAGGACATTGTCCGCGCCAGTGCCAGCAAGACGATCAGTCGGCCGGGATTCCGTGAGATGGCCCCCTTCGAGTACACCGAATTCTTCGCGGGGACCAAGAACGTAGGCGATCCAGATCTGCGGAACGGGGAGAACTACAACGTTGACCTACGGTACGAACGTTTCCCCGGTGCAGGGGCATTGGTCGCCATCGGTGCCTTCGGCAAGGTGCTGGACAACACGATCGAGAAAGTAGCCCTGGCCACCGCGAGTGGTCAATTGCGATCCTTCAGGAATACGGGACGCGCGCAAGTGGTCGGTATCGAGGTCGAAGTGGTGAAGAACCTGGGGATCCTGCTCCGTACGGACAGCAGTTTCTGGAACGATGTGAGCGTGGGTATGAATGCCTCGTTACTCCATTCCGAACTCATCATCCAGCAACAACCAGGCAACAACAACAGCGCCGCTGTGGTGCTCACCCACGACAAAAGGCCGATGCAAGGCGCATCCCCCTACCTGGTCAACTTCGACCTGAGCTACGGGCGACGACTCGGTGATGGGGTCAAGGGCACTGTTACCTTGGCATATAATGTGTTCGGCAAGCGCATTTCGACAGCAGGTGCTAACGGGCTGGGCGATCAGTACGAACTACCGGTGAACACGTTGAACCTGGTGTTCCGCGCTGACATCGGACCCAAATGGCAGGCGAATATCACCTGTCACAACCTACTCGATGCACGGTTCCGCGTGGAGCAGGAGACACCGGTCGGTACTTCACTGGTGAACGACTACCGCATTGGGATGAGCTTCGGTGCGGGGTTGAGCTATCGCATCCTTTGAACCGTACGTACGGACGGTGGGCCTGGTGGTAACATCAGGTCCTACCGCATTGGTCATTCTGCGCAACACCATCCGCCGCAGTCGGATCCGATGCGTCACCTTCACAAGCACACCATAGTGTTCCGGTGCATGTACAATATGTATCGGATGCTGTGGTGAAATAGAACGGAGCTTCCTTAACGGAAATGTAAAATGGCCTGAACCACGTCTTAATGATGTGCCCGGACCTTCGCGGCGTTGAAAAACGAAAAAAGAAAAGGAACCATGGCACTCACCCACACCATCACCCGGACCGCATGGCTCGGCGCCCTCACCCTCGCCGCCACCATGTTCATGACCTCCTGCAAGAAGAAGGAAGGCTGTACGGATCCCACCGCCACCAACTACGACCCGGACGCGGAAAAGAACTGCTGCTGCGAATTCCCCACTCCAGGGAATGATCAGACGACGACCATCAACGGAGAGACCTACCACATCCTTTCGGGCACCATCAGCAGCAACCGGACCTTGGATAACGACCGTCGCTGGCTGCTTTCAGGTGGTGTCTTCGTTGCCAATGGGGCTACACTCACCATCGAACAAGGCACGCGGCTTTTTGCTGCGGATGATGCGACCACCCCATTCCTGAGCGTTCAGCGCGGAGGTCGCCTCTCTGCCGTCGGCACGGCTGCGGAACCCATCATCTTCACCACGATCAAGACCGTTACCGGAGGCGCTGATCGTGGCGCCTGGGGCGGCATCATCCTGAACGGGTACGCACCGATCAACATTTGCGGAACGGCCAATTGCACTGCGGAAGGGGAAGGCGGAAGCGGGGTGTACGGAGGCACCGATCAGAACGACGATAGTGGTGTGCTGAAATACGTGCGTGTGGAGTACGCGGGCAAGGTCCTCGGTACGGATAACGAAATGAACGGATTCTCCTTCAATGGCGTGGGAAGTGCCACCATCCTGGAGCACCTCCAGGCATTCAAGGGTAGCGACGATGGATTCGAGTTCTTCGGCGGTACGGTCAACCTGAAGTGGGCCGTTTCCACGGGCAACAGTGATGATAGCTTCGATTGGACCCACGGATGGCGCGGCAAGGGTCAGTTCTGGGTGGTGCAACAGGATGCCGCCACAGGTGATAACGGCATGGAGTGTGACAACTGGGAGACCACCTATACGGTGACCCCTTACAGCGAACCGATGATCAGCAATTTCACCCTGGTGGGTGCCGATGACGGAAGCGCCAACCATGGGATGCGTTTGCGCCATGGGACAAAGGGCAAACTGTGGAATGGCCTGATCACCGGTTTCACACAGGGTATCCGTGTGGGCAGCGAGTGCGACTCTCACGTGGCCGACGGATCGCTCTTCGTGAAGAACAGCGCGCTCTGGAACAATTCCACCACCTATAACAACGCCGGGATCATCGAAACCGATGTCGCCTATGCGAACACGACCAATGACGTGGTCCTGAACGGGGTCATCGGCACGGAAGCTGCAGGTGCCATCGACCCTTCCACCATGGACGCTTGGTTCACCCCTGCAATGTTCAAAGGAGCCATCGATGCGGCCGATAACTGGACTGCCGGTTGGACGGTCGCCCTTTGAGTGAACCATCCTCGCACTTCAGGAAAGCCCGGCCGCAAGCCGGGTTTTCCCTCATTCAACCGGTTATGATCCGATCCGTAGCCCAGAGCAGCACGGCATACCGGGCACCCTTCCCCAACATCATCAAGATCGCGGTGGGTAGCATGGCCGTGCGTGCGAGGCCGAGCGCCAGTGCCAGCGGATCGCCCACTACGGGTAGCCAACAGAGCAGCGCCGCCCATGCGCCATGGCGCTGGATGTACGCCCTCCATCGTTCGGCCCTCAACGTATCGGCACCGTAGCGTTGCACGATCCTTTCGGTCGGCAGCCAGCGGCCGATGCCGTAGTTCGTGAGGCCACCCAGCGTGTTGCCCAATGTGGCCACAAGGAAAAGGGGCATTGGCTGCCCACCAGCCGCAGCCAATGCAAGTAGCACGGCCTCCGAACTGAATGGCAGGATGGTGGCCGCCAGGAACGCCGCCAGGAACAACCCGACCAAGCCCCATTCCGCCCAAACCGGCCCCAGTTCCATGCGGAGCAAGATAGGCGTCTACCTTCGGCATGGACTTTGACCTCGTTCCCTCATGATCCGGCTCCTACTCACATTCCCGGCCTGCCTGCTGCTGTTCCCCGGCGTAGCACAGGTGAACAACAACGATGGCTTCTGGGAGCAGCGCTCCACCACCCTCAGCGGTGGCTTGGAGATCGGGGTGCCGCTCGGTGAATTCGCGCATACCTGGGGCAACACCGTGTATGGCATCTCGGCCAATATCGCCATGCCCATGCGTAACCTGCCGCTCGAGTTCGGCTACGACTTCGCCTGGGGCCGCATGGGCGGGGAATACAGCACGCCCCGGCCAGTAGGCGGCCTGTTCAGTGCCGTTCCGCAACGGTCGGTGGATGTGAAAAGCAACGTGTACGGCCACCACGGCCTGGTACGTTTGAACCCCCTACGCGGGGACATTCGACCCTATGGTGAGGTCATGCTCGGTGCTCGCAATTTCGTGACCCGAAGCACGGTGAGCACCGACGGTGGCGTGACCGAGGATGAACGCGACGGGTCCTGGGTCCCGAGCTATGGCTGGGCAGTGGGGATGATGTACGGGATCAGCCGACAGCTTTACGTGGAAGGCCGGGTGGAACGGCTGTTCAACGGCAAGGTGGATTACGTGGACCCCAGCACCATCGCGATCGGCAGCGATGGACGTGTGACCTACGAAAAGCTCAACAGCCGCACCGAATCCTTGCAGATCCAGGTGGGCATTGGCCTGCGGTTCTGAGGCCCCCTCGTCCACCCGCCCCCTTGTTGGTAACCTTTGCGTAACGTGGTCCACCGGGCTTTTCGGACCCCGGCATTTGGGCGTAAACTTGCCCCTTAAAGTCGGACCAGAACGTTCGCTACCTCCCATTGGACGGGCAGAAACGCATCCATAGCGCGCTCATTTCCGTGTTCCACAAGGATGGGCTCGAACCCGTCATCCGTGAGCTGGACCGACTTGGCGTCCACCTCTATTCAACAGGGGGCACCCAGGGGTTCATCGAGGAACTCGGCGTGAAGGTGACCCCGGTGGAGGACCTCACCACGTATCCAAGCATCCTCGGAGGACGGGTGAAGACCCTGCACCCCAAGGTGTTCGGCGGGATCCTGGGGCGACGTGATCTTGAGAGCGACGTGGCCCAATTGGAGGAGTACGCTATTCCACCCATTGACCTGGTGATCGTGGACCTTTACCCCTTCGAGGCCACGGTGGCAGCCGGTGGTTCCCGGAGCGCCATCATCGAGAAGATCGACATCGGCGGCATCAGTCTGATCCGTGCCGGAGCCAAGAACCACGCCGATGTGGTGATCATCCCTGCTCGCGAGCACTACGCCGAACTACTACGCCTGCTACAGGACCAGACCGGCTCCACCACCCTGCCCCAGCGCCAGGCCTTCGCGACGGCGGCATTCGCGGTGAGCTCCCATTACGACAGCGCCATACACAACTGGTTCGCTGGCGCTCAAGGCGACCTGCGGCTGAGCGCCGGACCCACCACCGTGCTGCGCTATGGGGAGAATCCGCATCAACCGGCCACTTTCCATGGCGACCTGGCGGGTATCCTCGAGCAATTGAATGGGAAGGAGTTGAGCTACAATAACCTGCTCGACCTGGATGCCGCTGTGGAGCTGATCGATGACCTGGCCACGATCAATGGGATCCCCTTCGCCATCCTCAAACACAACAACGCGTGCGGTGCAGCGGTACGCACTACCCTGAAGGAAGCCTGGGATGCGGCCTTGGCCTGTGATCCCGTTAGTGCGTTCGGCGGTGTGCTGATCACCACCGCACCCATCGACAAGGTCACCGCCGAAGCGATCGATGCGCTCTTCTTCGAGATCATCGCTGCACCGGACTTCGACCCGGAAGCCTTGGAGATCCTGCGACGGAAGAAGAACCGCATGATCCTGCGACGGAAACCTGCACCGCGTCCGGCGACCAAAGTGCGCACCGCCCTGAACGGCATCCTTGCCGAGGCCGCCGACAAGGTGGTGGCCACCCAAGAGGCCATGCGTACCGCCACCAGCAAGGCGCCCACCGCGCAGGAACTGAACGACCTGATCTTCGCATCGGTCCTGGTGAAACACACCAAGAGCAACGCCATCGTCCTGGCAAAAGGTCATCAACTGCTCGCCAGTGGCACCGGACAGACCAGTCGCGTGGACGCCCTGGAGCAGGCCATTGCCAAGGCTGGCAAGTTCGGTTTCGACCTGCACGGTGCCGTAATGGCCAGCGACGCCTTCTTCCCCTTCCCCGATTGCGTGGAGATCGCGCACCGGGCCGGGATCACCGCTGTGGTCCATCCGGGTGGAAGCATCCGCGACCAGGATAGCATCGATCTCTGTAACACGCACGGCATGGCCATGGCCATCACCGGAACACGTCATTTCAAACACTGAGCACGGACCATGAGCTGGTTCAATTTCTTCACCCAGGAGATCGCGATCGACCTCGGCACCGCCAATACCCTGATCATCAACAACGACAAGGTGGTGGTGGACGAGCCCAGCATCGTGGCCGTGGACCGCACCACCGGCAAGGTGATCGCGGTGGGACGCCAGGCACAGCAGATGCATGGCAAGACCCACGAGAACATCAAGACCGTGCGCCCGCTGAAGGACGGCGTGATCGCCGACTTCAAAGCCGCCGAGGACATGATCAAGGGCATGATCCGCATGATCAAGCCAGGCCGACAGCTCTTCACCCCCAACCTGCGTATGGTGATCTGCATCCCCAGCGGGATCACCGAGGTGGAGAAACGCGCGGTGAAGGACAGCAGTGAACATGCCGGTGCCAAGGAGGTGTATCTGATCCACGAACCGATGGCCGCGGCCATCGGCATCGGCATCGATGTGGAGGAGCCGATGGGCAACATGATCATCGATATCGGCGGTGGTACCAGCGAGATCGCGGTGATCGCACTGGGGGGTATCGTGTGCGACAAGAACATCCGCGTGGCCGGCGACGAGTTCACCCAGGACATCGAAGAGTACATGCGCCGCCAGCACAACATCCTGGTGGGGGAACGCACGGCCGAAACGATCAAGATCGAAGTGGGTGCGGCCATGACCGAACTCGACGAACCCCCACCCGACTATGCTGTGCGTGGTCGCGACCTCATGACCGGGATCCCGAAGGAGATCACCGTGACCTACAGCGAGATCGCACAGGCCCTGGACAAGTCGATCAGCAAGATCGAAGAGGCCATCCTGAGCGCCCTCGAAGCCACCCCACCGGAATTGAGCGCCGACATCTACAAGACCGGGATCTACCTGGCCGGTGGAGGGGCGCT
>JADLAI010000192.1 GCA_020848295.1 Flavobacteriales bacterium
CGTCCTCGTTGATCATGATGCCGCAGATCCACTTGAAACCGATCTTGGTCACTTGGTACTCCAGGCCGTAGTGGGCGCAGAGTTTCTTCACCTTCGGCGTGGTGCTCACGGCCACCACCACCTTGCCGGTGAACTTCTTGTACTTCACCAGGTAGTGGATCAACAACAGGATGATGTGGTGCGAGTCGATGAACTCGCCCTTGCCGTTGTACAGGCCGATCCGATCCGCATCACCGTCCGTGGCCAGGCCGCAGTCGATACCGCCCTTCTTGATCAGGTTGCTGAACTCCTGCAGGTTCTTGTCGATCGGCTCGGGCGCCTGACCCATGAACGAGGGGTTGTGGTCGCAATGCAGCATGGTGGCCTGCGGCAGGATCCGCTTGATCACGTTCTGGCCCGCACCGTACATGGCATCGTAGCCCCAACGCAAGCCGCTCTCGCGAATGGCCTTCATGTCGAAGTTGGCCTCCACGTGCTTCACGTACATGGTCTCCAGATCGATGTCCTTGATCAGCCCATCGGCCTTCGCCTTCTTCAGATCGATGTTGGCCAAGTCCAGACCGTGCTTCTCGGGGATGATGTCCTCCACCTCCTGCACATGCTCGGGGATCAGCGGGCCGCCGTAGATCCCTTTCAGTTTGTACCCGTTGTAGCTCGGCGGGTTGTGGCTGGCCGTGAGGATCACGCCCATCGCGCTCTTCGTGTTGAAGGCGCCGAGGCTCACCATCGGCGTGCTCACGAAGCCCTTGGCGAGGTGTACGGTGATGCCGTGGCTCACGAACACCTTCGTCGCCGTTTCCGCGAATAATTCTCCAGCGAAGCGGCAGTCGTGCCCGACCACGATGCTCGGTCCGGTCGGGAAATTCTTCTTCACCCACTGCGCCACGGCCACGCTCACGCGGGCCACATTATCCACGGTGAAATCATCGGCGATGATCGCGCGCCAGCCGTCGGTACCGAATTTGATCCTGGTCATTGCTGCAAAATGAGGGGCGAATTTACAGGGACCGGTCCTTTCGACCATCCCTGTTGGATACGTTGCGCCGATCATCTACCGGAATATGCCCCGTTGGTTCAAGGCGCGTTGGTATTTCCGGGCGTTCACCAGATGCTGCTCATAGCTGCGGCTGAAATCGGAATACCCGCTCAGATCGGCCCGGGCGCAGAAGTAGAGGTAGTCGTGGCCCTCCGCATCCAGTACCGCATCGATCATGCTGGTCTCGGGCATGTTGATGGGGCCGGGAGGCAGGCCGAGGTTCTTATAGGTGTTGTACGGGGACACCACTTCCTTATCCGCGTTCAGGACCCGGCTGATGCTGTCCAGGCCAAGGGCGAATTTCAAGGTGGGGTCCGCCTGTAGCGGCATCCCAATGCGCAGTCGGTTCAGGTATACCCCGGCGATCCTCGGTGCATCGGTACGTTTCACCGTTTCGGCCTGCACGATCGAGGCCAACGTGACCACCTCCACGGGCGATAAGTCCAGCTCGGCGGCTTTGGCCTTTCGTTCAGCGCTCCAGAACCTGGCATGCTCCTTCCTCATCCGTTCAAGGAACTGCTCGGGGGTGGTGGTCCACCAGAATTCATACGTGTTCGGCACGAAGGCGGCGATGAAGGTCTCCGGCGTATAGCCCGCCTTGCGCTGCGTACCACCATCCAGGAGGACCCGCACGAACGCCAGTGAATCCGGCTCCAGCACACGGCCCAGTTTCCCCGCGAGCTCGGGCAATCGCCTTATGCCATTGAAGGTGACCCGAACCGGCTCCTGCTCGCCGGAGCGGAGCTTGTTCACCAGCGCGTTCATGCTCATGCCATCGGGGATCCGATAGCGACCCGGCTTCACATTGGTCGTGTACTTCTTGCGGTCACACAACCAACGGAAGGCCGTTTCATCCTGGATCGCGCCAATGCGCTGCAGACTGTCCACCACCACGTCCAGGTCGGCACCACGAGGGATGAACAACACCGCGCTATCCGCCTTGAAATGTGCCGCCGGACCGGTCACGCGTACCCAGGCCCACCATCCCGCGACCGCAAGCAGCACAAGGATCACCAGCGCGGTCCCAGCAGCTATCCGCCTACGTCGCGCCATCGTTCAGATCGAAACCGCCCCGTTGAACACATACGACACCGGACCGATCAATCGGATATCCTTCGCCCCCTCCGCATCCAACCTGGCTTCCACGGTAAGTGTTCCGCCTGGCGTACTGACCCGTACCGGGGCGCGGACCGAGCCTCGGTCCAATGCGCTCAACGCAGCAGCCACCACACCCGTCCCACAACTCAGTGTTTCCGCTTCAACACCACGTTCGTACGTGCGCATTTCAACGGTACCGTTCGCCACACGTAGGAAATTCACATTGGTACCGCCCGGTGCATGCGCAGGTGCATAGCGGCGTTCCGGTCCTTCGTGCATGATCGCGACCGAAGCAGGATCATCCACCCACACGAGTTCATGCGGCGATCCGTTGTGGATGAAGTCCACGCTTTCGCCATCGGATCCACGCTTGATCATTGCCACATCGCGCAAGGTCACCGCCACGAGTCCATCGCGCCACTCACCCTGATGAAGCCCATCAATGGCCGTGAACGCGGCTGGGCCACGCGCGCCGATCAGGCCGCTCCAGAACGCGAACGCACATCGGCTGCCATTGCCGCAGAAGCTCCTGCTGGCATCGGGGTTGAAGAACTCCATGTGGAAGTCGGCCCCAGCTTCATGCGATCCTTGGATCAGGATCAACCCATCGCTGCCGATGCCGAAATGGCGGTCGCACAGTCTCCGCACCAGCTCGTCGGTGACCGGAAAAATTCCCTCCCGGTCATCGATCAGGATGAAGTCGTTCCCCGTCCCGTGCCATTTGGCGAAGCGCAATTCCATAATCCTGCAAATATCGGGGGTCGCTGGCGCTCCTTGGTATTCACAACAACGCCCATCGCTCGGAATGGCCTCGCAACAGAATTGAACCGTATGGCATTCAGGTCGAACGTGGCGGAACCGTTGCGTTCGCTGCGCCGTTGCGTTGGCACAATTCGCTGATCAACAATTCTTAACGCGACAAGCCGACACTTCCAGCCTGTCAAAGCGTTCAAAATGCATCAGCGGTACGAACTTTGATCCACGGACATCACCAATCGAACGACCAGATGAAACGTGCACTCGGATATTTCTTCATGGGCCTCGCTGGTGCGTTGATCGCACTTGTGGGACGTGATGCCCTTACGACCAGCAGGACCTCTTCAAGCCAGCCGGCAACCACGGTGCCGCAGGCTCGGTTCGTGAACCTGCCGACCACGGACGGCGGGACAACTACGGCCTTGGACTTCACATTCGCCGCTGAAAGAACGGTGAATGCCGTGGTACACGTGACCACGGAGACCGCCGTGAACGTGCGGGATCCCTTCGCGGACTTCTTCTGGGGCTACCGGGCACCACAACAACAGCAATTGCGCCAGGGTGCCGGGAGTGGCGTGATCATCAGCAGCGATGGATACATCGTGACGAACAACCACGTGATCGACGGCGCGGACAAGATCCAGGTACACCTGAACGATCGACGCATGCTCGAAGGCAAGGTGGTGGGCCGGGATCCAGGCACCGATCTGGCCTTGTTGAAAGTGGATGCCAAGGACCTGGCCACCGTGCCTTACGGTAACAGCGATGACCTGCGGGTAGGCGAATGGGTCCTTGCGGTGGGCAACCCGATGAACCTGACCAGTACCGTGACCGCCGGTATCGTGAGCGCCAAAGCGCGCAACATCAACTTGCTCCAATACGATGCCGCCCGCGATATCATCCCCTTGGAATCCTTCATCCAGACCGATGCTGCGGTGAATCCGGGCAACAGCGGTGGTGCCCTGGTGGATGCCAGTGGGCAACTCGTGGGGATCAACAGTGCGATCGCAAGTACCACCGGAGCCTATTCGGGGTACAGCTTCGCCATACCATCGAACATCGTGCGTAAAGTGGCGAGCGATCTATTGGAATTCGGCAGTGTCCAACGCGCCTATATCGGTGTCAGCATCCGCGATATGGATCAGGGCCTTGCCGACGCTGCCGGAATGGACCGGATCAAGGGTGTGTATGTGAACGGGATCACCGATGGCGGCGCTGCCCAGCAAGCAGGCATGGAGACCGGCGACGTGATCGTGAAGGTGGGCACCATCGAGGTGAACAACGTGCCGCAGCTACAGGAGCAGGTCGGGAAGTTCAGGCCCGGCAACAAAGTGCCTGTTACCGTCCTCCGCAATGGCGAAGAGCGGGTGTTCGATATGACGCTGCGCGGAAAGGAGGGTTCCACGGTGGCCGCTTCGAACACCCTCAGCCGTGGTTCCGCGACGCTCGGTGCGGAATTCGGTGCGGTGTCCGGTTCCGAATTGAAGGCCCTGGGTCTTGATCATGGGGTGCGGGTGACCGCCATCAACGGTGGAAAGTTCCGCAGCAGCGGGATCAAGGAAGGATTCATCATCACCCGGGTCGACCAGGACGCGGTGAAGGATCCCGGCCAACTGGCCAAACTACTCGAAAGCAAACGTGGCGGGGTTCTTGTAGAGGGGGTCTACCCCAATGGCTCCAGGGC
>JADLAI010000193.1 GCA_020848295.1 Flavobacteriales bacterium
CCCACGAAGCTCACGGCCTTGATCCCGGGGTGGTCGCAGATGGCCTCCACGATCACGCGGTCACCGTTCACCACGTTGAACACGCCATCGGGCAGGCCCGCCTCCTTCAGCAGTTCAGCGATGCGGATGGAACTGATGGGCACGATCTCACTCGGCTTGAAGACCATCGTGTTGCCCAGCATCAGCGCGTTGGGGATGGTCCAGTGCGGCACCATGTTGGGGAAGTTGAACGGTGCGATGCTTGCCACCACACCCAGGGGCTTGCGTTCGATCCGGCATTCCACGCCCTTGCTCACTTCGAGCAACTCACCCTGCACCAGCTGAGGCAGACTGCACGCGAACTCCGTGAGTTCCGCGCTTTTGTCCACCTCGGCGTACGACTCATCCATCGTTTTGCCGTTTTCGGTGTGTACCAATACAGCCAGCTCCTCCCGGTGCTTCAACAGCAACTCGCGGTACCGGAAGAAGATCTGCGCGCGCTCCTTGATCGGCATGGCACTCCACGCTGGGAAGGCGGCTTCGGCGGCTTTCACGGCCTTGTCCAGATCGCTGGCGGTGCTCAACAACACGGTACTGATCACCGTACCATCCAGCGGGGAGCGCACGTCCATGCGTTGCTGCCCATTGGCATCGGGCTTGCCTGCGATGTAGTTCTTCGTTTCGTTGTACCGGAGGGTGGTCGTGGCCATGGAAATGCGGGAGTATCCGTCGAAGATAAGGAGCTTGCGGGTGTCATCCGACAATCACAAGGGCGTTTACCTTCGCGACAAGAACCCGCCCTTCACATGCCTTCCGTGGACATTCTTTCCAAAGTGGACCTCCAGATGCTCGACAACGCCATCAACGTGGTGAAACGCGAGATCGACACCCGCTACGATCTGCGCGGAACGAACAGCACCATCGAACTGGACAAGAAAGCGCTCACGATCAGGCTGAGCACGGAGGACCACATGAAACTGGACGCCGTTCTGGACATCCTCCTGGAACGAAGTGGCAAGCAGAAGGTCGACGTACGCAGCTATGACCTGAAGGAGGAGCCCGTCCCCAGCGGAAAGACGCTCTATCGCATCGTCAAGGTGAAACAGGGCATCGAGCGTGAAACGGCCAAGAAGATCGTGAAGGCGATCAAGGACTCCGGCCTGAAGGTGCAGCCCCAGATCATGGACGACCTGATCCGGGTGAACGGCAAGAAGATCGATGACCTACAGGCGGTGATGGCCTTGTGCCGGGAGAAGGACTTCGAGATCCCGCTGCAATTCGACAATATGAAGAGCTGACCGGGCATCGGAACGCCCGGCGAAAACGTCTTGGGAATAGAAACCAGTCCCATGCACCCATTTCTCCGTTCGTCGATCCTCGGTGCGATCCTCGTACTGTCCCCTATCGCAGCGACCGCACAGACCTACTTCCATGTCGGGAACATCGCGGTGGACCCGACAGCACCCACCACCTCCGACGCGATCACCATCGCGATCAGTGGCGACCTATCGAGCACCGGCTCGATGATCACCGGTGTGAGCCACCAGGTCGTGGGGAACGTTGTGAACATCACCCTCACTGCGGCCAGTGGTCCGGGTCTGGATGTGCTGGTCCCACACATCGAGGAAGTGCCGATCGGGAACTTGGCGGCCGGGGTGTACACCATCGTGCTGAACGGATCCCACATCCTGGATCCAACGCCCACTGAACAGCACCAGTTCACGGTGACCGGGGATCCCTGCGATGGACTCACGATCTCATCGGTCCAATGGTCCACCTTCACGGATACCTCCCTATCGCTCCATGTCTACAATGCGGGGATCGGCTTCAGTTATCCGGGGTTCGTGCTGTTGAATGCGGAAGGTGACACACTGGCGAAGGAGGTGGTGGACCTTTTCGCCATCGGCGCGGAGAGCTGGCATACCTTGCAGGTACGGCCCGGAGCGGTCATTCCCGCAGGCACATTCAACGGCACCCTTCAATTGTGGACAGGTTTCTTCAGCGAATTCGTGTGCAGCTGGCAACTCCCCATCGACCTATGCCCAGCCGAGGAATGCATAACCGTACACCCGTATATCAGCAACTTCGGAGACGGCCTTGTGACAGGCGACTTCGTTTGGACCGTGAATGCCGATACCGGTCCTGTCGCCAATGGCACATTCGTATTGATCAATGAACAGCAATCCGCATCGGCGGAGGTGTGTCTGCCACCAGGGAGCTATTCACTGACTGTGACCACGGTGCAGGCTTCCCCTGGTGGCCAATTGATGATCGGTGTGAATGGTACCGCCTGGACCGAAATGGTGGAGCAGGAGCCCTTTCCACCGACCTCTCCCACGCACTCCCTCCAATTCGATGTCCTACCCGGCTGTTTCGATGGAACCAACACCATTGAACCACCATCGGAGGCACAAGTACAATTGATCATACGAACTGGAGCGGGATCGGTGGAGCTACGGGACCGGGACGGAAATGACCTGGGTGTGGTTTCCATCCATGACCTGGTCGGCAGGGCTGTTTTCCAAAGCCGACTTGTTAAGGACCACGCCACAATCCCGGTACCCAACACGGGAGTGTATCTGGTCGCTGTCCATGGTCGTGTGTCCAGGGTGGTCGTGGCCGTTCCTTGATCCCTGCATGCAGTCACCCGTTCAGCAATACCATTCCGCAAGGGAAGGGCACCCAACGATGCGCTGCTATTTCATCGCAGGGCACGACGTGTGGTTCGTTGAGAGCGGGGTCTACGGAACGTGTTTCACGGTGAAGCAAAGCGAAGAAAGGGCAAGCCGATCGGGCTGGACCTTACTGCGAGACGGTATTAGAACGTGAACAACAAAAGCGAAGCCCGCCTTACGGGGCGGGCTTCTTGTTTTCCTGATCGCAGAGCTTACGGGCGCTGCGGATGACTTTTAACGCCTCTGGGCTGATGTCACCATGATCAGGGGTTCGTTCGGCCGACACGCGGCTTGTAGCTTGTACGCAGGTGAGGTTGGCAGGGTTTCAGCATGACCGGATCAACCTCCCTTGTCAAGTTTTTCCTCTATCGATCCTTGGTCCGCCACCGATCAGAACATCCGGTCACCTTTCAGGAACATGACGAAGATGAAGGTCATGAGGAAGTGATGCAGGAGGAGTAACGCCGAGGCTACCGCGAGTACGGTTTTCCCATTGGCATTCAGCTCCGGGAACAGCCTTCGGTTGTTGATGGCGATGATCGGCAAAGGCACGGTCGCCAGCAGAAATGTAATAGCCAGCGTCTTGAATAACAGCACATTATCCAAGAGACCGAAGAACAGGTGAGCGTAGTAGAACACGAACCCAAGGAAGGAAAGCAACCCCAGGCGAACGAATAATCTTGCTTCGGCTACCATTCTCTGTCTTGTTTCCATAGCAAAAGACGCTTATGTGGCTGATGGTTGCGTCCCACGGGCTTCTACGATATTCACAACAACAGGTTCGCAGTGGGATCCTACCGGGTCATTCTCCCCGACCTGTACACCCGCAAAAGACCGCTCGTGGCCAGGATCATGCCTGCCAGGAGCCAGCCCCATGGATACGCCGTGAGCAATGGCCCGTGAGCTGAGCTGGAGCCAGCGCCATGCATCATTTCGTGGAGTCCGAATGCTTGCGATAGCGGAACGATCAGGAAGGAAATGATCATGAGACAGGCTCCCCCGACAAGAGAGGACCAAACACCCACGCCAAGCGGGACGTCCGGACGTTGGGCCACATGACGAAGCAGGAGGAAGGCCAGGATGATCAAGCCGATGGAAATGAGGCAAGGCGCCCACACAGGCCCGATCCAGGGCACTGGAATGAGGAATAGCAGATCCGGGGTCGCCAGGCTCGCGGGCCAGTCGAGCAGTACCTTCAGCCAGATGTAGTAGAATATATCCCAGACCC
>JADLAI010000194.1 GCA_020848295.1 Flavobacteriales bacterium
ACGTGCATCGCTGTGTACCGCGATCTCCAACTTCACTCCGGGATTCACGTTCAAGCGCTCCGCGAAGGCGTCCAGTTCGGTCCGGGCGATGGGGTCGAGCTTCACATCATTCTTCCCCCAGCGGACATGTTTGAACGGCGCAGGTGTACCGACCACCATAGGCTCCAGCGATAGGTCGCGCACCTCATTCAGGTCGATGATGCCTTCGCGCATCCCGATGGTGCTCACGGGAATGCTCATACTGTAGTATCCGGGCTTTTCCAACAACACCTCGAACTCCTCATTGCTCTGCATGCGGATACTGAGGTCCCCGCCATCGCCGGTCTTGAAGCTCTCGGAGAAAAAGCTGCTGAGGTTCACCACGGTCACATTCACATCGTCCACGAAACCCGGTGCATCCATGTAACGGACCGTGCCCCGGAGCCAGATGCCCGCATTGGCCACCAGGTGGATATCGCGTGTGAGGATCTGTTGTTGTTCGATACGATCGGTGCTCAAATGCTGGATCCCGGGATAGCGGCCTTTCATCTCGGCCTTGAGCTGGTACTCACGGTCCTTTTCCACCGGGAAGGTGTATTCACCGCGCACATCGGTGGTGGTGGTGGCCAATACGAGGCCCTTCTTGTCCAGAAGCTTCACTTCCAGCTCGATCAGCGGAGACCCGTTATCGTCATCGATCACCAGGCCGGTCACCAGGAAGCGTTGATCCAGCGGGGCCAGCATCTCAAAGGCATAGATGTCATCGTCCCCGGATCCCCCGTCCCGGTTGCTGGAGAAGAACCCCCGGCGATTCGCCTTGTCGATGATCAGGCCGAAATCATCGGCGGTGCCGTTGACCGGTGCGCCCAGGTTCATCGGCGGCGCGAACTCGTCGAGGCCGAGGTACTTGGCCGCCAGGATATCCAACCCACCGAGCCCAGGATGGCCGTTGCTGGAGAAGAAAAGCGTGCCATCGGCCCCAACGAACGGGAACGACTCGTTGAACGGCGTGTTGATGGCGGTGCCCAGATTCACCGGCTCTCCCCATTGGCCACCTTGGTCCACGCACATGTAAATATCCGTTCCACCATGGCCGCCGGGCATATCGCTCACGAAGAACAGGCGCTTCCCATCGGGTGACAGCGCCGGATGACCCACGGAGATCTCGCTGTTGTTGTACAGGAATTGCTCCACGCGCCCCCAGGATCCGCCCTGTGCATAGGCCTTGTAGATGGCCAGTCGCGAAATGCCTTCGGCGCTCCGCTGTGCCCGTCCACCGTGGTAGGTATTGCGCGTGAACCACAGCACATCGCCATTCGCGCTGGCTGTGGCGGGGCCCTCGTGCATCTTGGTATTCACCGCACCTTCCAGCGGGTGGGCGTTGATCAGGTCGCCGTTGGGCGTCACCTCGGCGACGAACAGGTCCAGGAAGGGCTGGTCGTTCCAGGCTGCGCGTCTTTCAATGCCCGTGGTGACATGGCGTGCGGAGGAGAAAACGACATGGTCGGCACCCAGCCATGCGGTGCCGAAATCGGAGAACGGGGTGTTCACGCTCACCGGCCGTACGATGAAGCGATCCTGTGTGGCCAGGAACTTCCGGGCGAAACCGTTCAGGTTGCTCCTGCGCGGCGCTCCCTCCGGCGCGGTGGCCGCCAGGTACCGATCCATCCACTCCTCCGCTTCCACGTACTTACCGTTGCTCTTCAGGGCCTCGGCATAGTTGTACATCTCCCGTGGTTCGCGGTTGAGGAACTTCACCACCATCTCGTACCACTTCTCGGCCTTATCGCTCCGACCCAACCGCATGTAGCATTCGGCCAGGCGTTTGGTCACATGCTCATTCACGGCGCCCAGCTCCGTAGCGGCCAGGTAGCCATCAATGGCCCTGGCATAGGCCATTTGGGCGAAGTGACGATCGGCTTCCTTGATGTAGGGATCCGCGTTGCCTTGCGTCATCCCGAAGAGCGGGATCACACACAGGGCCAACAGGAGGAGGATGTTGCGCAGCATCAGAAATAGCGGGGTGAGATGGTGCGCCCCTTGAGGAAGCGGAAGTCGTAGCTCAGCATCACCTCATGGGTGCCCGCGTTGTAGGCGCCGATCGTGGTGGTCGTGAGATCGAAGGCGTATCCAGCGCGCAACTGATCGTTGATCTGGTATTGTCCCATGAGCCCGAAGGCATTCCCCAGGCGATACATGCCACCGAACCAGATCCGCTCGCGCAGCAAGAAGTTGGCATTGATATCCAGCGACAGTGGCGCGCCCTGCACCGCACGCAGCATGAACGAGGGTTTGAACTTGATCTCTTTGGAGAGGTCCATCACATAACCACCGATGAGGAAGTAGTGGCGCACTTCGGTGGCCTTCTGCACCACCACGCCGTTGGTCATGCCCAGCTCGTTCTCCAGCAACTTGGGGGCTGACACCCCCACATAAAAACGCGGAGCATGCCAGAACATCCCAAAGCCGAAGTTGGGCAGCAACTGCCCCTTCACATTCACGTTGGCCTGGTCCACTTCCACCGTGGAGAGCGAGGCCAGATCGGCCTGGTACATGTTGATGCCACCTTTCAGGCCGAAGGCCAGCCTGGTATCGGTTCCTGTCTTGATGCGATAGGCGAAGTCGGCATAGGCGGATGTTTGGCGCGACGGGCCGATACGATCGTTGATGGCGCTAAGTCCGATCGCGATGCTTTCGTTCTTCAGTGGTGTATGGGCCAGGATGGTCTGTGTGGCCGGGGCTCCTTCGAAACCCACCCATTGATGCCGTGAAAGCGCCATTACGGTGAACACATCGGCACTACCGGCATAGGCGGGGTTGAAAGCCAGCGTATTGAACATATACTGGCCGAACAACGGATCCTGTTGCGCGATGGCCCGGGTACCACAGAGGGTCGCGAAGAACGCGATGATGGGTATGACAGTGAACTTCCTCATCGCACCAGCTGGATGTATCCGGTCAAAGGCTCGCCCCCACTGCCCAGATCGAGCACATAGAAATACGTGCCCGCCGCCGCTGGCCCTGCGAGGGTCGCGTTGGGCGAGGAGCCATCCCACACCACGTTCTTGTTGTCATACCCGGAAGCTGAATAGAGCTTGGCACCCCAGCGGTTGAATATGGTGATGGTATTGCCGGGGTACCCTTCTATGCCGGGGATCACAAAGGTCTCGTTGGTGCCGTCACCGTTGGGCGAGAACGACTCCGGCACGAACACCTCGGTATCGAAGTCGCATGGGCTGGTGGCTTCGACCAGGACCGACGAACAGGCGAACGCATCGCCCAAGCTCACCGAGAACGGCCTGCTCACGACCACGGGCGCACTGGTGAAAACGTAAGGTGCAGTGGTGGTGATGGTGCCTGTGTCCCCAACCACCATGTACGATCCAGGATCCCCTCCTTCGATGGTGAACGTGACCACGTAGGTCCGATCCCGTTCGTTGCAGGTAGCCACCACATCCACGGCGATCGGGTTGGAGATCACCTCCACCTTCAGCATCGCCGATGCCGAATTGCAGCCTTGCACCGC
The DNA here is from genome assembly GCA_020848295.1 of Flavobacteriales bacterium. Taxonomy (GTDB): domain Bacteria; phylum Bacteroidota; class Bacteroidia; order Flavobacteriales_F; family PHOS-HE28; genus PHOS-HE28. The sequence continues at coordinate 3,506 of JADLAI010000194.1, forward strand.
AACGGTGTACAAGAATTCATGCACACCCACATCCATGTGCGTCGTGTTCAGCAGATCCCCGGTCAGACCACCTGTGCCACCCAGGTCGGCCCATGTGCCACCGGGATCCGGGGTGCCGTTCAGGGCCTGAAGGAGCGGATACGCGATCAGGGTATCGCAGAGGACCACTTGCGCCGGTAGGCCGGCGTCCGGAGTCTGGTTGATGACGATGGTGAACACGGCGCTCGTGTCGGCACAGTAGCTATTGCCTTCCACCGTATAGCGGTACGTTCCACCGGGGTGCGTGGCTGGGTTCAGCATACCATCGAACACACCGGCAGGCCCACTCCACACACCTCCGGGGTCAGGCGTTCCACCAAGGTGATCGTCCAGGGCGAAGGGAGCGTCCGTTGCGCACACCACCAGGTCCGTTGCCGTACCAGGATCCGGGTATTCCACGGTGGTGACCAGCACGGTGGACTGCACCGTTCCGCAACCAGGATCCTGGATGGTATACACGAAAGCGTTCTGTCCGCCGACCGGCAGCAGGGTCGCATCGAGCAATCCACCGGGCAAAAGTCCAGGTGCTCCGGCCATGGCGGTCCACTCACCACCGGTATCCGGATCACCGCCCAGGGCCTGGAACAGATCGAAAGCGGTGTATGATCCGCAAATGGTGAGCGCACTGTCGTTGCCGGCATTGGCTCCGGCCCCAACCTCTACCGTGATGACGCTCACCGCATTGACGCACGGGGCCGTTGCCGTGATCGCGTACTGGAACGCCCAAGTACCATTACCGGCCACCGAGGGATCGAACACATGGCCATTGAGCGCACCGGATGCGCCAAGGTCGGTCCAGATACCACCCATACCCGCACCGGGGCCCAGGGCCGCGAACAGGTCCACCGAATCCTGTGTGGCGCACGCGGACACCGTGGACGACACGCCAGCGAAAGGTGCCACCGACCGGTTGATCGTGAGCCTGGCCGTGTCATTGGCACAAGGTGCGGTCCCCGAGACCACATAGGTGTATACCCCACCGGGATCGGCCGTAGGGTTGAAGGTGGTGGTATGCGTGGCGCCTCCCTCGGTATACCACACCCCACCTTGCTGTGGCAGCCCCCCGAGCTGTAAGCGCATATTGAAAGGGGCATCGCTGGAACAGATGGCGATGGTGGCATCCACGCCCGCATAGGGCGCCACGGGTTCGGTCACGGTGACCGCCGCCACCGCCGCCGGGCAGGGTGCCTGCCCCACCACCCGATAGAGGTAGGTCCCGGGAACATCCACAGCAGGGTTATAGAAGCCAGAGACCTGAACCCCGCCCAAAGTCCATTGGCCACCGGTCTGTGCGTTCGGCCCGAGGGTGGTGAACAGATCCACTACGGACCCGGTGGAGCAAATGGACACGTTCGTATCGTTGCCCGCGTTGGG
>JADLAI010000195.1 GCA_020848295.1 Flavobacteriales bacterium
GACAACGGGATCGGCATGAGCGAGGCGGTGAAAGCCCGCATCTTCGACCCCTTCTTCACCACCAAGGCGGTTGGTGAGGGCACCGGGCTTGGACTCGCCATCGTCCATGGGATCATCGAGGACCATCAAGGCCGGATCGCCGTGGAAAGCGCGGAGGGCCAGGGTTCCGTGTTCTGCATCCACCTTCCGATCCGTCGCGTTCGCACGACCCAACTGCGCGCCTGAACCATGAATGAACCGAAGATCCGTGTGCTCTTCGTCGATGACGAGGAGAACAACCTGAAAGCCTTCCGATCCACCTTCCGCCGGGAAATGGATGTGCTTACCGCCAATAGCGGGGCCGAAGCCTTGCACCTGTTGGAGCGCGAGGAGGTGCATGTGGTCATTTCCGACCAGCGCATGCCCGGGATGACCGGCTCGGAGTTCCTGGCGATCGCACGCCAGCGCTTCCCGAAGGCCATTCGCATGCTCCTTACGGGTTTCTCGGACCTGGAGGCAGTGATCGCCGCAGTGAACGAAGGGGGGATCCATGCCTATTGCACCAAACCATGGGACCTGAACGACCTCACACTGAAGATCAAACAAGCGTATGAGGTCCACACCCTGCGTGATGAACGGGAAAAGTTGCTCCATCGTTATCAACAGATCTTCGATACTTCCGGCGATCCGATCGTGGTGGTGGATCATCGTGGGACCATCCTTCAGGCCAACCCGGCCTGCGGCAGGTTGATCGGCCTGCCTGTGAGCGACCTGCTACAGACCCATTTCACGGACCACCTGGAGAACGCCAATGATCTGGTCCGATCACTGAAAATGCAGCGGTCAGGGAATGAATTCGTCAATGTGGACCTTACCCTTCGCAATACTTCGGGCAACCTGATCGATTGTCTGATGACCGCGACCTACCTCGGCAAGGAGATCCACGGCACACATGCGTTCCAGGCCGTGATCAAGGACATCACGGACCGCAAGCAGGAGGAGGCACGGATGAAGAAGTTGAACGCCGATCTGGACAAACGGGTGGCCGCACGTACCGGTCAGCTTCTGGAAGCCCTGGAGGACCTCGGTTCATTCTCCTACACCGTGGCCCATGACCTGCGCTCCCCACTGAAGAACATCGCCGCGCTCAGCGACCATCTCCGGTCCGCCGCACAGGCCTCCCCTGCCGACTGCGAGGATCTTGCCGCCCGGATCCATGGCGGAGCACAACGCATGCTCGAACTGGTGGACGACCTCTTGCGATTCTCCCAGACCAACAAACGGGAGATCGACAAACGCCCGGTCCACTTGAAGGTACTGGTGGAGCAGTGCATCGAGGAACAGGTGGCGAACACCCGCAAGGGCCAGGTCCATGTGGCGATCGATGCCGACACCCTCGTCCTATCCGATGCACCCATGCTGAAGGTGGTGATCCAGAACCTCCTTTCCAATGCGCTCAAATTCACCCGTACACGTGAGGTGCCCGAGATCCGGATCATCCATGAGCGGTCCAATGGCCGCGATGTGATCACCGTGAAGGACAACGGGGTGGGCTTCGACCCCAAGCACCAGGAGCAGGCCTTCGGTATATTCAAACGGCTGCATCGGGCGGAACAGTTCGAAGGAACGGGTGTGGGCCTGGCCATCGTGCAGCGCATCGTGGCCAAGCACGGTGGCGAAGCCTGGGCCCAAAGCGCGGTCGACCGAGGGACGAGCATCCACATCGCCCTGCCTACCACCGATGAGGCCACGGCCAGGGTCCCCTTCATCAAGGTGGCCTGATGTAACCATGCGCCTGCTGTGAACGTAGGAATGCGGAGAACCTGAAAAGCGATCCGATGAAGTACGCTCTCTTCCATCTCCTGGTCCCCGCCCTCCTGTTCCCTGCATTGATGTCGGCACAAGGCAAACTCGTGGACCGCCGCGACCAGGCACAAGGCTGGTACGTCCCCGTTCATGGCCAGGTCCTGGTGGAGGGTCAGCGTGCCGGTGCTTATCAACTTGTCCTGTACAAGGACAATGTGGAACTGGGGAAACTGGAGAGTGACAAAAAAGGACGTTTCGAGCTGGAACTGGACATCGACGCCCTGTATACGGTGCGTATCATCAAGGACGGCTACCAGGAAAAGATGCTGATGCTCGATACCGGCTTGCCCAAGGACCTGGTGAGCTACCCCGACTACGAGTGTACGGTGAGCCTCCAAAAAACCGCTTCACCCAACGTGGATCCCTTCTACACCGATTTCCCATCGGCGATCATCCGCTACAATACCGATCTCGGTGGCTTCTACCACAGCGAGCACTACCTCAGCCACATTCAGACCAAATTGTCTGGCTATGCCCAGACGACCAACTGACGGATACGGATCTTCTCCCGAGCCTTACAAAACCACAACACCAAGGCGAAGGGAACAACGAGGCGGGCCCGTAAGCCCGCCTCGCCTTGTTCAGCTCATGTGCGTCAGAGTTGGTCGTAATCGACCGTGACATTCGGGGTACGTGGGTGGGACTGACAGGTGAGCACGAAGCCATCGGCCACCTCCTCGTCGGTGAGGGCGTAGTTCATGTCCATTTCCACTTTCCCCTCCACCACCCGTGCCTTGCAGGTACAGCATACGGCTCCCTTGCAGGCGAATGGCACATCCAACCCGGCCGTGAGGGCCGCATCGAGAATGGAGTCGCCTTTGGCATCCAGTTGAAGCTGGTACTCGCGCCCATCGAGGATCACCTTCACGCTGGCCACACCCGCGAATGCCCCTTGCTCCACCGCCTTGGGCGCATCCTTCTTCATTTCGTCCGATACCGGGCTGGTGAACAACTCGATGTGGACCCGTTTCTTGTCCACTCCGAGTTTGTTCAAGGACTCACTCACGTTCACCATCATCGGTTCGGGACCACAGATGAAATACTCCGTGTCCGCATTGTCCTGCACGAACCTTTTGGCGAGCGCGGTGGCCTTTTCCACCGTGATCAGGCCGTTGAACAGAAGGTCCTCATCCTTCCCATAGGTGAGGATGTGGTGTACCGAGAGACGATCCGTGTGTTTGTTCTTCAGTTCCTCCAGCTTGTTCCGGAAGATGATCCGGTCGGAATCCGTATTCCCATAAAAGAGCGTGAGCCGGCTCTGGGGTTCGGCCCGCAATACGGTCTTGATGATGCTCAGGATCGGTGTGATGCCGCTGCCTCCCGCGAAACACACATAATGCTTCCGGTGGGATGCGTGAAGGATCGTGTGGAATTGCCCCATCGGCGTCATCACCTCGATGGTCATTCCGGGCCGCAACTTCTCCACCAGGGCGGTACTGGCCCGGCCTCCCTCCACCTTCTTCACCGCGATCCGCAATTCCTCCGGGTCCAATGGACTGCTGCAAATACTGTAGCTCCTGCGCAGTTCCTCCCCGTTCACGTTCACCTTCAAAGTCAGGTATTGCCCTTGGATGAAGGTGAAGTCGGGAAGAAGCTCCTTGGGGATCACGAATCCGATCACGATGCTGTCCACCGTCTCGCGATGAAGGCTGGAAACGGTGAGGGTATGGAAGCGGGCCATGCGGGCGGTGCTCATGCGTGAAGGCTCTCGAAGCCGATGGGAATGGATAAGGGCGGTAAAACTAACGGTTCGGGCTGCGGTAACCATCGAGCGGCACCTGTACCCCCGGCCACCACATCACAATGACAGATGTCAAGCACCTGCACCGCTGTCCCGTTATCTTAGCCACCTTGAATGCCATGTTCATGACCGACGTGACCAACCTGGAGGACCGTTTTCAAGCCAAGATCGACGGTGAACTCAAGATCGAGCCGAAGGACTGGATGCCGGAGAGGTATCGGAAGACGCTCATCCGACAGATCAGCCAGCACGCGCACAGCGAAGTGGTCGGTATGCTACCCGAGGGCAACTGGATCACCCGGGCGCCGAACCTGCGGCGCAAGGCCATCCTGCTGGCCAAGGTGCAGGACGAGGCCGGCCATGGACTCTACCTGTACAGCGCCTGCGAGACCTTGGGCATTTCCCGCGAACAGACCATCGACGACCTGCTGAGCGGCAAGGCCAAGTACAGCAGCATCTTCAACTACCCCACGCTGACCTGGGCGGATATCGGTGCCATCGGCTGGTTGGTGGACGGTGCCGCGATCATGAACCAGGTCATGCTCTGCCGGACCAGCTACGGACCCTATGCCCGGGCCATGGTGCGGATCTGCAAGGAGGAGAGCTTCCACCAGCGCCAGGGCTATGAGATCATGGCCGTGTTGGCCAAGGGCACTCCCGACCAGCAGGCCATGGCGCAGGATGCATTGAACCGGTGGTGGTGGCCCAGCCTGATGATGTTCGGTCCAACGGATGCGAACAGCCCGAACAGCGCGGAGAGCATGAAGTGGAAGATCAAGCGCCAGAGCAACGATGAATTGCGCCAGACCTTCATCGACCGTACGGTGCAACAGGCGGAAGTGATCGGCCTTACGATCCCCGACCCCGAACTGAAGTGGAACGA
>JADLAI010000196.1 GCA_020848295.1 Flavobacteriales bacterium
GCGCTCGGCGTGACAACAACAGCTGGATTTAGCACCTACCCGATGGTTGCCCACCGGACGGTTGCCAAGGCTTCGCAGGGCCAGTCCCTCCGCCTTTCTGGATAAGCGATGGAAAGAACGCGGGGCGAAGATAGTGTGTGGACTTTACCGCCCCCCGCCGATGTGCTTCTCCAACCACCCGAACACCTCGGCGTGCCAGTGCATGGAGTTCTGCGGCTTCAGCACCCAATGGTTCTCGTCGGGGAAGCGCAGGTACCGGCTCTCGATACCTTTCGCCTGGCAGGCGGTGAAGCTGCCGATGCCCTGGGTGAGCGGTACCCGGAAGTCCTTGTCGCCGTGGACCACCAGCATGGGCACGCGCCATTGGTCCGCATGGAGCATGGGGTTGAAGGTGTCGTAGTTGGCGGGCGTGGTGAAGACACTACCGCCGTTCTCCCGATCGGTGAACCAGAGCTCCTCGGTGCTGTAGCCCATGGCGCGCGCGTCGAAGATGCCGCAGTGCGACACCAGGGCTTTGACGGGCTCGTTCCACACCCCGGCGATCCAGTTGATCATGAAGCCGCCGTAGCTGGCGCCAAGCGCCGCCACATTGTTCCCATCCAGGAAGGGGTACTTGCCCAATGCGAAGGCGAGGCCCTTCTGCAAGTCCTCCAGTGGCCGGTCGCCCCAATGCTCGTTGATGGCATCGGTGAAGGCCTGGCCGTAGCCGGTGCTCCCGTGGAAGTCGATCATCACCACGGCGTAGCCCTGGCCTGCGTAGGTCTGCGGATTCCAGCGGTAGCTCCACGAATCACCGAAGCTGCCCTGCGGCCCACCATGGATGAGAAAGGCCACGGGGTACTTCCGGCCCTCCACGTAGTTCGCAGGCTTCAGCACATAGCCGTACACGGTCTCGTTGTTCCAGCCGGGGAAGCTGAACTGCTCGTAGGCGCCAAAGGTCTTGTCCTTCAACGATGCGTTCACTTGCGTAAGCACGGTGGCACCCTGATCGATCAGTTTGGCCTTGGGTGCGCTGCCGTAGAGCTGTGCCGGACCGCTTAGGCCGCTCTTCTGGAACACGAAGCCCTTGGGTGTTTCCACGAAGGCATCCGTGTGGCCGTCGGTGCTCAGTGGCGCGACCGCGTTGGTCTTGGTATCGATGCGGAAGAGGCGGTGCTTGCCAATGTCGTCGGCGGTGACGAGCAGGGCCTTGCCATCGCGGCTCCATGCCAGGCTCGATGCGCTGCGGTCCCACGCTGGGGCTACATCGCTCACCGCGCCGGTGGCCAGGTCCATCACTTTCAGTTGGAAGCGGTCGGCCTCGTACCCCTGGCGCTTCATGGCCTTGTAGGCGAGCTTGGCTCCATCAGGCGAGAGCACAGGTGAAGCGTCCCACGCGGGGTTGCTGACGGTGAGGTTCTTCGGCGAGCCGCCGCTCACCGGCACGCTGTACAGGTCGAAGTTGGTGCTCCAGGGTTCGGTCTTCCCGGCCACGCGGGCGCTGAAGTACACGGTGCGGCCGTCCTTGCCGATCACGAAGTCCTCGTTGCCGCCGAAAGGCTTGGTGGGGCAGTCGCCATCGAAGCCGGGCATGAGCGGTACAGGTTGCGCGTTGGCATCCTTCAGCGACAGGTAGTAGAGGTGGTTGCGCGTGCCGTCGGTCCAGTTGTCCCAATGGCGCATGAATACACGGTCGTACACCTGGCCGGTGCTCTTCACCCCTTCTTGTGCCTTCATGCGTTCCACCGTACAGGCAATGGCGTTCGCTCCGCAGTCCGGGAACACGGCCAGGGCCACCACCACACCGGAACCATCCGAGGCCACGCGGTAGGTCTGTACATCCAACGGTAGGCGCGTCACCTGGGTGGCCGTGCTGCCCTTTGCGTCGGCCTTCCACACCTGGCTGGTGCCGCCTTCGCCGCGCCCACTGAGGAAGTAGAACCCACTGCCGTCCGCAGCCCACTGCACATCGTACGCACCGCCTTCACCGATGGGCACCTTCACTTCGGGCTTGGAGGGGTTCACGAGGTCCTTCATCCACAGCGTGCTGACGCCGCGGTTCTTCTCCATGTCGGTGGCCCGCACGTTGAAGAGCACAGTGGTGCCGGCGGGGTCCACGACCAGGCCGCTGATGCGGTCCAGCATCAGCATGTCGGGATAGGTGAACGCGCTCTTCTGCTGGGCATGCGCGGCAACGACCAGCGCGGCACTGGCGGCGTTGATCAGGATACGAAGCGACTTCATGGGTCGGGTAGGCTATGCGGATGCGATGAACGGCGCAAAGGTACCAGGAGCCGCGTGGGCTCCAGACCTGAAGGTGGACCGGTCCATGCGACCTTGATCCCTCGAAGCCTTGTTCTTGTGACTTGCAGGTTGTTCAGCCTTGCGCACCGGCGAACTCCCGCACGAAGCCCACGATGCGTTTGCGGAAGAGCAGGAAGAGCAGCACGTATGGGACCGCCATCAGGTACAGGATACCGGAGTTGAGGCCCTTACCGATGGCCTGTGTGCCACCGAAGGCGTGACCGGAGCCCTCGTTATTCTGCACCACGGCCTTGCACATGGCGCAGCCTTGGGCGAGCACCACATCGGGCACAAGGAGCACGATCGCCAGAAGCAGGAGGGGCAGCAGGTTGCGGCTCATGGGACGGTGAAGATAACCGGATCTTTGATCGGGAGGTCTTGGTGGTGGATGAAGAAGCCCTTCTTCCGGTCCGAGGTGGGAACAGGATCGACGAGAGAACGTTCAGTAGTAAGGGCTGATCAGCAGGTAGACCACCACACCGGAGGTGCTCACAAAGAACCAGATGGGCCAAAGCCGCCGGGCCAGTTTCCGATGTGCCGGGTATTGGGCCGAAAGGCCACGGTAGGCGGTGGTAAGGATGAAGGGTAGCGAGCCACCGGCCAGAACGATGTGCAAGAGGAGCACGATGTAATAGAACACCTTGATCGCGCCGGTACCCCCGAAACGGGTGTCGCCGGCGAAGAGATGGTGCAGGAGGTAGGAGCAGAGAAAGAGGATCGAGAGGAACATGGCGGCGACCATGGTGTTCCGGTGAGCCTTCCACCGCCGTGCTTTCGCGGTGAACAAGCCCACCAGGAGCAAGAGGCTTACCAGGCTGTTGAGCACCGCGTTGATCCGGGCGAAGACATGGATGTCCCACGTGTCCGAGGTGGGGATCTGCACCCTGCCAAGCAGGATCACGGTCAGCAGCACGATGCTGGAGAGCGTCCAGATCCAGCGCTTCGCCACCTTTTCAGGTAGGTTGATCGATCGTGGTGGGTAGGGTTCTGGGCCGCTCATCGCGCAGCGGCTTCACGGGCCTCCTTGGCCTTCACGCGTTCTTCCTTCAGCAGCATCTTCAGATCGGCGGCCAGGGCGTTCACTCCTTCGGCCTCGGTCCCGTCGTAGTATCCACGGATGTGCTTCTGTTTGTCCACGAGCACGAAGCGGCCATCATGTACGAACTGCTCGGCGCTGGTACTATCCTCCAGGGCGCTCAGGAGGTAGCCGGTATTGCCCATGCGATAGATGTCGACCGCGTTCCCGGTGAGGAATTTCCAGCGTTCGGGATCGGCTTCGAGCTTTTTCGCATAGGCATCGAGCACGGCCGGGGTGTCATGTTCGGGATCCACGGTGTGGCTCAGGAAAACCACATCCCTGAAGGCTTCGTCGTTCAGTTTCAACTGCAACTGCTGCATGTTCACACCCATGCGGGGGCAGATCGTGGTGCAGCGGGTGAAGAAGAAGTCGGCGATGATGATCTTGCCCTCCACGTCCTTGTCGGTGAAAGGTCTGCCATACCGATCGATGAAACTGAAGGGCGGGATCTGGGCGTAGATCGTGTCCACCACGCTCTTGCCGTCGCGTTGCACCAGCACGGTTTCCTTCTGCCCGTAATAGGGCAGGTAGTTGAAGGTGTGCTTCACCAGGCCCGCCAAAGGCGAGAAGAACAGGAAGAGAGAAAGGATGAATGCGGCGATACCCCCAAGGACCAGCCATTTGGTCCGCTTGCTGCTCGGAGTGGCCGAACCGCTCACAGGAACCGGATCCAGAGCTGGTGTACGTAGTTCGACTCGAAGATGGCGATGAAGACCAGGTAGAGGATGAACAGGGCGTAGGGCAGCAGGATGATCGCGCGGATATTGCGGCGCTCATCACCGAGGTGCATGAAGGTCATCACGATATAGGTGGCCTTCACCAGCGTAAGCACCACGAAGGTCCATTTCACCAGGTGCCAGCTTTCGGGCATCCACTCCTTCCAGTAGGCGCCCAGCGCCACTTCCACGGTGGTCACCACGGCCAGGAAGAGGGTCACCAACCAGATCTTGCGGCGGATCTGGCGTCCGGCCTCCTCACTGTGGTGGGCATCGAGGCTGTATTCGATGATGTCGTCGCGCTCCATGTCAGAGGAGATAGAAGAAGGTGAACACAAAGACCCAGACCAAGTCCACGAAGTGCCAGTAGAGCCCGACCTTCTCGACCATCTCGTAATGACCACGGCGGTGCATCACCCCGCGGATCACCATGATGAGCACGATCAGGTTGATGACCACGCCACTGAACACATGGAACCCGTGGAACCCGGTGATGAAGAAGAAGAAGTTGGCGTACTGTGTGGGGCCGTACTCGTTCTCGGTCATGTTCGCGCCGTTCACGTAGTTGGCACGTTCATTCCATAATTTGAGGGAGGCGGCGTGATCCAGGTCCGGGGTTCCTTCGGCGGGGATCAAGTAATGAGCCGGGTCGGCCTTCACCAGATGGAAACCGGGCGCATTGGCCGGGTCGTGGGTATCGTGGGTGTCGTTGTGTACCCAGTACTTCTCACCGGTATTGGTGGTGATGTAGCCGCCACCGCCGTGGATGAAATGGCTCCACTCCCAAGCCTGGCTGCCCACGAAGAAGGCGCCACCGAGCACGGTGAGGAAGAGCCACTTGATCACGCCTTTCTTGTCCATGCGGTGCCCGGCCTCCACGGCCAGTACCATCGTCACGGAACTGAAGATCAGGATAGCCGTCATCAGGGCCACGTAGATCAGGGGGTAGCTTCCGTGCAGGAAGGGCAGTGCCCGGAAGACCTCTTCGCCGATGGGCCATACCTCGGTGGTGCTGTGGCGCACGAAGCCGTAGGCCGTCAGCAGTCCGCCGAAGGTCAAGGCGTCGGATACCAGGAAGAACCACATCATCATCTTCCCGTAGCTGATGCTGAACGGGGAGCGGCCGCCGCCCCAAAGGACGTCATTGCTCAAAGCCTTGCTTGCGTCTCCTGCCATGGGTGGGTTTACGGCCGCAATGTTAATGAACAAAGACCAAGAACAAAAGCAGGTAGATCCATAGGGCACCGAGGAAGTGCCAGTACATCACCCCGCTCCATAGCCCGGCATGGTCCACGGTCGTATATCGGTGCTGGAGGGCCATCACCACCATGACCGCCACACTCAACAAGCCGAAGGCCAGGTGCGCCAGGTGCGCTCCGGTAAGGGCGAAGAAGAAGGAACTGGAGGTGTTCTTCTGCTCGTCCAGGTCGGCGTTCAGCGATCTTGCGCGGGCCACATCATCCGGATGGTAGAACTGGCCGTTCTCCTGGATCAATGGAACGCCTTGGAAGCGGATGGTGTAGTCCTCGCCATACACGCCCTTGTTATCCAATATCTTGCTGATCAGGAAGTTGCCCTTGCTGGTTAATTCATCCCACCCTTGGAATTGATACCAGGTGAAGACCAGGCCGAGCAGCAGGGTGACGATCAGGAAGGGGGCAACGGGGCCGGAACGGTCCTTGCGGGCGGCGTTCAGTGCCAGTTGGGCGAAGAGACTGCTGAGGAGGATGGCCGCCGTACCGAACAGGAATGAGCGTGGCACCTTGATATCCACCCAGTACCCACCGCTCATGCTCACCACGTATGCACTGGTGAGCCCCGCGAAGAACATCACGATGGCGATAAGGATGAAGCTGGTGATCTGTTTGCGGACCCGGGAAGCACGTTCCTGGGTCTCTTGGGCGGTGGGGGACTCCTGCGTCATGGTTTATCCAGCACGTATACGATCTGAACCAGAGGCAGGTAGATGAAGCTGGCGAACATCAACCGGCGGGCGTCTTTCTTTTCAACGGAAAGGAACAGTTGGATGGCCGGGATCACCATGATGAGGCCACCGGCCACCGCGATCAGCATGGCCACATCGCCGACGTACCCGAACACCCAGGGAAGCATGCCGGTGGGGATCACGAACAGGGTGTAAAGCAAGGTGGTGGCCGCTCCAGCGCGGTCGGGTGTACGACCACCGGGGAGCAAGCGGTAGCCGGCGCGGGCATAATCCTCGTCGAGCACCCAGGCGATGGCCCAGAAATGCGGGAACTGCCACATGAACTGCATGGCGAAGAGCAGGCCCGCCCCCAGGTCGAAATGGCCCGTGGCCGCCACATAGCCCAGCATGGGTGGGAATGCACCTGGGAAAGCTCCCACGAACACGGCCCAGGAGCTCAGCTTCTTCATCGGGGTGTACAGGGCCACGTACATGAAAAGGGATAGGAAGCCGAGGATCCCGGTGAGCGGACCGAATTGCGTCCAGAGCATGAAGGTGGCCACGGCGGCGGCGATGAAGGCCGCGAATACCGCTTCGGGTAAGCTGAGCACACCTTTTACCAGTGGGCGCCCGGCCGTGCGTTGCATCAAGCCGTCCTCACGCACTTCGAGCACCTGGTTCAGGGCGTTGGAGGCCCCGGTGAGCAGGGTGCCCGCCACACATAGACCGATGAAGCCGACCCAGGAGAAACCGCCCGACGGTATACCGAAGAGGTAGCCGAGCGCCGCACTGAAGACCACCAACGAGGCCAGGCGTAGCTTGAAGAGCACGGCCAGACTACGCACCTTGGTGGTGAAGCTGGCAGCGGCGAGGGTGCTGGTCGGTTGCACGGGGGTATCCCAGGACAAGGGAGCGGCAAAAGTACCGTTCCGGCGGGAACGAGGTGGCGGACCTACCGGAACACGTAGCGCACGACCTGTTCCGGGTGGCGGTCGCGGAAGTGGCAGGCGAGCCCGAGCCTGAAGTAATGGGTCTGGTCCATCGGCCCCCAGGCAGGGGTGAGCTGCCGGAAGGTGTATGCCGCTTCCAAACGCATGGCCGATCGCGGGTCCACGGTCCAACCAGCCCGTGCCTCGATGTGTAACAGGGTGCTTTCCCCGTACCGCCCCATCTCGTAGTCGAAATCCTGAAGGCCACCCAGCGGGTGCGGCGGCCTGTCGCGTTCCGGGCGGAAGATGTTATTGCCGTAACTGTATGTGCTGTCGTTGCCCATCCAGGCCAGGCTCGCCCGCGTGGTGAAGACCCACCGTCCCTGTGTAAGGTCGCCGTGGGCAAGTGCCTCCTGCACATTGGACCCGTAGGGATGGGCGAGCGGCTGCCCCATGTGGGAGTAGTTCTGCCGGGTGTCGCTGTGGGTGTACATGAAGGGGCGTATGTAGTTCCACTCCCCGCGCAGGTGCAAACCCTCCACCCCGAATGCCCGGTAGGCGTTCACCCCGAATTGCAGCGCCTGTTTGTTGGCGTACCAGCCGAACCCGTTGCGCACTTGTTTCACCAGGAACTCGTCGAGCATGGCCTGAGCGTAGAAGAGCACGTATTTCCCCGCTTTCGCGTTGGCCGCGAAGCCGAGCAACGCATTGTCCGGTGAGCCGAGGCGGAATTCAGTGGGCCGGAAGAAGAGCACCGGGTTGAGGTAGTTCACATCGAACCCTCGCGGATAGGGGGCGTCGCCGGCCGACCACACCACCGCCTCGAAAAGGGCCAGGTTCAAGCGGTCCAGGGCATTCCACGAGAGGTAGTGCATGCTCGTGAACTTCCGCTCGAAGCGCGTCCAGTCGCCCCCCGCACCACGGATATCGTTCATCATGGCGAAGAGGTTCACGTACTTGATCCGCCAGAGCTCGGTGGTGATCCGCAGGTAGGGATAGCTGTACGCCTCATCGGAAAGGAAGAGCGATCGGTGGCCCTCCCCAAAGAAGTGTTTGCCCCGGCCCACGGTGAGGTTGATGTACTTGTGGGCATCCCAGCTCAGGTGGGCGCTCCAGTCGTAATGGGTGTAGAGCGAGGGGTCGCCGTGCGCGTAGCCTTCGCCGGTGGTCACTTGGGTGGCCTGTGCCAGCGAATCGAGGTAGGTGGGTAGGCGATCGCCCCAGGCCTGCGCATCCACGTGCAGTTGCAGCTTTTTACCGAGGTCCGCATCGGTCCAGAAGCCTGCTCCGCCCCGGTAACGCACACCACTATGGCTTCCCGTTTCGTATCCACCGTTCAATTCCAGTAGCGGCCCCCAGCGGAACCGACGACCGTTCAAGCGCCCGGCCCAGGTGTCCAGTTCTCGCAGGGCCGCCCGTGGAAGCAGGCTGTCGGCCTTCATCGCCTTGCGCATATCGACGGTCTTGTATGGTCGAATAGCGGTGTGTACCCCGGACCCCGTCCGTTGCAGGCCCTGTGCGTAGGGCAGCTCCACCTCGCGGCTCACTGGTGCCCAACCGGTCTGTGCCGAGGCCAGGAGCGCAGCCAGCGAGAAGGACGGAACAAGCCACCAACGCGCCATGCTCATCCGCGTTTGGGCCAGAAGAATGGAAGCATGGCCAGCACGAAGGCCGACGTGCCCAGCACCATCAGTCCGATGTTCGGGTGCCAGGCACGGGTCACGAGGCTCAGTGCGATGATGCAAATGGCGTAGAGGTAGAGCAGCCCCGTGGTCTTGCGGTGCCCGAGGCCCAGGTCCATCAGGCGGTGGTGGATGTGGTTGCGGTCCGCGGCGAAGGGGGAGATGCCACGCGACATGCGGTACACGAAGATGCGCAGGGTGTCCACCAAGGGATAGGCGATCACGGCCATGGCGAAGATGGGCGTGGGGATCTGTTTCAGATAGGCAGGTAACCGCGAGGTATCGTGGTCCACCACCTTCATGGCCAGTACCGAGAGGATGGCGCCGATGATCAGTGAGCCGCTGTCGCCCATGAAGATGCGGGCCGGGTGCCAGTTGAAGAAGAGGAAGCCGACCAGTGCCCCGGCGAGCACGAAGGCCAGTAGGGAGAGCGCTATATCGCCGGCCAGGTAAAGCCACATTCCGTAAGTGAGCGAGGCGATCAGGCCGATGCCACCGGCAAGGCCATCCACACCGTCGATCAGGTTGAAGGCGTTCACCAGCACCACATACACGAAGAAGGAAAGGGCGATGCTCACGTACTGGGGCAGTTCATAGATGCCGAAGATCCCGTGCATGTTGCTGATGCGGATGCCGGCCATCATCACCAGGATGTAGCCTACCACCATGTGGCCCACCAGCTTCTTCACCGGGGAGAAGCCGATGATGTCATCCTTCACACCGATGAAGAAGAGCAGTACCATGGCCGCGATCACGAACTTGAAGTCCAGGTAAGCATCACCCATGGCGTAGTACAGGGTGCGGTACTCGCTGGGGTCCTCGCCGAGCACCGCCACCCGCGGGAACCAGAGTGCATAGCTGAACAGGATGGAGGCGAAGATGATGATGCCACCGATGGTGGGCACACTGCGGTGGTGGACCTTCCGCTCCTCGGAGGGTTCGTCCACCAGGTGTTTCATACGCGCCACCTTGATCAGGGAGGGCATGGTGAAGAGCACCACGAAGAAGGCCGTGATGCAGCCGAGCAGGAGGATGTAGCCGTGTTCCTTCACGAGTGGGCGTCGGTCAAATGTCGTAATAGCGGTTGAAGATCGAGGTGCGGATGCCGAAGTAGATGAAGCTGCTCTGTGCGTCGTCCGTGGCGTTGGTGAGCCCGCGGCGTTGGAACCCGATGTAGGCACGCAGGTTCGTCTTCGGGTTGAAGAGGTAATTGCCGTGGAGGTCCAGGTGGACGAGATCGTGAACCTGTGGGTCGAAGGATCCCGGTGTCGGGCGGTCCGGCAGACCAAGGCTTCCCCCCACGTTCACCGAATCCGAGGGGTTGCGGTGGTACGTGGCGGAGACCACCTTCACCTGGCCACCGAAACGCCCGAACTGTAGATCGGCGATGGCCAACAATTCGCTGAAGGCGGTGCCCATCGGGTGCGCCAGCGGCAGCCCCGCATGTTCGTAGGCCAGCTTGGTCGGGTCGTGGGTGTACATGAACGGGGTGGCGCTATTGTATTCCACCTGCAGGGTCACCCCGCGCAACCCCACATCGAACCAGCGCACGCCCGCCTGGTAGGCATGGCGATCGCCGCCGGCATCGTCCACGGCGAACTGCCCGTACACGTATCCCATGTCGGTGAGCTTCAGGCGAAGGTCCAGCCCCACCACGCTCTTCTCACGCCCATCGAAGCCGCGCACCAGCGTATTCACCCCGATCACCGGGTTCAGCTCGAGCGCATCGAAGGGTTTCACTCCGGTGCTGTCGATGTCCTCGAACAAGGTGCTCTCGAACAGGGCCAGTTGCACCCGGCCGAGGTCCACGCTCAGGTGGTTGAAGCGGCCGCGACGCCAGTAGAACAGCGACTCGCTGGACTGGCCGGTGGGCAACCGGTCCTCAAGCTGTACACCACTTTCCAACTTGCTCAACCAGCTGGTGTACTGCACCCGTTTGTTCGGGGTGAGCACGCTGAACTTCAGGTAGGGTGCGTTCACCGCGTGGTCGCTGAGCAATACCGAGCGGTACCCGTGGCCCACGAAGTGTTTGCCATGACCGAATTGCAGGTTGAGCCAGGATGTCGGTGTGTAGGAGATATTGCCTTGCGACCAGCCGTAATCCAGGATGCGGCGTTCCACGAGCTTCACACGCCCTTGCCCGGAGATGGTGCCTGCGTCGCGGGCCTGGATGAAGATGTATTGCGGGGCGATGGACTGGTGTTCCTGCACGAAGGTCTGGAACGAGAGTTTCGAGCCGATGTCGCCGGTGAACCAGGCACCCCGGACGTTGGCGTAATACCGGTTGGTGTCGGCATAGGCGGTGCGGTCGGCGAACTCGTAGCCGTACTCCAGTTGGAAGAGCGGGTCGGCCGTGAGTTTGAAGTCCTCGCCCCTGATCTCCAGCAGGTGGTCCCTGAAGATGCGCTGCGATATCCAGTAGTAGTATTTGCTGCTATCGACCTGGTGCCCCAGCACACCGGTGAGGTCGGCCCGGCTCTGGATGATGGGTTTCAGGCCGGTATGGGTGTGTGCGTTCAGGCTGGCGGCGTTGCGCTCCACCCCGATGTGGAAGTCACGCTGTAACGGGATATCGTTCTGCTGTGCAAGGGTGCTCAAGGCCGCCCCTGTTACCGTACCCAGCACCACCGACCTCCTGTAGAAGGGCCACATGACCGGCCGAAGGTAGGTGGAAGGGGGCCACTTGAAGCGAACACCCGATCAGCGGCCGGACGTTGGTCGACCCAGGGCCACTCACCCCTTGGCCAGCTCGCTCTTCGCGAACTCGGCGTACACGCTGGTGATGCCTTCGCGCAGGCCGATCCGGTGTTTCCAGCCCATGCTGTGCAGGCGGGACACGTCCATCAGTTTACGGGGCGTGCCATCGGGCTTTTCGGTGTTCCACTTGATCACGCCGGTGTAGCCCACCACGTCCTGGATCAACTCTGCGAGCTCCTTGATCGTGAGGTCCTCCCCGGTGCCGATGTTCACGAACATCTCCTCGTCGTAGTGCTGCATCAAGTGGAAGCAGGCATCGGCGAGGTCATCGACGTGCAGGAACTCGCGGCGTGGACTGCCACTGCCCCAGACCTCCACGCTTGGCGCGTTGGCCACCTTGGCCGTGTGGAACTTGCGGATGAGTGCCGGCAGCACGTGGCTGTTGTTGAGGTCGTAGTTATCGTTCGGCCCATAGAGGTTCGTGGGCATCGCGCTGATGAAGTTGCATCCGTACTGACGACGGTAGCTCTCCGCGAGCTTGATCCCCGCGATCTTGGCGATGGCGTAGGGCTCGTTGGTCTGTTCGAGGAATCCGCTCAACAGGCTCTCCTCCTTCAACGGCTGCGGGGCCATCTTCGGGTAGATGCATGAGGAACCCAGGAAGAGCAGCTTCTTCACTCCGTTCTCGTGGGCCGAGTGGATCACGTTGCTCTCGATCATCAGGTTCTCGTACAGGAACTGCGCGCGGTACACGTTGTTCGCATGGATGCCGCCCACTTTCGCTGCGGCCAGTACCACGTGGTCCGGCTTCTCCTGCGCGAAGAAGTCGCGCACGGCCTGCTGCTCCTTCAGGTCCAGCTCCTTGCTCGTTCGCGTCACGATGTTCGTGTAGCCGTCCTGCTGCAGGCGGCGTACGATGGCGCTGCCCACCATGCCGCGGTGGCCTGCGATATAGATCTTGTCCTGCTTGTTCATTGGGGTCGTTGGCTGTTGTCTGTTGGCGGTTGTCAGGCTGCCGATGCTGTGGGGCGACACCCTGTGCCCGCAGCAGCATCGCGTGTTCGTTCCATCACGCCGAACAACCGATAACCTGGAACTCTACTCCTGCTCATGCAGGATCCTATGTCCGCCTTTCTTCAGGTACACGTCGCGCTTGAAGAGGTCCAGATCGCTGGCCATCATCTCCTTCACCAGGGCCTTCAGGTCGTACTTGTGTTTCCAGCCCAGCTCGCGCATGGCCTTGCGGGGGTCGCCCTCCAGGTGGTCCACCTCGGCGGGTCGGTAGTAGCGTTTGTCAATGGCCACCAGCACCTTGCCGGTCTTCTTGTCGTATCCCTTCTCTTTCTCGGCCTTGCCCTTCCATTCAAGCTTGATGCCCACCTCACCGAAGGCGAGGTCCACGAAGTGGCGCACGGTGTATGTTTTGCCGGTGGCCAGCACGTAGTCATCGGGCTTCTTGGCCTGTAGCATCAGCCACATGCCCTCCACATAATCCTTGGCATGGCCCCAGTCGCGTTTGGCGTCGAGGTTGCCCAGGTAGAGCGTATCCTGCAGGCCCAGCTTGATCTTGGCGGCGGCGCGGGTGATCTTGCGCGTTACGAAGGTCTCGCCACGCAGTGGGCTCTCGTGGTTGAAGAGGATGCCGTTGCAAGCGAACATGCCGTAGCTCTCGCGGTAGTTCTTGGTGATCCAGAAGCCATAGAGCTTGGCCACACCGTAGGGACTGCGCGGGTGCATGGGCGTTTCCTCGTTCTGCGCATGCGGGCGCACCCCGCCGTAGAGCTCCGAGGTGGAGGCCTGGTAGAACTTGGTCTTCTTCTCCATTCCCAGGATGCGGATGGCCTCCAGGAAGCGGAGCGTGCCGATGCCGTCGGCATTGGCCGTGTACTCGGGCAGCTCGAAGCTCACATGCACGTGGCTCATGGCCGCGAGGTTGTAGATCTCGTCGGGCTGGATCTGCTGCACCAGGCGCAGGCAGTTCACACTGTCGGTGAGGTCACCATAGTGCAGGTGGAAGGGGCGGCCCTTCTCGTGCATGTCGTGGTACAGGTGGTCGATGCGGTCGGTGTTGAACAGCGAGCTACGCCGTTTCACACCGTGTACTTCATAGCCCTTGTTCAGGAGCAGCTCGCTCAGGTAGGCACCGTCCTGTCCGGTCACGCCGGTGATCAATGCCACCTTGCGTGTTCCTTTCTTCGTGGCTTTCGTGGCCTTGGGTTTCTTGGCGTCGGCACTGTGGCCTTTGGCGGTGGAGCGGGTGGCCTTGCCGGAGGAGGTCTTCTTCGTCATCTTGCTCATTGTACGATGAACCAGTTGTTCACAGGTTCGTTCTTGTTATAGCGCATGGGTGCATGGGTGGTCAGGTCGATCAGTTGGCGGCCGGCCTCGGTGCAGATGATCTGCCCGGCGGCGGTGTCCCACTCCATGGTGGGCGAAAGACGTGGATAGGTATCGGCGGCACCCTCGGCCATCAGTCCGAACTTGAGCGCACTGCCGATATGGGCGAAAGCCACCTCGCCATGGGTGGCCCGCAGTAGCTCGATACGTGCCTCGGTGGCCGCACTGCGGTGCGAACGACTGGCCAGTACGGTGTGGACCCGCTCTGGGTGAGCGAGGGGCAGACGGGTGCTCATGGCGACGCGTTCATACGCGGAATGGTGTGCGTGGGTTGCTGCGGCCTGTTGGCGGTAGGCACCACCGCCCTCCCAGGCGAAGTAGAGCACATCGGCCACCGGACCGTACACCACACCGACCACGGGGGTCGCATTGCCCTGGGGGGCGCGGAAAGCGGTATCGCTCCGCATCAGCGCGATGCACACAGCGAACTCGTCGTTGCGATGGATGAACTCCTTGGTGCCGTCCAACGGATCCACCAACCAATAGCGACCCCAGCCCTGTCGTTCGGCCGGTGGGATCATGCGTCCCTCCTCGCTCATCATGGGCAGTTGTGTGCCCTCCAGGACGTTGGCGATCGCATCATGAGCGTCCCGATCCGCACGGGTGATGGGGGAGTGGTCCGGTTTCGACCACACTTCGACCTCCGATCCATACACGGCCATGATGGCACGGCCACCGGCGAAAGCGGCTTGCACGGCGGCATCCACCAGTGGTAGAAGGGCGGCTCCCGTCATGTACGCGGACAAAGGTAACCGCGCGGATCAAGGACCGTGGGCCAAGCACGATATTGTGCAAGGGTGCATGGAAAAGCCCTGCCGGTGGTATCGGGCAGGGCCTCCTTTTCGTCCGCGGTCCGTGATCGGTGCAGGCGCTCAGGCCTTGCCCATGATCTTGAACATGCCCGTGCCACAGGTGGGGCAGGTGCCCTTCATGGCCTTGCGGCCGTTGGCCATGGTGTTCTCCTTGGGGTCCTTCATGTTACGCTTCGCCTTGCACTTCACGCAATACGCTTCAACGGCAGCTGCCATGGTTCTGGGTATTTGGGGTTCAACGAGAGAACAAGGTAGGTGCAGAGGAACTGGCGATGAGTACAGGGAGGGGAGGAGGTTTTCAACGATCGTACATGGCCAACCTTTCATGATGGGTATCTGGTGCCGCACGGTGGATCATGGATCGGTGATGTGAAGAGGCTGCAACGAAGCGGTCCCGATCGTTAAGGAACCGGGAAAGGGGTGGGTCATCATCTCCCGTTCCGACCTCACTGATACGGTGGTGGGGATCCGGACGCTTTCCGTTCCACTCCGATCGCGGCGAATGGTGAGAGGGATGTGGCGCTCGCACCCTTGCCCTCGATCACCCGTGGACGACGGTTGCTTTTCCACCAGCTCAGTATGGGGATGTTCGGGGTGGCAACCCCGTTGGAGGTGCCTTCCGAAGGAGTTGTGCCGCCCAATTCGGCCGTGGTCGCGGCATGGGCGGTTGACCGATGTGTGATCAAGCGATGCACCGGGGCTTTCCGCTGTCCTTGGGCCAGCGAATGCACGATGGTCGCGCGTTACGCGGATCGTTGATCGATCGTGAAAAGAAAAGGCTTGGACCGTGTGCTTTTTGTTCCCTCTCCCGCCGATCGCGGGGATCCGCATGGTGTTGAAAAGTATGGATGGTACCGGTACTTCGGTAGTACCCATCGGGACCACTTTTGTAACCCGACGACGGCGCTGCGATCACGACAGGGATCGGATGGCAACGACGCCGACGGAACCCAAGGAATACCGGAGCAGTGATGGAAGGAGGCGGCCCTCCTTCCGGATCCGCTCCCCCTGAGAAGCCCCGACCATGAGTACCACGAACAAGCCCGAACAGATGAGCCTCGACTCCGAACTCCACACCGATATCGCCGCCGCGAACGAGCCCTTGCTCAAGGAGAACAAGGATCGCTTCGTCATCTTCCCCATCCAGCACCACGACATCTGGAGCTTCTACAAGAAGCACGAGGCCAGCTTCTGGACCGCCGAGGAGATCGACCTGCATGCCGACCTGGTGGATTGGAACGACAAGCTCAATGACGATGAACGCTACTTCATCAAGCACGTGCTTGCCTTCTTCGCCGCCAGCGACGGCATCGTGAACGAGAACCTCGCGGAGAATTTCCTCCACGAGGTGCAATACCCCGAAGCGCGTTTCTTCTACGGCTTCCAGATCGCCATGGAGAACATCCACAGCGAGACGTACAGCCTGCTCATCGACACCTACATCAAGGACCCGATCGAGAAGGACAAACTCCTGCACGCCATCGACACCGTGCCTTGCGTGGGCAAGAAGGCCGAATGGGCGCTACGCTGGATCAGCAAGGGCAGCTTCGCCGAGCGTCTTATCGCCTTCGCTGCGGTGGAAGGCATCTTCTTCAGCGGCAGCTTCTGCAGCATCTTCTGGTTGAAGAAACGCGGACTCATGCCGGGCCTCACCTTCAGCAACGAGTTGATCAGCCGCGACGAGGGCCTGCACTGCGACTTCGCCTGCCTGCTCTACACCAAGCACCTCTTGAACAAGGTGAGCAAGAAGACCGTGGAGTCCATCATCCGCGATGCGGTGGAGATCGAGAAGGAGTTCGTGACCGACGCGCTGCCCGTGAACCTGATCGGCATGAACGCGAAGCTGATGCAGCAGTACATCGAGTTCGTGGCCGACCGCCTGCTGGTGGAACTGGGCAACGAGAAGATCTACAACGCCATGAACCCCTTCGACTTCATGGAGATGATCTCGCTGCAAGGCAAGACCAACTTCTTCGAGAAGCGTGTGGGCGAATACCAGAAGGCCGGGGTGCTGAACAAGGAGAAGGACCAGACCAAGTTCACGCTGGACGCTGATTTTTAGGGGGGTGAATGGGAGTTGGTGAATAGCGAATGGTGCACCCGGTCACCATTCGCCGGTCACCACTCACCGGCCCCCAACAACTCACATTCAACAGTTGAAGAAGAGCCGAAGTGGGCGCTCGGGTAAGGTGGGGAAAGAGGCCATCTTACGGTCGAGGAAAGTGACGGAATAACCAACACGGAGGCAGGCGGGAGCCAACGCATCCGGGTAAAAAACAAGGAACAGGAACATGTACGTCATCAAACGCGACGGACGCCGGGAGGCGGTGAAATTCGACAAGATCACGGCCCGGGTGAAGAAACTCTGCTACGGGCTGGATCCCATGGTGGATGCCACCGTGGTCACCCTCAAGGTGATCGATGGCATCTTCGATGGTGTCACTACCAGCGAACTGGATAACCTCACGGCCGAGGTGTCCGCCACCATGACGGTGAAACACCCGGACTATGCGCAGCTTGCGAGCCGCATCGCGGTGAGCAACCTGCACAAGAGCACGAAGAAGTCCTTCAGTGAGGCCATGAAGGACCTGTACAACTACATCGACCCGAAGACCGGTGCTAAAGCCGCACTGCTGGCCGATGATGTACACGAGATCATCCAGAAGAACGCCGATGTGCTGGACAGTGCGATCATCTATGACCGCGACTTCAGTTATGATTACTTCGGGTTCAAGACCCTGGAGCGCAGCTACCTCCTGCGCCTGCATGGCAAGGTGGCCGAGCGCCCGCAACACATGTTGATGCGTGTGGCCGTGGGCATCCATAAGAATGACCTGGACAGTGCCATCCGCACGTACAACGACCTGAGCGAAGGCTGGTACACCCACGCCACGCCCACCTTGTTCAATGCCGGTACGCCGAAGCCGCAGATGAGCAGTTGCTTCCTTCTTCAATTGAAGGACGACAGCATCAGTGGCATCTATGACACGCTGAAGCAGTGTGCGCAGATCAGTCAGAGCGCTGGCGGCATCGGTCTGAGCGTACACAACCTGCGTGCGAAGGGCAGCTACATCAAAGGCACCAACGGCACCAGCAACGGGATCGTGCCCATGCTGCGTGTCTTCAACGACACGGCGCGTTACGTGGACCAGGGCGGGGGCAAGCGCAAGGGCAGCTTCGCCATGTACCTGGAGCCTTGGCACGCGGATATCTTCGACTTCCTGGACCTGAAGAAGAACCACGGCAAAGAGGAGATGCGCGCCCGCGACCTCTTCTACGCCATGTGGGTCCCGGACCTCTTCATGAAGCGTGTGGAGCAAGGTGGTGAGTGGACGCTGATGTGCCCCAACGAGTGCCCTGGCCTGGCCGACACCTGGGGCGCCAGGTTCGAGGAGCTCTATGAGAAGTACGAGAGCGAAGGCAAGGGCCGCGAGACCATCAAGGCGCAGGACCTCTGGTTCAAGATCCTGGAGAGCCAGATCGAGACCGGTACCCCGTACATGCTCTTCAAGGATGCTGCCAATGGCAAGAGCAACCAGCAGAACCTCGGCACCATCAAGAGCAGCAACCTCTGCACGGAGATCATCGAGTACACCAGCCCGGACGAAGTGGCCGTGTGCAACCTGGGCTCGATCGCGCTACCCAAATTCGTGGAGAAGGGCAGGTTCGATCACGACAAGCTCTTCGAGGTGACCTACCAGCTGGCGAAGAACCTCAACCGCGTCATCGACCAGAACTACTACCCGATCCCCGAAGCGCGTCGCAGCAACATGCGCCACCGCCCCATCGGCATCGGTGTGCAGGGCCTTGCGGACGCTTTCATTCTGATGCGTCACCCCTTCGACTCGGTCGAAGCGAAAGTGCTCAACCGCGAGATCCACGAGACCATCTACTACGCGGCCCTCACGGCCAGCAAGGACCTGGCGAAGGAGGAAGGCCACTATGAGACCTACGAAGGCAGTCCCGTGAGCCAGGGCGTGCTCCAGTTCGACATGTGGGGTGTGAAGCCGAGCGACCGTTGGGAGTGGGACGTGCTGCGCAACGAGATCAAGAAGTACGGCGTGCGCAACAGCCTGCTGCTCGCACCGATGCCCACCGCAAGCACCGCGCAGATCCTGGGGAATAACGAGTGCTTCGAACCCTACACCAGCAATATCTACACGCGCCGTGTGTTGAGCGGTGAGTTCGTGGTGGTGAACAAGTACCTGCTGCGCGATCTGGTGAAACTCGGCCTGTGGGGCGAAGAGCTGAAGAACAAGATCATCGCCGCCAACGGCAGTGTGCAGCACATCCCGGAGATCCCGCAGAACCTGAAGGACCTGTACAAGACCGCGTGGGAGATCAGCCAGAAGGTGATCATCGACATGGCCGCTGACCGTGGTGCCTTCATCTGCCAGAGCCAGAGCCTCAACATCTTCATGGAGAACGCCAACTTCGGCAAGCTCACCAGCATGCACTTCTATGCGTGGAAGGCGGGCCTGAAGACCGGCATGTACTACCTACGCACCAAGGCCGCGACCGACGCCATCAAGTTCACCGTGGATAAGGCGAAACTCGCTGAGCCGACCGCGAAGGAGAATGAGCGTGTGCGGGAGATCGTTGGCAACCAGGGTACTGCGGCCGGTAGCACCGTGATGATGGATCCCGTCGTGAACGGCCCCACCGTTGCGGCCACCAAGGCCATGACGGCGGAAGAGCGCGCAGCAGCGGAGATCGCCTGTAGCCTCGATAACCCGGACAGTTGCGAGATGTGCAGCGGATAGGAAGTACGGACCCCATATCGAAAGAGCGGCTACCAAGGCCGCTCTTTCCGTTCGGAAGGGGTTGGATGGTCCTCCCGTTCGTCACCTCAGAATGGCTGGAGATCCCATCCGGGCCTCGTTCCAAGTACCGGGGTAGAGGCTTTCAGCACCAAGGAAGTACCTTGGCCAGATGAAGCAATGCCGCATCCTCCTGATGCTCCACCTTGCTTATTGTAGCGCCACGATGATGGCCCAGGCAGATTTCGTGGCGCTTGGTGGCGACGCGACCGGTAGTGGCGGAAGCGTCCACTGGAGCCTGGGTCAAATAGCCGATGAAGTACAGAATGGGGAGACCGGGGTGGTCAGTCAGGGGGTACAGCAGACCTTCGCGAACCCGTCCCTGCACATTACGCCTACAGCCCCGCGCCTGGATGTTCGGGCCTTCCCCACGGTCACTGACAACGTCGTGAACCTGATCCTACCAGCTTCTACCGGTTCGTGGAGAATTGGACTTTACGATGCGAACGGGCGCATGCTACAGCAGACCTCCATGAGGGCCGGTGACCATACGCTTTCCCTGCAAGGGTTCGCAGCCGGCGTCCACCACCTGCACGTCATCGATACGGACGGTACATCGTATTCCTTCACCCTCCTGCACACCGACCTTCCATGAGACCCGCACTGCTGCTTCCCATACTGTTCCTGGTGCTTCGTTCACACGCCCAGGCACCTGCGCTCATGAGCTACCAGGCGGTCATTCGCGATGCCAGCAATGCGCTTGTAGCGAACGCTACCGTGGGCATCCGCATCAGTGTGCTCCAGTCCACAGCGAACGGCACTGCGGTGTTCGTGGAAACACACGCGGCCACCACCAATACGAACGGCCTCGCCACGGTCCAGGTGGGCGCTGGTACGGTGGTGAGCGGGAGCATGGCTGGCATCGATTGGTCCGCTGGCCCTTACTTCCTACGGACGGAAACGGACCCCACTGGTGGTGCGGATTACTCCATCGTCGGAACGCAGCAGTTGCTCAGCGTTCCCTATGCGCTCTATGCGGCGAATGGTGGCACGCAGGGTCCGCAAGGGCCACAAGGGCCTGCCGGACCACCGGGGCCTGCGGGATGCGATATGATCAAGACCGGGGACGGGCGCTTGGTCGTCCATAACGACCAGAATGCGTATGGGTTCGGCGGTACGGGCACGGGAAGTAGCGGCTGGACCTCCACCATTTTGAGCGGTCCAGTATTGGGCGCACTGGCCTCCGATACGATCGTCGTGCTCTACACGGCAACGAACGCCTATGCGTTCGGGCCTACGGGCACAGGTGGTAGTGGCTGGATATCCACGATATTGGATGGCCCAGTGCTCGGATCCGCTGCGGGTAGCGCACGCATCGCATTGTTCACCGCTACCAAGGCATACGGCGTTGGCCGCACAGGGGTCGGCTCGACCGGTTGGGTCTCCACGGTCCTCAACGGTGAACCGCTTGGGATCTTGGCAGGTGGTAACCGCGTGATGGTCTGGACAACGACGAATGCCTATGGCTTCGGAGTTACCGGGACGGGATCCTCAGGGTGGAGCTCCACTATCCTTTCCGCACCGCCGATGGATGGCGTGGGAACGCGATAGCTCAACTGTGCGAAGGGCGACCACTACTCCAGCTACTCTATCCAAGGGACGTGTAATGTGGTTGTGCCATTGATCGAAGCCCTCGGTGTCGAGCAACGAGAGCACGGTGGTCGGTAGCTCTCCGTCACCGTTAGCCAGGAGAGGATACGGGGGCTACTAACGTGTGGTGTGCCACGGCTTTTCGGGGATAGGACCGTCCCCGCTGCGGTTCATGAACCATCACAGGTGGATCACTCGGCCTGCTCGCGTGCCAGTTTCAGGCAGTCGCAACCCAAGGACTCATCCACGAACGAACCGAGGTAGTACATGTCCGGCCGGGCACGCCGCCGCCCGCTGCGTTCCACGATGATCATGGTCAGCAGTGCAGCCGCGGCAATTCCCGCAAGTGGGTAGCCCCATGGGCTGCTCCCCGCCAGGTGCTGGGCAAAGCCCAAGGTGAGTCCGGTGAGCGCGAGGAGTGTGAGGGCGAGGTATCCACCCGCGAAGAGCATCCAGATCGTGGGTATGGGACCGATCAGGCACCGCACCAAGGTGTGATCGTTCGCCACG
Source organism: Flavobacteriales bacterium (assembly GCA_020848295.1). Lineage (GTDB taxonomy): Bacteria > Bacteroidota > Bacteroidia > Flavobacteriales_F > PHOS-HE28 > PHOS-HE28. The sequence continues at coordinate 21,439 of JADLAI010000196.1, forward strand.
GCTTCGAAGGTGAGGTCCATTTGGGGTGTCCACGCTGCCGACCCACGCTGTGGGTAGCTCAGGACAAGATGCTGATCGGTTGACCGCAGCAATAAACCACGCGGGTTCTTCGTGTTGAGTTGCTCACGGATCGAACGCTTGATCTCCGCAGCGCTCAATGGCGTTACGAACCGGTATCGTGGGCGGAAACCTGGAACCTCCATGGGTGTAATATAGGTGGTCGGGTCATCGATCCAACGCACCTTGGGCACGCGGTCCCGGCACAGAACGTGATCGGTCGACTGGATGCCGCTCCCCAATGGAAGAAAGGCCCGCACAGTCTTGTGCAGGCCCTCCTTGTTCCAACCCTCAAACCCTACTCAACCACCAACTTACCGGTCATGACCACGGTTCCCGCCGTGATCCGATAGAGATACAGTCCTGCTCCTCTGCCTGTGGCATCCCAGTCAAGACGATGTTCCACGCCTGCGGGAAGTATGCCCAGATCACGGCTTTCGATCAGTGCTCCGTTCACGCTTCGGAGTTCGAATGTGGTCCGTTGGTCAGGCAGGGAAGGCGTGAATGAGAAGACGGTGACCCCGCTCGTGGGGTTCGGGAACACCACAGCTGATGGATCGACCAGGTGGATCGATTTGGCCGTGCCTGCGATCGCGTTGATGGACCCTGCTGGCTCTGGCGCCATGCCGCTTCCTTCCGGGCAAATGAGGTAGCCGCTGTTCACGATGCCGCCCGCGTAACCTTCATTGATCGCGGTGAGCGCCTCGTTCAGCGCTTCACGGGTGTAGCTGTTCCCACAATTCCCGATCTTCTCATCGGCCGCATCGATCACCTGCTGCACGGTCCAGCCAGCGAACAGTCCACTGGCCACCACCATATCCCCCAATGGGGTCGTGGAGGGGCTGTACCACGCATCATATTCATCGAACCGAACACTGAGCTTCAAGGCAACGAGTTGGCCAGCGAAGGTGTTGCCGTAGGAGGTGGGGTTCACCATGGTCCCACTGGGAAGTCGCGCAATGGGGCCATTCGAGGGCAGGAACGCGACGACCGCACTTCCCGAAGTGAGGCGGAGCTTTCGGCTACCACATCCGATGGTCAGGTGGTTCGGCGCCGGGAACGCCCCAGCGAAGTTGTTGATCATGAAGCCCGCCGGGTTGTTCCAGGAAGGGTTCGCACCCCAGGTGACCTGTGTTTCCGTACGAGCGCCCATACAATCGTTGCCTTCTGGCAATTCGATCGTGGTGGAACATGAGGCGGTGCAGCCACGGGCATCGGTGACCACCACGGTGTAGGTGCCGGACGCCGTCACATTGGCCTGGGCGGTGGTGCTCGTGGGTGATGTGTTCCAGTTGAAGGCGTATGGTGCGAGACCACCGTTGGCTACGGCGTTCACGGCGGCATCCTCGGGATCGGCGCTACAGGTCACGCTCGGTGGTGAGAAGGACTGCACATAGAGGCTGGGTGACGTGGAAGTACAATTCGAGAGGGAAATGCGCACCATGTAATAACCGGTGAGCGTGGCGGTGTGCTCATTCGCAGTGGCTCCAGGGATCACGACCCCGTTGCGATACCAGGTATAGGCGTACCCTGTTCCGCTGTTCGTGCTCAGGGTGACACTGCTACCGGCGCAGAAGGTCGTTGGCCCGTCGGCGGAGATCGTTGCCGTTGGACCTGGCACGACATTGATGTTCGTCTGTGCCGAGGTGGCACTGCACGTCCCGGTCGTTACCGTTACGGTGAACGCACCATTCAGGTATGCTGTATAGGCATGGTTGGTCGCTCCGGGGAGCACCACCCCATTGTACCGCCATTGATAGGTCGCACCAGCGATCTGTTCGGTCGTCAGGATCACATTGCCACCGGTACAGAACGATGTTGGGCCGAGAGCGTTCACAGTAGGTGTTGGACCCGAACCGGAAGCGTTCACTGCAACGGGAGCACTGGTGCCGGAGCAGTTGCCGTTGGTGACGGAGACCGTGTAGTTGCCGCTCATGGTCGCGGTGTAGGTGTTGCTCGTTGCACCGGCGATCGTAGTGCCATTCCGTTGCCAGACGTAATTGTTACCGGAGGCACTGGCCGTGGAGAGAAGGACATTTCCCCCGGAGCAGAAACTCGTTGAACCCTGTGCGGTGATCGCCGGGCTGGGACCACTCCCGACGGAAACCGTGATCGGGCTGGACGTGGCGGAACACCCGTTGTTGGTGACCGTACGGGTGTAGTTTCCGGCAGTTGTGGCGGTATAGGAACTGGCGGAAGCGCCACTGATGGTACTTCCGTTCCGCTGCCAGCTATACGTGTAGCCGTTCCCGGTGTTGCCGGAAAGGACGACACTGCCACCAGAGCAGAAGGAAGTGGCCCCACTGGCCGTGATGGTGGCCGCCGGTGCCGTGCCGACCTGGATGGCCACTGGTGCCGAGGTCACGGTGCACGATCCGTTGGAGACCGTTACCGTCATGTTGCCATTCCAGAAAGCGGTATACGCATAATTCGTGGCGCCATTGATCGGGTTCCC
>JADLAI010000197.1 GCA_020848295.1 Flavobacteriales bacterium
ATGGCCGCAGGACTGGCCCAAGTGGGCGAATTCACCTTCGCGGACGATACCCGCAAGGTCGATCCGACCATCAGCGACGACATCAAGATCAAAGCGCTCACCTCGGTGAGCATCGCGCTGCTCTTCATGTTCGTGTACATCGGCATCCGGTTCAACAACTGGCAATACGGCATCGGCGCGATCCTGTCCCTGGCCCACGACGTGCTCGTGGTACTTGGCCTGTACTCCTTGCTCTGGGGGGTGGTCGGCTTTTCCATGGAGATCGACGAGGCCTTCATCGCCGTGATCCTCACCGTGGTGGGTTACTCCATTAACGATACCGTGGTGGTCTTCGACCGTATCCGTGAATACTCACGGGAGCACAAGCGCGAACCGGTGGTCTCCCTGTTCAACAAAGCCATCAACAGCACCCTCAGCCGTACCTTGAACACTGGGGTATGTACGATGTTGGTACTGCTCATCATCTTCTTCTTCGGTGGCGTCTCCATCAAAGGTTTCGTCTTCGGGCTCTTCGTGGGTACCGTGGTCGGTACCTATTCCTCCATCTTCGTCGCATCGGCCACTGCGGTGGACCTCTTGCTGCGCAAGAAGGCCAGCGTGGCGGTGAAGGAGGCCATAGCCTGACCCAGCACCATCCCCTCCTTGGGAAGTCCTGCCTCATCGGCGGGACTTCCTACTTTTGGACCATTCATGGGGCGCTTCCTTCTTTTTGATATCAGCGGTGGCGAGCTTCTGGTGATCATGCTCTTCGCGCTGTTGTTCTTCGGTGCGAAGGGGATCCCTGACCTGGCCCGCACACTGGGACGCACCATGCGGCAGGTACGCGATGCGTCCAACGAGGTGCAGCGCGAGATCCAACGGGGTGCGAACGAAATGAACCAAGCCGTGAATGAACAACGCCGGGCTTTCCAACAGGAACTGTCCGATGCACAGGCCAAACCACCGGCTATCCCGCCACCCCCGGGCGGCGATGGCCACGATCAGCCATCCCCCATCCCTGGTCCGTGACCGCTCCCTTCTCCCTGTTAAGCACCTGAATGGTGCTTTTTTTATTCCATACCCCATTGCGATAGGGGGGGGTATGTTCAAATTGTTCAAAATTCATGAGATACCCCCCGTCTGATCGCCATACTTTCGCCGCCGAAACATAAAAAATCGATGAACGCCCCCCGTTTTCGCCAGCAAGCTTTGGAAAGTGCGATCAATCGTGCCCCGAAGGCGATCGAGACCCCCACGGCCAAGATCTCGGAGTTCTTCGGCTGCAACGTCTTCAATGAGGACGCCATGCGCATGTTCCTCACCGAGGATGCCTGGTTCGCAGTTCGGCAGGCGATCCACCAAGGTTCTCGGATCGATCGGAAACTGGCCGACCAGGTGGCGAGCGGCATGAAGGAATGGGCCGCGAGCAAGGGGGCCACCCATTATACCCACTGGTTCCAACCCTTGACCGGTACCAGCGCGGAGAAACACGATGCCTTCTTCGAACCCATCGGCGGTGGCCGGAGCATTGAACGTTTCGATGGCAGCATGCTCGTGCAGCAGGAACCCGATGCCAGCAGTTTCCCCAACGGGGGTATCCGTAACACCTTCGAGGCCCGGGGCTACACCGCCTGGGACCCCAGCAGCCCGGCCTTCATCATGGGCCGTACCCTATGCATCCCCACCATCTTCATCAGCTACACCGGCGAGGCATTGGATTTCAAGATGCCCTTGCTCCGCGCCATCAAAGCCGTGGATGAGGCCGCCACCGCCGTATGCCAGTATTTCGATAAGGACGTGACCAAGGTGACCTGTACCCTCGGCTGGGAACAGGAATACTTCCTGATCGACGAGGCCCTCTTCCATGCCCGTCCGGACATCATGATGACCGGGCGGGCGCTCTTCGGCCACCTTCCGGCCAAGGGCCAGCAACTGGAGGACCACTATTTCGGCAGTATCCCGGACCGGGCAGTGGCCTTCATGCGCGATTTCGAGACCGAGGCCCTGAAACTGGGCATTCCGGTGAAGACCCGGCACAATGAGGTGGCTCCCAATCAGTTCGAGTGCGCCCCGGTCTTCGAGGAACTCAACCTCGCCGTGGACCACAACATGCTCCTCATGGACGTGATGGGGAAAACCGCACGCAAACACCATTTCCGGGTGCTCTTCCACGAGAAACCCTACGCCGGTGTGAATGGCAGCGGTAAGCACAACAATTGGAGCCTGGCCACCAATACCGGCAAGAACCTGCTCCGCCCCGCCAGAACGCCGAAGGAGAACATGCTCTTCCTGGCCTTCTTCGTCAACACCATCAAGTCCATCCACCGCCATGCCGATGTATTGCGCGCTTGCATCGGATCGGCCGGGAACGACCACCGGCTGGGTGCGAACGAAGCACCGCCGGCCATCATCAGCGTGTTCATTGGGGAGCACCTCAGCAACCTGCTGGATGAACTGGAGAAGAACATCAAGGGTACCATGACGCCCGATCGGAAGACCGAGCTGAAGCTGGACATCGGCCGCATCCCCTCGGTGATGTTGGACAATACCGACCGCAACAGGACCAGCCCCTTCGCCTTCACCGGGAATAAATTCGAGTTCCGGGCCGTTGGCAGCAGTGCCAATTGTGCGGCGGCCATGACCGTGCTCAACACCATCGTGGCGCAACAACTCCGGGCATTCAAGAAAAGCGTGGATACCTTGATCGACAAGGGCACAAAGAAGGATGAAGCGGTGCTGCGCGTGATCCGTGACCTGATCGCCGAGAGCAAGACCATCCGCTTCGAAGGCAACGGTTACGGCGAGGCCTGGCGGCAGGAGGCGGCCGAACGCGGATTGAGCAACATCGCCGATACGCCGCGCGCACTGGACGTGTGGGAGCGCAAGGAGACCAAGGAACTGTTCTCCAGCATGGGCGTGCTCACCGCGAAGGAACTGGAGGCCCGCCACGAGATCGAACTGCACAATTACCTGCTGAAACTCCAGATCGAAGGCCGGGTATGCGGCGATCTGGCCCAGAACCACATCGTTCCCACGGCCATCGCGTACCAGAACCGGCTATTGGACAACGTCCGGGGCCTGCGCGAGGTGCTCGGAGCGGAAAAGGGGAACAAAGCCGCAACCACCCAGGTGAAACTGATCGAGGAGATCAGCGAGCACGTGAACCGGATCGTCTCCATGGTGGATGCCATGACCGAGGCCCGGAAAAAGGCCAATGTCCTGGAGGATACCCGGGCAAAGGCCATTGCCTACTGCGATGAGGTTAAGCCCTTCCTCGACAAGATCCGCTACCACAGCGATAAACTCGAACTACTGGTGGATGACGAACTCTGGCCCCTTCCCAAAATGCGGGAATTGATGTTCACCCGGTAGATCGGCCCTCGGAATACCATATCCGATCGTGGGTGCTTGTCATTTCGGGATCTGCTTATCTTCGCCCGGCACCGGAAAAACGACCTTCACCCACACGTACGTGATGACCACAAGGAAAATCCTTGCAAGCCTCTTCCTCAGCATCCTGTTCGTAAGCACGGCCGCCGCCCAAGGGAAACTGGCGGAAGAGGCGGACGATGCCTACAAGAAAGGCTTCTACTTCAACGCCATTGAACTGTATAAGAAGGCATACACCGTGGAGAAGAAGGCCAGCACCAAGGCCGAGCTGATCTTCAAGGTGGGAGAGGCCTACCGAGCATTGGGTGACGCGCAGCAGGCGGCTGTCTGGTACGAAAAAGCCAACAAGGCCCAGTACACGGACCCCATCACCTACCTGTACATCGGCCACATGCTGAAACAGGAAGGGAAATATGCCGAGGCCATTGCCGCTTACAACCGTTTCAAAGAGAAGAAACCCGGTGACGCACGGGCCGATGCCAGCGTGGCCGAATGCCAGCAAGCTCAGGCCTGGAAGGACTCGCCCACCCGCTACAGCGTGGATCCCGAGGTGCTGTTGAACACCGCCCAGTACGACTTCACCCCGGCCTTCGCCGACAAGAAGAACGAAATGGTGGTTTTCACGAGCACCCGCCCAGGCTCCACGGGTACGGAAACGGACCAGATCATCGGGGAGAGCTTCAGCGACCTGTTCACCAGCAGCCGCGACCGCCTTGGGAAATGGAGCGAACCGACCAAACTGCCGATCGCGATCAATACCGAGGGCAATGAAGGGGCTCCCATCTTCAACAGCAAGCGCACCATGATGTACTTCACCCGGTGCCCCATGGAGAAGAAGAAGGTGTATGGCTGCGACATCTGGGTGAGCAAGAAGGTCGGGAACAATTATGCTGAACCCGTGAAACTGGCCCTCCGTCCGGATAAGAACGATACCGTTACCATCGGGCACCCCGCACTGGACAAGGACGAGACCACCCTGGTCTTCGCCTCGGACATGACCTGGCCTGGCCACAAGGGCGGTAAAGACCTCTATTCGGTAAAGCTGAACAAGGATGGCATGCCCACCGGCGCACCGGTGAACCTGGGCGAAGTGAACACGGCCAAGGACGACATGTTCCCCTTCATCCGACACGACGGTAGCCTCTACTTCTCTTCCACGGGGCGGCCCGGAATGGGCGGTATGGACATCTACCGTGCAGAGAAGTCCGGTGAGACCTGGACGGCCGTGGACAACGTGAAGGCACCGATCAACAGTTCTTCCGACGATTTCGGGATCGTCTTCGAAGGCGACGCGGAGCGTGGCTTCTTCACCAGCAACCGTGCCGGAGGTAAGGGCATGGACGACATCTGGCGTTTCTATCTCCCGGACCTCGTATTCGGCCTGCAAGGCACCGCCTACGATAAGGCCACCGGTCAACCCCTGCCGGGCACCAAGATCAGCGTGGTGGGCACCAACGGCAGCAACTTCAGTG
>JADLAI010000198.1 GCA_020848295.1 Flavobacteriales bacterium
ATGGTTCGGTCCTTGTACAGGATCCCTTGCCCGGTGAAGAACACGATGGTGACGATGGCGAGCACATGGACGAGCATGAATTCCATGCCTTGCGGAGATCGGCCAGCCTGGAACAGGGCCATTCGCAGCACCACCACACCGATCCCGCCGATGATCGCAAGCCTCATGATCGGTTCACTGTGATGTGGTCATTGCCCACGGTGCATATCAAAAGGTCGGCGGCTGACCGGTCGTGCCGTGCAGGACTGGTCGTACGATCGATCACCACCGGTCAACCATTCATGCTCACCAGGAACTCCTCGTTGCTCTTGGTGCCTTCCATGTGCTTCTTCACGAACTCCATGGCCTCCACGCTGTTCATATCGGCCAGGTGTTTGCGCAGGATCCAGGTGCGTTGGAGCACATCCTTGTGGTGCAACAGGTCGTCGCGGCGGGTTCCGCTGCTGAGGATGTCGATCGCGGGGAAGATCCGGCGGTTGCTGATCTTCCGGTCAAGCTGTAGTTCCATGTTGCCCGTTCCCTTGAATTCCTCGAAGATCACCTCGTCCATCTTGCTTCCGGTGTCGACCAGTGCGGTGGCAAGGATGGTGAGCGAACCGCCGTTCTCGATCTTCCGCGCTGCGCCGAAGAATCGTTTGGGTTTCTGCAGGGCGTTGGCGTCCACACCGCCGCTGAGGATCTTGCCGCTCGCGGGTTGTACGGTGTTGTAGGCCCGTGCCAGGCGGGTGATCGAATCGAGCAGGATCACCACATCGTGGCCACATTCGGTAAGGGCCTTCGCTTTCTCCAGCACGATACCGGCCACGGCCACATGGCGCGATGCAGGCTCATCGAAGGTGCTGGCGATCACCTCCGCGTTCACGCTGCGTGCCATGTCCGTCACCTCCTCGGGACGTTCATCGATCAGCAGCACGATCAGGTACACTTCGGGGTGGTTCGCGGCGATGGCGTTGGCCACATCCTTCAGCAGCACCGTTTTCCCGGTCTTCGGCTGTGCCACGATCAAGCCGCGTTGGCCTTTGCCGATGGGAGAGAAGAGGTCCAGCACACGCATGCTGATGTTCGTGTCCTTGCCCGCGAGGTTGAATTTCTCATCGGGGAACAGTGGTGTGAGGAACTTGAATGGCACCCGGTCCCGCACCCATTCAGGATCCCGACCATTGATCGATTCGACCTTGAAGAGCGGGAAGTACTTGTCGCCTTCGCGCGGTGGCCGCACATAGCCATGTACCGTGTCGCCGAGCTTCAGACCATATTGTTTGATCTGTTGCTGGGTCACATAGACATCATCCGGCGAGGCGAGGTAGTTGTAATCGCTGCTGCGGAGGAATCCGTAGCCTTCGGGCATCACTTCGAGCACACCCTCGGTCTCCACGAAGGCCTCGAAGTTGTATTGCTCGCGCGGCGGTTGTTGCTGCCGTTGCTCATTCCGCTGTTGATCGCTGCGTTGGTCGCGGTCCTGGCGCTGCTGCTGATCGCGGTCGTTGCGTTGCTGTTCGTTGCGTGGTTCGCGATCGCCGCGTTGGGGGTCACGGTCTTGGCGCTGGTCGTTGCCCTGCTGGCGGTCGCGTGGTTGATCGCGGCGGTCCTGGTGCTGCCGTTCGCGTTGGTCACGGGGTTGGTCCCGGCGATCCTGCTCGTGGCGCGGCTCACGGTCCTGGCGCTGCTGTGGGTCACGGTCACCGCGCTGTTGTTGGTCCCGTTGTGGGTTGCGCTGCGGGTCGTGCGGGACCCGCTCGCGACGCGGACGGTCATGCGCGCGTTGGTCCGCTGGTGGTGTCCCCGATGCACGTGGTGCTTCGGGGGGCGTTTTTCCCCTCACATCCTCTTCGTCCTCGCGATCATCATCCTCCTCGTCCTCTTCATCATCGTCCGTGCCGTTCTCGTCGTCGTCATCGTCATCGTCCTCGTCGGTTGCTTCTTCGGTCGGTGCAGGAACAGGATCCTCCAGGGGCACCACTTCATCGGCCGTGGCCATCGCAGCGATGTCCTTGTCGTCCCCGACGAAGGAGGGGCCGATCTGCTTGGGCTTGTCGCCCTTGGCGGCTTGCGTTTCGAGGATCCTGGTGATCAGGTCCTGTTTCTTCAGCGTGTCCGCTTTCTTCAGGTTCAACTCGCGGGCGATCTCCTTCAGTTCGGAGAGCTTCATGCCGCTCAGTGCGGTCTGGTCGTACATGCGACGATCGGATGTGGTTGAGGATGGACCGCTGGGGTCCGTTGGAAAACCCCGTGGGGTCTCAGAGTTCAGAACAGTAGGAAACGGTTCGAAGGGATCGGGACCGACCAATGGCCTTCGGGGTGGATCCCCGGTCCCGGTAATGCGGTGCAATGTTACGGCGATCCGGAGAATATGCAAAACGGCCCGGAACACACCGGCCACCACGGGTATGGCCGTCTACATTTGCCGACCGTAGAACGGGCAAAGCGTACGAAATGTGGCAGCGTAAGCAAACGGTATTCCTGGTGGTGGCGGCATTGATGGCCCTGGCCACCTGGTTCTTCCCTGTGGTGACCTACGAGCACGCGGGGGCCGAATTCACCTTCCGGACGACCGGTCTTTTCATGGCCGACGGGACGGAGGTGGTCGATGTGGACATCAAGGTGCCCTTCAGTATCGTGTTGACGGTGATCGCGGTGGCCCTGCTGGCATGCGCGTTATTGTACGGGAACCGTCCGCGGCAGATCCGCTTCGTACGGGGCACCTACCTCGTGATCCTCGCCGTGATCGCCTTCCTTTTCATCACGGACAATAGCCTGCGGAGTTACCTGGGCCGCAATGGAGGGGAGGTCACGGACACCTTCGGGGTCGCCTACTTCCTGCCGCTGCTCACCCTGGTATTCGCATACCTCGCCGAACGTGCCATCCGCGCGGATGAGGCCTTGGTGCGCAGCGCGGACCGGTTGCGCTGACCGGGATCAGGGGTGCCATGCCCCACGCAGCGTGGCCGAAGGACGTCGGTTGTCAGCCCTATGTGATCGCTGCCTTGAATTTCGCGATGGCTTCCCGGGTGAATGCGCTGAGCACCAAACGACCACTGATCCCCGCCCGCTCGATCAGGAGCTGATCCCAGTCCTCGGTGCCTTTCCACATCACACGCTTCAGTTCGGCCATGGCCTCCGGGCTGTAGCCAGCGAGTTCCTTGGTGTGGGCCTCGATCCTGGCGTCAAGGGCTTCCATCGTCGGGAAGAGCTCGGCGTACATCCCGCGTAGCAAGCACCAGTCGGCCTCTCGGCGCAGGGCAGGTGTGGCGCTCAGCAGCCCGAAGGTGCCGGTCCCTACCTTGCGTTCCACCGCAGGGCCCACCACGAACGGGCCGATGCCGATGGCGAGTTCGCTCAGCCGTGCGCTGGCCTTCTCATGTGCGTATGCGATATCCACTGCACAGGCCAGGCCCACACCACCTCCCACCGTATGGCCGTGGATGCGACCGATCACCAGGGCAGGCACTTTGCGGATGGCGTTGATCACATGGGCGAAGCCACTGAAGAACGCCAACCCGCTATCCGCATCGTTGATGGCGACAAGCTCATCGAAACTGGCCCCGGCACAGAATACCTTGTCCCCATCGCTGCGCAGCACGATCACGCGCACCGACGGGTCCGAACCACAAAGGGCGATCGCATCGGCCATGCCACGCAGGATATGGCCAGGCAGGCTGTTGCTCTTGGGGTGGTGGAAGGTCACCGTGCCGATCCCCTCTTGGATCCGGTGCCGAACGTAGCCGTCGCTCATGGTCCTTGGTCGCTTGGGCAGCAAAGTTCGTCTTTGAAGGTGACCTTTGTGCGTGGTTTCGTCTTAACGGCCAAGAGCCCCCCCTAACTTAATTCGATCATGCTCGACCAGATCCTTGATTCCTTGAAACAACAAGCCATGCCACAGCTCATGAACCAGTTCGGGCTGAATGAGAAACAGGCAGGTGGTTCAGTGAAAGCCGCAGCGGACAGTGTGATGGAGGCGGTAAGCGGTGGCGACGGTTTCGGCCTGGACGATGCCCTGAGCCTCTTCAGCGACAGTGCCAACTCCAAAGGTGCCGATGGGCTCCTGGGGAATATCGGCTCCCTGCTTCAGAATAAGCTCACCGGCCAGGTTGGTCTGGATGGTGGAAAGGCCAGCGGTGTGGCGGGCATGCTCCTGCCGTTGATCACGGACCTCGTTACCAAGCAGGTGGGTGGTAATGCCGATAACCTGAAGTCCTTGCTCGGTGGTGGCGGCATCGCTGATCTCGCCAAGGGTTTCCTGGGGAATCTGTTCAAACGATAAGCGTCCGCTCCGAACGGTTGCCGCCCGGTCCGCCTCGGATCGGGCGGCCGTTGTTCGGGGCGCGTGATCCCCTTCGCAGTGGCATTCGAGCAGGATCCGCCTTGGGACATGTGGGGCAGGTTTTCGCGTCCGACCATTCACGGGATCGGTCGATATCAACCATGGATCGTTGGATCCCCCATCGGGGCTTCCATGATGGACATGGGCTACGACGGTGCATTGGTCGAGCGGTGAGGTCCCCTCATCTATTCGTTGCAACCAGGGCCATGGGGGCCACGTTCTTTGCGGAAAAGGTCGGTAGGGCACGGTCGGAACCCCGTGTGCTTGGACCCTTTGAAAGTCGTTGTTGCCTTCAACTCCATACACCTGCACATGGAACGGAAGAACATGCTACCACCCGCGCTGTTGGAGCAATTGCGCCGACACCTGTACGAGTTGTACTTCATCCATCGCCGACTTCCCGCCGTGCTTCAGCGGGCCGTGGTGGCCACACGTACCCAACAATGGGGCACCTTCTTCCGCGAACAGGTGACCTTGGCGCAATTGCAACGCGCCGAATTGGACCTCCTGATCGCAGGTTGGGGAGAGCGATTGCGCCCATGCGCATGTAGCGAGTCGGATGATCTGCTGAACGAGATCCACCATGCCCTGGCTGCAAGGCATGAGGAAGCGCGGATGGAGGATCGGGTACACGAGGTGTTCCTGATCCTTCGGAAGGTGGTCCTGGCACGCCTGGAGGAAGGTGTGGATCTGGCGCGTAAGTTGGGTGAGAACGACCTTGCCTCGCGCCTGAACATGCTCTTCACGCAGGAACAGGGCCGCCATCAAATGGGATCAGGGCTGCGGGTTGCATAGCGGGCGGCCACACGTGCGAGTCCTCTACAGGCAGGTTGTTGCCTTGGCCGTGATGCACAGCTACCGCACCTCCAATACTTGACCTTCCTCCACCCAGGACCGCGGCCGCACCCCGAACCGACCGCCTGGTGTTTCGGCGATGATCTCCAGCGCCCCGATGATCTGGCGCCCATACTCCTTGGTCCGATAGACCAGCGCTCCATCGAAGGGATCTCCCACAAGCGACCATCCCCGTTCCTGTTCCGACAAGTTGACCGGATAGCGCATGACCGGAATGAACATGCGCGCCGGATCCGCGTTGGCCCAAACGAACAGATCCGATCGGAGACCGGTCGCCAAGCGTTCCGGCGAAAGCACCTCCTCATCGCGCAAACGGAACAAACCGCGCACACCCCAACGCTCGCGGGTCATGAGGAACTCCGTGCCAGGTAACGGCGACAGGCCGCGCACGAAAGCGTGGGAGGTGTGTTCGCCATGCCCTTCTTCCAGTGTCGTTGTGATCAAGAGATCATCGACCTCATCCGCGTTCAAGTTCACGCGCTCATCCGGCGCGATACCGGGCGGCACCAGCACCTGCGGCTCACTCGCTTCCTGCCTGAGATCGAACTCATCCACCACCTTGGGCCTGATCGGGATAGGATCGCCCTCCTCCCCGAAGCCGTTCGGAACGAGCACCGCTTCCTTCACCTTGATCGCCACGCGGCCGTACGGGTATGGAAGTTCGAACGCGAAGGCCGCAATGCTCGTTCCTCGCTCATTCACGCTGCGCAGGACCAATGTGCCATCGACGTGCTCACCGGTGCCGTACCATCCGTCCTGGTCTTTGCCAATGGCGGGACCAAATGGACGTTCGAGCAGCCAGAACTCCGTGGGATGGTCTTCGTCGGTCCAACTCAGTTGTTTGAAGTGGACGCGTGCGGCGAGATCGGCCGTGTCCAAGTGCACACTATCGGCCAGATCGAACCATCGCTGGTTACTGGGCGTGTTCCACATCAGGATGGCGTTGCCGCTGAGGGTGCGCACACCCAACTTGTGCAGGCCCATGAACCCGGGTTGCTGTGGATCGGTGATATGCACCGTACGACCGGTGATGAGCAGGTCCGCCCTGCCATCGCCGGTCACGTCAACGTACTCATCCGGCGGGATGCCCTGTATCACGCGCTCGACATGTTCACGGACGTGCTGTGCGAAGGCCGGCAACGCGGTGAGAACAACAAAGGTGGATGACCAACGCAGGCTCATCGGACGATCTCGGGTTTTTTGTCGTTTTGGGAAGCTCCTTCTCGAATGCGCACCGTGCGCTTCTCCGGGATCATCTCCAGTGTGAAAATACCATAGCGGGTGGTCTCCCCGGCCGTGGTGGCGAACACGAACACGCGGTCCGCGCCGGGGGCAAGCTGCAGCGGTGCGGAACCATGCGCGCCATAGCCCCAGTTCAGCGCGCGCACACTACCTCGCATGAAGACATGGCGGTCCGCTTTGTTCAACGGGGTGGCAGGATCATGCCGATGGATCGAATTCAGGACGGGTATGGTATCGCCTGGTGTGAAGCCCCTGACATCGTGACCCACCATCGGATGCAGCAGGGCCAGTAGTTGCGTGCCAGGCAAGGTGGACACCATCACCTGGCATGTCCCGACGATCACCGGTATATCGCAGGTGCTCACCCCGTACATGCCGTACACCACCAGGTCATGCACCCCGTCGCCGGTGATGTCCACGCTGTCGGTTTCGGGCAGGTCGCATCCTTGGTCGAACGCGCTCGGCAACGTGTCCGGTTGGGCATGCAGCAACACCACCACAAGAACGGAGTGCAACAGGCTGGCGGTGCGCAACAGCATCAGTGGATGGGTAACGGTTCACCTTCAAGCACCACACGCCTACCGCGCACCTCGATGCGGCCCTCGGGTTCGAAGTAGGCCACGGTCATGGCCACCAAGTACACCGCCTCCGGGGTCGAGAGTCGCACGATGCTGCGTTCCCAGGTGCGTGGCTCCATCAGGTGCCAGCCTTTTCCATCGAACTGTGCGCCATAGCCTTGGTAGCAGATCGGCATGTTGCTCTTTCCCCAGCGGTAGCGGCCCGAAGCCAAGCCCGCCTTCAGCGTGTCCGGGTGCAGCGTATCGCCGGCATGGGGTTCTGCGATCAGGTAGTAATTGCCCTGGTGGTCGTTCTCCAGCAGGAAGTCAGCATGGTCCATCAGCATCACCTGGCGGGTGCAATGGCCGGAACTGCTCGGCACATCATCCGTGCCCATGCTGGTGGTGATCACCTGCACATCGTGGCGATCGATGTTCTGCAAGGCCACGCCGTACGAACCCATAAGGCAGCCGGGTTCCAGGAAGGGGTCATCGCCCGGTTGGGCGTTCGCTGCCAGGGGTAGAAAGAGGAGCGCAAGTACGAGTTTCATCGTGGGTGTAAAGTGATATCGATCGGGTGGAACGATGGCCTGTTGGCCATGGTCGGGTAGACCTCCTCATCGAACACGCCGCACAAGGGGTACAGGTCGAAATTCGTGAGCGCCACCACCTGTTGTTTGAAGCGCATGGGCCACTGATCGCGGCGCTCGTTCAAAGGGCCGATGTCGCGTTCATCCTGCACCAGCACCTTCATCCTTGCGGTGTCGAAGCCATTGGGGACCACAAGGATGTAGTTGTCCTGCGCGAAGGGGAATTGATCGGACCGATCGAAAGTGCCGTGCCTATGACGAATGCGATCCGGCTCCACATTGCGCCGGAAGAGGTTCCAGGGCTGGCCATGGTGGACCACCGGCAGGTTGTTGCTATCGAGCAGGGTGATGCGCAGGCCAGCGATCACCATGCTATCCCCGGACAGATGCGGCCGTACCACGATCACCGAGCGGAAGTCGTACGCGCAGTGCTGGGCGTGTGCCGGTAATACGGACAGGAGCGCGATCACTCCGAGGAACTTCATGCACCCCGGTACACCTGAGCGAGCGTTGGGTTCATTCTTGACATAGGGCGGTAGCGAACAACTCATGCGTCTTCAAATTGGCGCTTCACTTCACCCCAACTGGAGATCTCCACCGCTCCCTCGATCCACCGACCGTCCACTCAGGACGGTCCGGTCCATCCGGAGGACATACGATATTTGGCTTCATCAACACGACCGACCATGCTGGACCGATACACGCAGTGGCTATTCTTTTCGGGTGTCATGCTCATTGCGGGCGATGCATCCGCTCAATGGGAATCCATCGGCCCAGGAGGTGCCACCTATTCCGTTGAGGTACACAATGGCGCCTTGTTCGCCGGGGTGCAGGGCGGGAGCATACAACGTTCCATGGACCATGGCGATACGTGGACCGATGTGAACACAGGCATCACGGTGCCCAGCAACTGGTGGTTGTCCAGCACGGGCGGGGCGCTCTACTGCGGCACGCAATTAGGCACCGCCTTCCGTACCGTGAACGACGGTGCCACTTGGGAGGACATCGGTTTGAGCGCGGCACGAGGGTTCACCATGCACAACGA
>JADLAI010000199.1 GCA_020848295.1 Flavobacteriales bacterium
GCATCGTGGTAGAGTTCGCGCAGGATGCGTGCAGCCATGGACCGCGTCTTTTCCGGCTCACCCACCCGGTTGTAGAGGTAGGCCATGTGGTGGCTCGGCTCATTGCCATGGGCATATTGACCGATCAAGCCGGTGATATCGGCCTGATCACGGCCCGATGTCGCCGTGTGTGCGGAGAACAAGGCGTCCAGATGTTGTGCGAACTTCTCCTGACCACCGTGGGCCGCGATCAAACCCTCGATGTCCTGTGGCACGAAGAGGCTGTATTGCCAAGCGTTGGCCTCGGTGAAATTGAAGTTGACCTCATAAGGATCGAAGCCTGGTGTGAACCCGCCATTCCGCCTGGCCCGGAAGAACCCGGACTCCGGATCGAACAGGTTGCGCCAACTTCCGCTCCGGGTGCTGAAGTCCAGGTGCTGATCATCATGCCCGGCATGTTCAAGGCTTGATGCGAACCCGGAGATGCAGGCATCATCGTACGCATACTCCAATGTCCGGCTCACGCTCTCCGCACCATCCTCGCTACTGATGAAGCCACGCTTCTGGTACGCATCGAGACCGAAGTGCGGCAGGCGGGCACCCTCCTGCATGGCCTTCAGGGCCAGTTGCTCATCGAAACCTCGGATCCCCTTCAGGTGGGCATCGGCGATCACGCTGGCGCTGTGGTAACCGATCATGCAGTCGGTCTCATTGCCCCACAGTTCCCACACGGGGAGCCGCCCGCCTTGCTGGTAGTGGAGCAGGAAGGTCCTGATCCAATCGCGGGTCATATCCGGCTCCAGGATCGTCATCAACGGGTGCAGTCCGCGGAACGTATCCCATAGGCTGAAGACCGTGTATACCTCGTGATCAGCTTGATGGACCTGTCCGTCCATCCCGCGGTAGTGCCCATCCACATCATTGAACACGTATGGGGCCACATAACAATGGTAGAGCGCGGTGTAGAAGATGCGTTGTTGTTCACGCGAACCACCTTCCACGGCGATCCTGTTCAGCTTGGTATTCCAGGCAGTTTCGGCATCGATACGCACTTCGTCGAAGTCCCAGTGGGGCACCTCCGTATCCAGGTTGGCACGGGCTCCTTCGATGCTCACCGCGCTGATCCCCACCTTCACGATGACCGCACCGGCCTCGGACTTCGCGAAATGGACCACGGCCCGTGTGCTGTCCACGGCCTCCAGGTCGAACACCACCGGCCCACTGGCCCTGCCGATCCGTAGGCAGAAGAAGAGGCGCTGGTCCGTGGCCCAGGAGGAACTACGGCGTTCGCCTACGACCTCCATTCCAACCTTGCGGATGGAAGCAGCCAGTAGCTTATCCCGATGACCAAGGTCCAGTAGCAAGGACTGTTCGGCATCGGCGGGCATGGTGTAGCGATGTACCCCACAACGCGGGGTGGCGGTCAACTCGGCAAGGGTCCGCGGATCATCCAGCCATACCCGATAATAACCGGCATGGGCCGATTCATTCTTGTGTTGGAAGGAGGAAGCGTGGTTCGTTGGCCCAGCGGAAGGTGGCCCACTGATGGGCATGACCAACACGTCGCACAGGTCTGAAACACCCGTTCCGCTCAAATGGGTGTGGCTGAACCCATGGATCACGCTATCGCTGTAATGGTAACCACTGGCTCCATCCCAATCGTTGTAGCCATCGGTGCGTGTATCGGGACTCAGCTGCACCAGCCCATTGGGTACGCAGGCACCAGGGAAGGTGTGTCCGTGTCCGCCGGTACCGATGAAGGGGTTCACCAGGTCGCGAGCCGGGTTCAAGGCTTGTTGCGCGCTGCACCACAGGGACAGGAGGAACAGTGCGGTCAGCCATGATGTCCGTCGGAACAGGCAGGAATGCCACTCCGTCCGCTTGTGCATGTGCAATAATTTCATCACCAACCAGTAGGATCAGATCGTGGTCAAGGCCGCCGCCCCCAATAGCGCCGCATCATCATCGGGAAGGGCCGAGGTGGTGAGGTCCACGCGGCCTTGGTGGATATTCAGTAGCGCCTCATTGAAACGCTTCTTCAGCGGCGTCATCAGCAGGTCGCCACTGCGTACGATACCCCCGAAGAGCACCACGCGTCGCGGACCGGTGACAGCGACCGCATTGGCCAGACCCACCGCAAGCCACCGCACCGTCTCCTCAAAGGTGCGTACTGCCGCAGGATCCCCTTGGTGGGCCGCATCCGCGATGCACTTCACCCCCTCGTCCTTCAACACCTCCAGGTCATCCGATAGTTCCGCATAGGTCTGTCGCATGCCACGGATGCTCACGTAAGCCTCCAGGCAACCCTTCCTTCCGCAAGTACATGCCCTTCCATCCACCACAAGGGTCATGTGGCCCAGCTCTCCGGCGTTACCCGCACTTCCCAACATCAACTGACCATTCACGATGAAACCGCTGCCCACGCCCGTTCCAATGGTGACCACCAGAAGGTCCTGGATCCCTTGGCCAGCACCGTAACGCCATTCGCCCAATGCAGCGGCGTTCGCGTCGTTCCCCAGCACGGCCGGTACCCCCAATCGATCACCGAGCATGCGCGCCAAAGGCACATCGTGCTTCCAGGGCAGGTTGGGGGCCATCTCGATGATCCCCGTGAACTGGTTCGCATTGGGTGCACCGATACCAACGGCCTTGACCGGGCCTTCAGCATGCTTCCTGGCCAGGGTGCGTACCTGCTCGGCCAGCGCATCGGCGAAGGCATGGTCATCGGCATGTCCGGTGGTGGGTATCCGCAGTTGCCGTACCACACGGCCATTGGCCACAAGGCCGATCTTACTGGTGGTGCCTCCAATGTCGATCCCTGCGATCATGTCCTGGTGCGTAAGGTGGAACCCCTGAACCCGTACCACACCAGGTAAGCATAGCAAACCAGAGGTAGTAGGAAACTGAGGTGGAAAGCCCGACCGTCGGTTCCGGGGGCACTGAGCAGATCAATGATGGCCGCCTGTACCCACGGGATGAGGGCGCCACCGAGGATCATCATCACCAAAAGGCTGGAACCTTGGGCGGTATCGTGACCCAGGCCATCGATGGAAAGGGTGAAGATGTTGCTCCACAGAATGGAATTGAAAAGGCCGATGGCGATGATGGACCAAAGGGCGATCCGACCACCTCCCAGAACCACAGCCAACAGCAACAGTACGGCGGTCATCGCGAAGTAGCCCATGGCAAGTCCCGTGTTCGCTTGAGCGAGCAGTGCCACCGCGATGTTACCCAGGATCAAAAAGGCCATGGGCCATAGGTCCGTCGTGGAGACCGTTCCCGTGGCGTTCAACAGAAGCAGCAGCACGAACATGGCCGCACCGACCAACAGCATCAAAGGCAGCTTCCTACCGAGGGGCATCGCCTTGTTGAGCGCGATCGCACCGAGGAACCGGCCGGTCATGGCGCCGCCCCAATACAGGCTGAGGTAGTGCTTGGCCGTATCCTCGTTCAGACCCATCACGCTGTCCTGACCGAGAAAGCCGATGATCAGGCTTCCAATGGCCACCTCCGCACCCACATAACAGAAAATGGCCAACATACCCCAGCGCAGCTGGGGATGGCGCCAGGCATTGCCCCGCTTGGTCCGTTCGGCCCGTGGTGGTTCCGGCAGACGCGTGGCACCGACAAGAAACGCAACGAGCACCAGGAGCACCGCCAGACCGATGTAAGGTGGGCGAACCGCCGTGGCCGGATCGCTGTTGGCGAAGATCAGCCAGCCACCGACCAACGGGGCCAAGGTGGTACCGAGTGAGTTGAAAGCCTGGGCCAGGTTCAACCGGCTGCTGGCCCCTTCCGGTGGTCCGATGATCGCCACGAATGGATTTGCCGCGATCTGCAGCACGGTGAAACCGAGTCCCAGTACGAAGAGCGCACAGAGATGGGCCGCGTAACTGTGCAATGCCGAAGCAGGTGCGAAGAGCGCACACCCGAGCGCCGAGATCCCCAGGCCCAGCAGCAACCCGCGCTTGTAACCGATCCGTTCGATGGGGTCGCCCGAGGAACGGGAGATCAGGAAGTAGAGGAGGGAACCGACGAAATAGGCACCGAAGAAACAGAACTGGACGAGCAGGCTTTGCGCGTGGCTCAGTGCGAAGAGCTTCTTCCAATGGGGCACGAGCACATCGTTGAGCACGGTGATGAACCCCCAGAGGAAGAAGAGGGAGGTGAGCACGGCCATCGCATGGCGTGAACCGTTGCCATGTCGGCCGGGTGGAATGGCAGTAGCTTCTTGCATGAACGACAAAGATGGTCGTTAGCTTGCACCATGTCATACAACGACCGTAGGCGATTCATCAAATTGGGGCTGGCCAGTAGCGCCGCCCTTGCCGCCGGATGCACCGATGCGCCGAAGGCCCATACCTCCACGACCGGGCCTGACCGGACAAAAGGCCCATTGATCCTGAGCACGTGGAAACACGGGTTGGCGGCGAACGCCACGGCCTGGGAGGTGATGCGCACCGGGGGAACGGTGCTCGATGCGGTGGAACAAGGCGTGGCCGCGGTCGAAAGCGACCTCACGAACCGAAGTGTCGGACTGGGGGGGATGCCGGATCGCGACGGTCACGTGACCCTCGATGCGTGCATCCAGGACCACGATGGCCGCGCTGGCGCTGTGGCCTTCGTGCAACGATTCGAGCATCCCATCCGGATCGCACGTGCCGTGATGGAGCGCACACCGCACGTCATGCTCGTTGGTGCCGGTGCGGAACGCTGGGCCGAGGAGAATGGATTCTCCCGCCGGGATGTGGAGATCCCCGAGGTGAAGGCAAAGTGGCTCGAATGGCTTGAAAAAGCGGAGTATCGGCCGGTGGTGAACATCGAGAACCACGATACCATCGGTATGGTGGCCATGGATGCCAGTGGTCGATTGGCGGGTTCATGCACCACCAGTGGAATGGCTTTCAAGATCCACGGTCGGGTGGGGGATAGCCCCATCATCGGGGCCGGTCTCTTCGTGGATGGAGAAGCCGGGGCTGCATGCGCGACCGGGGTGGGGGAACTTGTGATCCGCACGGCCGGTAGCCACACCGTGGTGGAGTTGATGCGCCAGGGCATGGAGCCGACCGAGGCTTGCAAAGAGGCCGTGCGCCGCATCATCCGGCAGAACAAGGACATGCAGGACAAGCAGGTGGGATTCCTCGCCATCAGGGCGGATGGTGCATTCGGTGGATGGAGTGTGTATGATGGGTTCGACTTCGCCTTACGCACCAATGATCGCGAGGAACTGGTGCCCACAGGACACGACAGGAAGTGGGTGGGCTGAGCGGATCCAAGACCTGAAAGGGCCTTCAGGGTTCCCATCCTATCACATTCCGGTCGGGAAGGAGGACGCTACGGTTGGACCAGTGTCAGTATATTCGCATGCATGCGATCTCCGCACACCACGTTGGCCGTGTTCCTCGGCGTGTTCCTTTGGTCCGCTTCACCAGCGGCGAGTAACGGACCAGGGATCGAAGGTTCATCCACGGTGCAGGTGGAATGCGTACCGGGTATGGGGGTGATCAATGTGAGCATCAAGCACCACCGGCGGATCGGCAATGTGCAACTGGTCTTCCGCGATGCCACAGGCAAGACCGTGTATTTCGAGGAAGGCAAGGCCAACACCGAGGAGCTTGTCCGCCGATTCGATAAGGGCATGTTCCCGAAGGGAGCCGCCACGCTGCATGTTCAGGCCCGCGATCTGGACATCACCCAGCACTTCACCGTGCAGTAGCCTTCACCAACCGGCCGTGACCAGGGCAAGAAGCTCCGGGGTATCGGCCATGCTCATGCTCCTGCTGGCCTGCATGGGCTTGGTACGCATCCGCGCTTCCTTGCTCGCCATCTCCATGGCCACTTTGCCCGTCGCATTCGTGGTGCTCATGTTCTGCGATAGCTCAACGGCGGTCACCAGGTGAGACCCGGCGGAATCGATGGAATAGCCTTCAGTGATCGAACTTGGAGGTGTGGTCCGGGCCGCGGGGGCCAACTCAGCCGCCCCGGCCGTTGGTGGTGGAACGAGATCCTCCATTGCAACAACCTCAGCGTCCTTTTTTGCCAGGTTCGCATTGCTATTCCTTTCCTGCTCCGCTGCGGCAAAGCCGGATGCAGCACCTGCCTGCTGCTCTTCGAGGATCGCTTTCGAGGATCGGATCTCGGCATCCATCACGACATGCGCATCATCGCGTTCCACCGCCGGAGCCGTCACTCCCTTAGGTACCGGTTCCAACCGCGGGACATCCTCCTTCACCTGCACGACAGCCAGCTCATTCCCCTGGCTGCCACCGTTGAGCACACCGAGGACCACGACACCCGCTACGACCACCAAGGCCAGGGTGCCGTAGGCCAACACCGGACGCCAAGCGATCGAAGCCTCCTTGGGGGCCGACCACAGCGAAATGCCATTCAGCCAGATGCGCCATTGGGGTTGGTGATGCGCACGGAAAGTGGCCAGTACGTTCTCCCGCACCCGCGTCTCGGGATCGATGCGTTCGCGTTGGCGTTCGTCGGGGCGCACGTAGTGGAGGAGCGCACGCATGTGCTCGTACTCCTCGCGCCCGCTCAGGTGACGTAGGACGAAGGCGCGCTCCTCCGGCAGCAGCTCGTCGAAGCCCCGCTGCGAGAGCAGGCTCTCGATGTCCTCAGGGTCGTATCGTTCGTGCCGTTCCATGTGGGATCAATGCATTGGGGTCGAACTCCTTCATCCGTTCGGCCAGTTTCTTCAGGGTGTAGAAGATGCGGCTCTTCACCGTGCCCTCGCTGCACCCGAAGGCCGTCGCGATCTCCTTGATGGGCATATCCTCGTGGAAGCGCATCACGAAGGTGGCCTTGTGATCCGGTTCCAGTTTATCCAATTCCTCGTCCAAGCGGTCACGGAAATAGGCCCGGTCCACTCCGATCCCACCTACGGCCTCCTCCCGATCCACGCCGTTCCGCAGGTGTACCGCGGCATCCCGCACCACCACTTGGTGGCGATAGGCGTTCTTGCACATGTTGTTCGCCACACTGAAGAGCCACGTCTGGAAAGGCCGATCCGGGTCATAGCTCTGCGGCCGTGTGGCGAGCTTCGTGAAGAGGTCCTGCAGGTAGTCCTGTGCCATTTCCCGGTCACTCCAGAGCATCCGATGAAAATAGTTCAGCAGGCGACGGTGATACCGATCATGGATGGCCGCGAACGCCTTCTCATCGCCTTTTACAACGAGTTCCATCAGGCGCTCATCGCCCAGCTTGCCGTATTCGGTGCCGAGGAGCCGCATGATCAATGGGAAAGAACACCACTTCGCAACAGGTTCCCCGTCGCACCGAGCTGCTCGGCCATACGTCGCAGTTCATGTTCCATGCGCGATGCACGGGATTCATCGCCGACCGCGCGGTAATGGGCCAGTAACACCGACCCCGGCACGAGGTAATTCTGCGAGAATGGGCCTGCGTTCAAGGGTTTCTTCAATTTCTCCCATCGCTCTTCCAGCAGAAGGAGATTGTCGAATGGGGCGTTGCTCAGTCGCAGGGCCACACCCGTTACGAAAAGGCGGTCCTTCAAAGGGGCAAGCACCTTGGTACCAAGGGCCAGTGAAAGTTGAACGGGACGTGTCGAGGCTGTTCCCAAGGCCGCGATGAAACCGCTTTCCGCCGGGACGGGTCCACGTGCCTTCGCAAGCGCCCAGATCCGGGCACGATAGCCGTTGTCAGCCAACAGGCGTGCATCCACCACAAGTACATCCCTGCTTCGGCCATTGGCGTACTGCTCCACCCACAGGGGATAGGCGTCCATTTCTCCAGCTGCGAAGAGCACCGACCCCGGCTCCACCGAGGCGAGAAGGTCCTGGGCCACCTGGTACAGAGCGGGTGCGATCCGGCCCCGGGCCTTCATGTCCTTTGCACAACTGACAAGAGCTATCTGCTCGCCGGTGCGCGCTGCGTCCACCAGGCGTGGCCCGATCAATTCCTCCCGCGTACCATCCTTTTCGGCGGCCTCCTTTAATTCCTGGAAGGCGGAAGGTGCGGGGAATCGCATGTAGTAGTTCGCCATGTGCGCCTCGAAGCTGTTGGGCGCAGCGGTATTGAGATCCAGGGCCAATGTCTCCAGTTGAGCCTGGTCGGCCGAAGGGACCTCTCCCGCATGTCTTGCCAAGCTGGTATTCCGTTGCCACCGGATCAGATCCAGCTGGTGCCTCGCCGAGGTGTTCGCCAACGATTCCGGATCCTTCGACTCCACCTCTTCCTTGGCCGCATCCGCGGGTACGCTCCATCCACCTTGGTACGGCTCGGGAATGGCCAGGGTGGCCTGCTGCGGCTTCGTGGACTCCGCAGTGGTCGTCTGCGCCAGTGCCTGGTATGGGCTCAGCAGCAGGAAGGGGATCACTAAGCGTTGGGCAAGTGCGCGCATGGTCGGTTCTTCTGGTGCTGTACACCCATGGCCCTCAATGGTTCAACGGAGGACCTACCTTTGCAAAGTTCACCATGTTGAGCGAAGAAGCGAAGGACAAATTGCGACAGACCCTGGATAAGATCCAGGCGTGGCCTTCGGTATACATGTTCAAGTTCATCCTCGAACCCGACCAGGAACGGCTGGATCGGCTCGTTTCCCTGTTCCCCCCGGAAAGTGAGGTCCTCCGCCGGTACAGTACCGGGGGGCGGTACATCAGTTTGACGATGAAGGAGGTGATGATGAGCGCCGAGGAGGTGGTGGCCCGGTATGATAAGGCATCGGAGGTCCCTGGTGTGATCACCTTATGATCAGCGAGAACGATCTGCTCCATGTGCGCACCGCACTGCTCATCACCCTGAGCATACTGCTGGTAGCCGTGCTATGGAAACGCCTGCGGCTGCACGTCCTGCATCGGGATATGCCCGCACCCCTCCACGCTGAAGTGCTCAGGATCGACCTGGCGTATCATCCGGCACGGCTGCTTGTTCGCCTGAAGATCCCCAGCGACCAGGTCGTATGCACCAGGCTGCTGGACCAGGCCCATGCCCCTCTTCATCGCTGGGCGGATGAAAAATTGCCAACGGGTGACCACGACCTGCTGCGCCCCTTGCCCGCGCTTACCGACGGTGTTTATTTCTTGGAAATGGCCACCAGCACACAACGAACTGTGCGCCAATTCCGTCTTCAGCAGGCATGATCCTCCGGTCGCTCCCCGTGATCCTGTTCATCGGTACGTTGTACTTGGATGCCGAAGGCCAACGCCTGCCCGATGTGTCGTCCACGATCAAGGGCACGCTCATCCTCCCCGTGCCATTGGGCAATCCGCTGTTCGAAGCGGTCACCGAGAGCGTAGGCCAGGTGGATGGCCTCATCCAGTTCCCCATCTACAAGGGCCTGGGGCTGGGGGTGGGTGGGAAGATGACCTGGTTCCAAGTGAACGAACGCGCGCTGGCACCGATCGTCACCACGGGCGAGATCAGGAGGCTGGCGTTGTATGGCAAGGTGGCCTATGAACAATACACCGGCGAACGCACGTTCTACGAATTGAACGGACGTGTGGGCACCAGTTCCTACTGGTTCGATTGTCCCACCTGTGGGTCTGATGCGAAAAGGGGCCTGCATTGGGGTATCGGCGCGGGGTGGTACCT
Source organism: Flavobacteriales bacterium (assembly GCA_020848295.1). GTDB lineage: Bacteria > Bacteroidota > Bacteroidia > Flavobacteriales_F > PHOS-HE28 > PHOS-HE28. The sequence continues at coordinate 9,538 of JADLAI010000199.1, forward strand.
GCACGCCACGGACAACCTCGCCTTCGGCCTCACCTTGGGCTATGAACGGGATGCCCACACCTTCGGCTCGGCTGATCTTGGCCTTTTGGATGGATTCCCTGGCAGGCCCGAACGCATCGAATCAAGGCCGATGCAATACCTGTTGATCGGAATGGGCTTCAGTACCCGGCTACGCAAGTCGCCGGATGGTGGGCCGGGGTGGTAGGGATGGATCATCGCGTGAGGGAGCCCCAAGACCTGGCGGCGGAGGGTTGAATCGAGGGAGGACCGATGCAATGGGTGAGCCCGATACGAGGGATGCCATGTCCGGACGATCCCATCGGCGATCCTTTCGGTTGAAAGGATACGACTATGCCCAGGCCGGTGCGTA
>JADLAI010000200.1 GCA_020848295.1 Flavobacteriales bacterium
TCATCGCGAACCATCCGGACAATCCGAACGTGCGTAAGGCGGAGGATGCCATCTATCGGCTGAGCACCCCTGGCCGTACCATCGCACAATACAAGGCGTTCATCCGGAACGAACCGGACAACCACCGCGTACCTGACGCGTGGCGTAGCTTGTACGAGACCTACACGAAGGACCTGAACGTGGGTGCCATTACCCGGTTCGTGGCGGAATTCCCCGACTACCCGTTCATGGAGGAACTGGTGGATGACTATCGCATTGCCAGTGTGGAACTCCTCCCTTTCCGCCGCGATGGGAAGTGGGGTTTCATCGATATGGAGGGGACCGAGCGGATCAAGGCGCAGTTCGACTGGGTGGAACCCTTCCAGCATGGCCAGGCCCTGGTCGGCACGGGCGACCGGGTCGGTACCATCAACCGGTCGGGCCGTGTGGTGGTGCCGGTGGAATACGACGAGGTGCGTGAGTTCGCCGAAGGCACGGCCGTGGTGGAACGTGCCGGTCGGGTGGGAGCGGTGGATCGCAGTGGCGAACTGGTCGTCCCCATGGTCTTCACCGACCTGGGTGATCTGTGCGATGGATTGGCGTTCGCCGAGGACCATGGCCAATACGGCTACGTCAATGCGCGCGGCCAGATGGTCATCTCGCCCATGTATGATGCGGCAACGAATTTCCATCGGGACCTGGCGGTGGTGACGGCGGACGGCCTGTCCGGAGTGATCGACCGATCGGGCCAGGTGGTGGTGCCACTGGAGTATGAATGGGTCGAAGGGTTCCAGCAGGGTGTATCGCGGGTGCGCCGCAACGGCCGCATGGGCTTGATCGGGTTGCAAGGCACCGTATTGCTCGAGCCGCGCTACGACCATGTCGGGGAACTACGCGACGGGCTGGCCCTTGTGGTGGAGGGTGCCCGGTGTGGTTATGCCGATTCCACGGGCCGCTTGGTGATCCCGCTCGAATACGAGGCCGCACAGGATGTCGCTGCCTGGGGTGATCTCGCCCATGGTCATGCCGAGGTGCAGCTCAACGGCAAACGAGGGATCATCAATACCCGCAACGAGCGGATCGTGCCGATCCAGTACAGCGATGTCGGCGGCACACGTGGTCCCGTTTTCGCGGTGAAGAAGAAGAACAAGTGGGGGTTCGTTGACGTTCGAGGCGCATCGTTGGTGGAACCACGCTACGATAAGGTATGGGATTTCGTGGATGGCGTTGCCCGCGTGGAGAATGCCGGGTTGTTCGGGGCCGTGGATAGCACGGGCCGCGAGGTGATACCGCTCACCAACGCTGACCTGTCCGATGCCCGACACGGTCATCTGGTGGGTGGCAAGGAACGTTACGGTGTGTACGACCTCCGGGGTAGGTTGGTGATCCCGGAGGAGCACGACGAGATCGTGTTGATCAACGGGGAGATCGCCAAGGTCGTCAACGGGGAGTTATCGGCATATCGCCGTACGAGCGATGGCGGCTACATCTGGAAGGAGGCCGGGTTCAGTACGGAGGAACGTTCAGCGGAGTAGGGTCACATGCCCGATCAGTTGTTCGCTCCGCACACCTTCCGGTCCCAAGAGGCGGTATTGAAGCTTCCAGACATACACCCCGTCCTGCACCAGCACACCGTTCAACTGACCATTCCAGCCTTCGGTACGATCAGTGGAGGTGTGGATGCATTCGCCCCAACGGTCGAAGATGTCCAAACGATAGGTGTCAAGAGTGCCGTCCACGACCGGTAGGAAAGTGTCGTTGATGCCGTCGTGGTTCGGGGTGAAGGCATTGGGGACGTGGATGTAGGTGTCGCAATCCGCGATGGTCACTGTGAAGCTGTCCAAGGCGTTGATGCAGGCTCCGGTGGCGTGAAGGGTATAGGTGCCCGGCGCATCCACCATGCGCATGTTCCCCGTGGTGCCATCGCTCCAGGTGAAGATCGCTCCAGGAATGGGCGCGACCTGGAGGTGGCCGAAGGTTCCCGGACAGATCGCGGAATCCCCTGTGAGTTGCATGGAGGTCGTCATCGGGGTGAAGGTGATCAGCACCGCGTCACTGGCCGTGCACCCGAGGCTGTCGATGTTGACGGTGTATAGCCCCGGTTCGGTCACGACCAGGTCGGGGCCGTAGGTGCCGTTGCTCCAGCTCACCTGCCCGGCATTGATATGCAGCAGCACCGGGTCTCCTTCACAGGCCGTGCGGTCCGGCCCAAGGTCCGGAGGTGTCACGGATATCACGTCGATCATGATCGAATCCTCCGCCACACAACCGGATACGGTAGCCACCACCGAATAGGTACCTGCATCGGTCACGGTGATCGTGGAGGTGGTCGCACCGTTGCTCCATGTATAAAGTGCCCCGTTCACCGGTGAACCGATCGTCGTGTTCGCACCGGCACAGATCCGCTGGTCATTCCCCAGGTCGAATTGCGATGGGGAGAACAGTTCGACCAGGATGCTGTCCCGGTAGGTACAGGTATTGCGCGAGGCATCCACCCAATAGAGACCAGGCATGGTCACCGTGCGTATCGAGGAGGTGCTACCATCCTCCCACAGGTAATCGGTGTTCGGTTGCGCAACGTTGAACGTGAGGGTCGCCCCTTCGCAGATCATTGTGTCGGCTCCAAGTTGGACCACGGGTGCATCGATGAGCCCCACGGTCACCGTGTCATGGGCGGTACATCCATCCACGGTCACAACAACGGCCGAGGTCCCGGGTAGTGCCGTGGTCATGGTGGCTCCGCTCTGGCCGTTGCTCCATGTGTACGTGGCACCCGGAGTGGTCGCGTCGAACGTGATGGTCTCACCAGGGCAGATCGCCACATCGGGGCCAAGGTCCACCACCGGTAGCGGGTTCATCGTGATGGTGATCGTGTCGGTCGATGAACATGCGTTCACAAAGGCTTCCACGGAATAGGTGCCGCTCTGGTCGATCATCCGGGTCGGTGAGGTGCTGCCATCCTCCCAGAGGTAGGTCGCACCTGGTACACTGGCATCGAGGAGGATGGAGGTTCCCTGGCATGAACTGAGATCAGGCCCCAGGTCGAGGGAGCCGACGTTCACCATGTTCACCAGGATCGTGTCACGGGCTTCGCAGCCACTGGGGGCAACGAGGTGGAGCGTGTACATCCCGGCAGCGTTCACAACATAGGTGGATGCGATCAGGTCGCCATTCCAGGTGGCCGTGCCCGCCGGAAGGTCCGCCCCGAGCGTCACCTCATCACCGGGGCATAGGCTCAGATCAGGCCCCATCGAATACGAGAACGAACCGAAGGCGATCGTTACTGTATCCGTGGCCATGCAATTCCCGAGGCTTACCGCAACGGCGTAGGTGCCATCGGTATTCACACCCAGGGTGGGTGTGATGTCGCCTGTGTTCCAGAGATAGTTCGCACCCGGCCAGGTGGCATCCAGTGTCGTACCCGGCTCGCCGTTACAGAACACCTGGTCCGGTCCAAGGTCCACCACGGGCATGGGGTTCACGGTGATCGTGGCTTGATCGGGAACGCTGCACTGCCCCACGAAGACCTCCACGCTGTACGTACCGGAGGTGGTCGCATCGATCGTGGGCGTGGTCGCGCCATTGCTCCAGAGGTAGGTCGCACCGGCGGTGGTGGCATCGAGCGTCACGGTTCCACCGGCGCAGATCGTGGCGTCCGGTCCGATGTCCACCGTGGTGGCCGA
>JADLAI010000201.1 GCA_020848295.1 Flavobacteriales bacterium
ACGCGCCATCGATGGAGGCCGTGCCCGTGAGCAGCACGCCGCCCTCCACTTGGTTCACGAACAGGATGGAGGCCGCACCGGCCTTCATCGCCAGTGACGCCTTCTCGCTGCGGTGCAGGTTCTTGGTACCCTCTTGGGCGGCCACTAATCCGATGTTCACCAGCAACGCCGCGCCTTTCGCACGAACGCCCAGCCGGGCGAGGTCATCGGGCAGGCCGTTGCCCGCATCCACGATCGGGGTCTCCACCGAACTGGTCAGCGGTGTGTTGGCAAGCGCCACGCAGGCGAGGTGCGCGAAACCCCGGCCGTCGCCCACGGTGAGCTTCACGGACCCGCGCGCCCACGCATCGGCCTCGAACGGGTGGGCGTACACCGTGTCCAGCCCCGAAACGCGGAAGAGGCTGTCGGCCAATTCCTCGGCGCGTCGGCCTTGTGCACTGCCGGTGAGGCGATGGCCGATGTGCGCCGTGCTCCAAGCCAGCCATTCGTAACCCTGCTCACTCACGGACGCCGCCGCATCGAACGCACGTGCCCGTACGGCCTGAGCCTGAGCGCCAACAAGTTGATGTTGACAGATGCACAGAGCGAGCACCCACCGAACGATGAGCAGCCGCCTACTTTGCATCGCATTGGGGAGTTTCGGCATGGGATCGGTAAGTGACGGTGCTAAATCTATGCAACGGGTGATGAGCGGGACCAGGTTCTTGCGTGTGCTCTTCCTAGCACCGTTCTTCCTGTTCGCGACGGTTCCACAACAACCCCGTGAAGCCGACAAGGATACCACGGCCATCCTTCAAGCCAATTACCTCTACAACATCGCGAAGCTCGTTGAGTGGAAGGATCCCGAGATGCGATCCGGCAACTTCGTGATCGGGGTGATCGGAGGGGGTAACGTCTACCGGGAGCTGATCAAGCAGTATTCCACTCGGACCATCGGCAAGCAACCCATCGAAATCCGGAAACTGCCGCAGTCGGCGGAGGTGGAGCGCTGTCACATGCTTTTCGTCGGAAGAAGTGATCTGGCCCTGTTGCCGGAGATCTTCAAGCGCATGCATGCGAAGCCCACCTTGGTGGTGACGGAATACACGGGTGCGCTTGAAGATGGCGCGGTGGTGAACTTCGTGAAGGTGGATAATCTGTTGAAGTATGAAATGAGCCTGGCCAATGCCCAGAAGCATGGCTTGGTCGTGGGGTTGACCTTGAAGAACCTTGCTCATCGGATCGAGGAATGAAGCGTATCGTCCACATCCTGCTGTGTGCTCTCCTGGGGGGGGGGATGACGTTCGGGCAGACCGACCCCTTGGTGGAGGCGTTGCGCAAGTACCAAGGAGGGGCGCTGAATGAAGCCCGGCTCTTGGTGGACCAGGCCGTTCTATCCCCTCAACATGCACCGAACGCCGAGGCCTGGCTGCTGCGGGGGTTCATCTATAAGGATGTGTATAAATCGGCCGGCTCCGTGATGCTCGGCGATAGCCTGCGCGGCGTGGCCCTGTCTAGCCTGGATCGGTGCATGCAACTGGACACGGCGAACACCTATCGGGAAAATGCCCGCCAGGCATTCGACTTTCTGGCGCGCTCCTATTTCAACGATGCGGCCAGGGCCCTGGGAGAGATGGACGATGAACGGGCGCTATCGGTGTTCGCCAAATACCAGGAGGCCATGCGCCAGCTCGACCCCGCCATGGATCAACGTGCGCGTGAGGTTGAGTTCATGAACGCGTTGGGGACCGTATACACCAAGCGGTTCAATACGAACCGGACCGACACCGTACCCTTTGTCAAAGCGGTGGCCGCGTATGAACAAGTGTTGAAGCTCGATCCGGAGAACTATGGAGCCAACTACAACCTGGCCACACTATTCTACAATCGGGGGGTATACAAGATCCAACGCATCGACGCCGAAGATGAGATCCCCTCGATCATGCAGATCCAGGAGGCGAGCCGGGTCTACTTTCAACAGGCGCTGCCGTACATGCTCAAGGCACACGACATGAACCCGACACGCCGTGAAACGCTGCTGGGCCTGGAGGGCATCTATTACAGTCTGCAGGATCAGGAGAACTCCGACAAATTCCGCTCGTTGTTCGAGGAGATCCCACCGGAGGAAGAAAGATGATCGTGCCATGAGGTTCCGTCTGACCATCGGCCGAAGGATCGGAATGGGCTTTGGCCTTTTCATCTTCTTTGCCTTGTTGGTGGTGGTCTTGACCAATCGCAGCCTGGAACGAAGCCGTACGATCAACGACCAGATCAACAATGTGTATTCCCCCAGTGTGGATGCCTTGGTGAGGCTGAGGAACCTCACCGTGAACGCACACATGCTGATCAAGCACTGGGCCTTGTTGGAAAGCCGTGCGGATGCTCCGGAAAAGACCAATCTGATCGAGCTCACCAACAATGAGCTGCCCCGGATATTGGACAGGGTGGATACCCTGATGGCCAATTGGCGCCACGAGGAGGTCGCACTCATGGGCCAGATCACCGTGGAGATGCGGGCCCTTTTTGATATCCACGACCGGATCAAGGTGCTGTTGCCCTCCCTGGAGAGCTATAGCGACCCCATCGTCCACATGGAGCGGAATGACCTTGCCGAGGAGGGCGGCGCGCTGGACCAGAGCATGAAGCGGGTGTTGGACGACCTGGACCGGCTGATCGAGATGCAGGAGGGCAAACGGAAGATGCTCGGCGGATCCATGATCAGGAGCTTCGACTCGCTGAGGTTCTTCGTGTTGTACATGGGTATCGCGTTGGTGGTCATTGGCGCCATTGCGGCATTCTTCATCGTTCGGGGTCTCGTAACTCCGGTGCAGCGGCTTCGAAGTGTGCTTTTGAGCTTGGGTCGTGGAGTCTTCCCCCGGACCAAGGTGCGCACCACCAACGATGAGATCGGCGACATGAGCAAGGCGCTTACCTCACTGGTGGATGGGTTGCGGCGAACGACCGACTTTTCCAATGCTGTAGCGGCTGGGGACTTCTCCGCAAAGTACCAGCCGATGAGCGACGAGGATATGCTTGGTCACGCGTTGTTGAAGATGCGCGATGAGCTTGGCCAACGCGAACGTGTGCTTGAAATGAAGGTCGCGGAGCGGACCGAAGAGGTCGTACGCCAGAAGGAGGAGGTGGAGCGGCAGAGCAAGAAGATCGAGGAGTACTACAACAATGTGACGGATAGCATCCGCTATGCGAAGCGGTTGCAGGATTCGATCCTGCCTCCAGAAAAGCGGCTTCGCGAGTTGCTTCCTGACTCGTTCGTTTACTACAAGCCCAAGGATATCGTTAGCGGCGATTTTTACTGGGTGGACCGGATCGATGGTCGGGTCGCCTTCGC
>JADLAI010000202.1 GCA_020848295.1 Flavobacteriales bacterium
CTGTCGTGTACATGACAAAGGCCCGCCAGTCCGGTGCCATCCACCATGGGCGTATTGCACACCACGTGCCGGCCGGTGAAAAGGCAGAGCAGCAACTTCAACTTGATCCCGGTGGCCTGGAACGTGGGTAGCACATTGACCTGTGCGGTGCGCACCAAACGGTGGATCTCGGTGGTGGCCACATTCTCGCGCAGTTCCACGTTCGGGGCCCGCTCCACCTCCCGCTTCAACTCCTTGCTCGCGTTGCTCCCGGCGATCACCAATTTCACCGGGGAGTTCCTGAATACCTTTTGAACGAGGAACAGCGCCGCCTGGTCGTTCTCGGCCACGCCCAAAGCACCATGGTACAAAGCGAAGTCGCCAAGGCCATCCAGCACATCCACCTTGCCGCAGGCATGGAAGGCGGGGATGTGGCTCACATGATCGAAATGCCCGGAGAAATAGGCCTCATCCTTGGGGCTGATCGCCAGCACGTGATCCGCTTCACTGAGCACCGGTTCGAAGCGTTGGAGCTTACGCGCCTCGTTGATGAAGTAGGTGCGTCGAAAGGCATTCGCTTCGGCCTTGGCCAGGGCCATGTAATAGTCGTGCTCCACGTTGTGGGCGCGCACAAGGCGTTTCCGACCATGTAACCGGGGGTCACCGAGGCTGTAGCAGCTATGCAACCCCTCGAAGAGGATCGGGTGCTCATCCTGGAGCAAGCGGTTCAGCAGCGCCTCGCTCCGGCGGCTCACCACCACGTATGGCAGGGAATTGAGCAGTTGGTGCTTGCCCAGGTGTCGGGGGTAGTAATGAACGGCAGCGCACATCCGCTCCAACTCCGTGGAATGCTGACGACCATACTCGAAACAGTGGAGATACACCTTCGCTCCCACCTCGGCCAGGGCCTTCACCTTGAAATACACATCGATCACGCCCCCATAGTCCGGCGGGAAAGGCACATCGAAGCTGATGATATGCAGGTGTCGTTCACTCAAGACCTTGAAAGACGGCCTTCAGCGCGTCCTGTTCGCGGGTACCATCCAACGAAGCGGCCGCGAAAATAGCATTCCGCCGCAGGGCCTCGTGGTGTGCCGGATCGGCGCGGATCGCCCGCACGGCCGCTGCAATGGCACCTGGCTCCACTTGCGGGACCACCAACCCGGCGTCATATTCCCGTACGATCCCGGCCACCTCGGGCAGATCACTCACCACCACGGGTATGGAGGCGCGGAAATAGTCGAACAGCTTGTTGGGCAAGCTGTACCTATAGTTGAGGTTGGTGTCCTTGTCCAGCGACAGGCCCAGGTCGGCGTTGCGCGTGTACTGCATCATGCGCTCATACGGCATCCTATCGATCAGCCGGACCCGGTCGGCCAAGTCGTACTCCGTCACCATCCGCTCTAATACAGGCCAGGCATCGCCCCCACCGATGATCAGCAGGAGCGCTTCGGGCAGTTCCTTCATGGCCAGCACGGCCTCCTCACCACCCCGTTGCACGTTGATGCCGCTGCCTTGCAGGATGAGGATGAAGCGGTCCTCCGGCAAGCCGAGTTCCTGGCGGCTCGGAAGTGGCCCGAGTTCCCGTGGCATGGGGATGTTCCGCACCACCGCGAGTTCCTTGCCGTAGCGCTCGTGATACGCCCGGGCGATGCTGTCATTCACCGTGACGATGTGATCCAGCTTGGGGAATATCCAGCGTTCGATGGTCATCCAGATGCGACGAATGCGCGGCCGCTCCACCAGCTCAGGCACCTCGGTGTAGAACTCATGGCTGTCGTAGACCAATTGTTTCCGACGGACCGTGGTAGCGAGGTAGCTCGCCAGCAGCGTATCCAGGTCATTGGCCACCACCAGCTTATACCGCGCGAAGAGCAATAGCAGGAATAGCCGCTTGTTGTACTCGGCGTAGAACAAGGGCCCCTTGCGGAAGAACAAACGCATCCGCTTGGTAGGGTACGGCCGATCCAACGGCATTGCCCCGGGCAGGTGCCGTCCCACCAACAATACCTCGTAGCCCAGTTCGCGAAGCGCCATGCACGTCCGGTGTACCCGGTTGTCGGTGCTCAGGTCGTTGGTGACGGCGACGATGGCGCGGGGCATGGAGGGCAAAGGAAAGGCAGGTAAGCATCACACCATATCCAGCCGCTCCGCACAAGTCGAAAGAACAGTTGGGCCAACCACCCGGACGGCCCAACCATTCCATTATCCGACATCAATCGACCTTGATCGCTCGCTGGACCACGATATGACCATCAAGCACATAGGTGCAGAGGTAAGTTCCAGCGGCCATACCCGTCGTGTTCCAGAAGTAGGTATGCTCCCCTTCTTGAGCGATCTCCTGCCGGAGATTCATAAGCGGCTTGCCATCACTGGAGCTTAGTTCCAGGCTGACCTTACCTGCTGCGGGAACGAAATACTCCAGACGGGTAATGTTAGCAACGGGGTTGGGGATGATCCGGAGTTTCTGCTCCTTCAGCAACTCCTGCGGCGAAATGCCCCCATGATCGCTACCATGAGGCGTCATCCCGTCCTGGGCAGCACAACAGCTCTCAACCCGCTCCTGAAGCTCCGCGATCATAGCCTGTTGAGCTTGAATACTGGCGACGAGGTACGGGATGACCCCCTCCATCTTCACGGCCTTGAAATCAATGGAAGCGGAAATTTCCTGGCCTACGGAATCCAACTCCGCTGGTTGATGGACCGACCTGACGAGGGTGGGCAACACGGCCTCCACATCCTGTGCAAGCAAGCCCGCCTGAGGGCCATCGGGCAAGGACATTACTGCGAACTCTTCGGTCCTATAAGAATAGGACTTGGGCTGTAGCGACAAGATGACATCCAACCCACCTTCCAGTTCCGCAATATTCTGCTTGAGTTGCGCATCACTCGGAGTCAGAAGCCCGCCAGACCCATATACATCACCAATGAAGTACCCCGCCCAGGGGTCAGCATCCAGGTTGCTCACCGATCCCCTTACGGCGTAGTTGTGGCTCGAACCGAATAGTGCACTTGCCGAAATACCGTACGCAACATCACCGTACGAGGCGTTCGACTTGGTCCCTATATTGAAGCCTGATGCACCGGCTGCGACGGCTTCAACACCGGTCGCATATTGGCCGTTATTGGCATGGAACTGGCCGCTCATGTTATTGATCGTGCCGTGCACGGCAGAACCGATCACACCCATTGCATTACTCCCACCAGTCGCCTTGGCGAAAACCCCTCGGTTCGTGCCAGTCGCACCAAAAGTCTCCGTTTCGATGGCATTGGCTGAAGTGCCACCCACAACTTTCGTATAGATACCGTTGTGGGCTGTACCACCGGACCCATCGTGCTCAACGTGCAATTTACCCAAGATGAGGAAACGTCGCACCGATACCAACCCGGTCAGCTGCCTGTGGTGGGCATGGATTGCCATCATACGCCGTTACTGCATCCGTGCCATTCAAGGTCCAACCCGAGGAGCAGCCACCGCCGATCAACGAGAGATCCTTCCATTTCACCACGCCACGTTCGATCGGGTCCGAACTGTCGTCCACGACCATCACCTTGAATTCTGCGTCCGCCTCGTCGTCATCCGGCAACATTCTGATCCGAAGGCGACCATCCAGGATATCCAGCCGTTCGGTCGGATCCCCGATGGACGGCGGTGCGAAATCCCCCACACCGACATTCACCTCCAGGTCCTCTTTCGGCCAGAAGCGCATCGCCTCCACTCCATCATTGGTAGCAGCGCCACGAGGAGTTCCCGGGTCATAACGGGTCGTGAACACGAACTTCATCCTATCAGTCCCATACGGACTGCTCTCTGGATTATCACTCCATTGGACCACGAAGTCGGTATTGTCATTCCCCTTGTACTTGTGCCCGATGTAGCCTTGATCACTATTCCCCGTGAAGGTGATCCCGTTCTTCTGCCATGGACGATAGCCATGTTCCTGAGCGTAGACCACCGGATTCAGGATCTGCGTTTCATCATCCACCAGGTGCAATCGGCTGAAGGGAGCTCGGCTTGCCGTGTTCACGTAGGCATCCGCCTGCCCACTGAGCATCATGAAACCATCGCGCGTTATGTTCAAGAATGGATCACCCGGCCCCATGTGCGTGGTCACCTTCCCATTTATCCTCGCCCGGCGACGGGTAAGGGTATGGAACAGCAAATGGCTCTGTGGTGCGTTGATATTGAAGGTGGAGTTCCCTGGTTCTGCAAAGAGTTGTCCACGCTCAAAGCTCGAATTCGTTCCACCATGGAACAAGCGCCAATACGTGTTGGCGGTGGTGGGGGCATTGGTGAGGAACACTTCGCCGGTGTTGCCTGTGCCCAATAGATCTCCCCGCACTTGGAATGCTTGACCGGTTGGACTGTTGCCACATTCCCTATCGAAACACCCGATATTCCCGCATTCGTACGGCCATGAACTGACCCAAGTACGTTGAATTGAGCATTTGCCTCAAGTCCGATGCACAGCGCAACAATGATCTGAAATCCAGAAGCTGTTTTCATGTGAGAAAGGTTAAGGAGACAAGGCAGGCAATTTTATCCTCCATTCACCGGGCCCGCCTCTTATCCGGAGAATAAAGACCCCTTGAGCATTTGGGCCGTTTCGAAGACGCCAACGCGTTGAAATAGGCGAAACAGTTACGCTTTCATGTTCTAAGAGGTGGCCGATCGGATCGTAAAGTTCAAGCGTGTACGCCCCCCCCACAGGCAAGTCACCAATAAGAATCGAACTACTTGAAACATCCCATGCCGCTACCGGCCGAAATTGCCCAGTTGGCTCCAGCATCCCCGTTGACACTGGACAGTATCCCGAAACTGTCGAAAGGCAGATTTCATCAACATAGTAATACGCAAACTGATCACCCGCCAAATTCATGATCACGAATTGCGTCTCGTCATCGCCATAGAAATTTCCTACGTAGATGAACTGATAGGCCGAGTCGGCCATGAACGTACCAGAGATCGTCGTCCATCCGACCGAATCCGTAATGATGGCGGTGGAGTTGATATGGGCATAATTGGGAAAATCATCCCAACCTCCATTTCCGAACCCTTTCCCCACGGAATCCATCCGGCATAACAACCCCATATTGTTAGATGCCAAACCCGTAAAGCAATCCAGGTTGGGATAACCGGTGGTCCAACTCACCTTCAAGGATCCCCAGTAGATCTGGCCCACCACGAGCGGCTCTACCAAACGTGCGCCAACGATCTCGTGCAGACCTGAAGGGCATTCGCAATTTCCGAAGGCCCACATGCCCATGTATCCAACACCACTGGCGGGTACCTGGTAACCGAAGCAATTCATCGGCACCCCAGCGGTGTCTCCCTGGTCGCAGATATTGAACAATTCCGGACCACCCAACGTGGTATGCCAATCCAGAGCACGGTCCATACCCTCATAGGGGCCATATCCGGTAGGACATTGTGTGTATTCCTCAAAGCTCGGATTGGGCACCAAGTTTTGTGCACCCACCAGGACGGGAGCAAAAAGCACAGTGTGAAACAGGAGGTTGGGGATCTTCATGGCAACGGGTGTTGGTGCCAAGAAGATACGGCATGTGCGGTAACACGCTGCCTCCAACCACGAAAAGATGCTAACTTGAACGGTCTTAAGCGAGCTGGTACTTGGTACTTGGTAGCTGGTACTTGGTAGCGGGAGCGGGTAGCGGGTAGTTGAAGGCCGAAAGCCGCATGCTTGCTGGGGACTTGAACGATGTGTTATGTCTCCGCTTACCCAGCATGGAACCGAATATAGGTACGCCTCGGCTGTTCGGTATCATTCCCCGAAAATTTAACAGACCGTCCTTCCCGTTGAGCTTACGGTGAGATGGGGTCTTCCGGCCATGGACCAGTGGGCAGGTGCGTACAAGTGCACTTGCCGAAATACCGTACGCAACATCACCGTACGAGGCGTTCGACTTGGTCCCCATATTGAAGCCTGTTGCACCGGCTGCGACGGCTTCAACACCGGTCGCATTTGGGCCGTTATTGGCATGGAACTGGCCGCTCATGTTATTGATCGTGCCGTTCACGGCAGAACCGATCACACTACCGATCCGGTTCAAGTAGGTAGGGCCAGAGGTGTACTCCTCAAATCTTGGATTCACCTCCAAGTTCTGGACTCAGCCAGCAAGCAGGCCGATGGCCAACGCGATCAGACCAATTCGATGCATGGTCTGAAACTATTCACGACGATCGTCCGACCGTTATCCGTGCCGCGCACGCGTTTCAATGACGCTTGCCTTCGGGCAAACGCTGCCTCTTGCTTCCGGTTTCACACACGAGGATACCGGGCGTTCACTGCATCGCGATGCTGCTGATCTGCGCGGGGCATGAACTGTCACCGTCCGGCTGTGTACAAGCCGCACGGCGCTCGCCCAAAGTAACGGGTGGCGGTCCAGTAAACTTGCCCTCGCTCCCATGGCCATGCAACAGCACGCCGACCTCACATCCCTCAACACCTTCGGCATCGCGGCAAAGGCCGATCGGCTGGCCCGCTTCGATACGGTGGATGGCCTGCGCGAACTGCTCAGCACACCAGCGGTGAGCCAAGCACCCGTCCTGATCCTCGGTGGAGGCAGCAATGTCCTCTTTACCCAGGACTTCCGCGGCACGGTCCTCTTGAACGAGCTACCCGGCATCGCCGTGGTGCAGGAGGATGCGGACCAGGTGTGGGTGAAGGCCGGTGCCGGCGTGGTCTGGCATGATCTCGTGTTGCAGTGCGTGGCCCAGGGCTGGGGCGGCCTGGAGAACCTCTCCTTGATCCCCGGCAAGGTGGGTGCGGCCCCCATGCAGAACATCGGGGCCTACGGCGTGGAGATCAAGGACACTTTCAGTTCCCTGGAGGCCTTACGGATCGCTGATGGCGCATTGGTCACCTTCGACAAGGAGGCGTGTGGTTTCGGGTACCGGGAGAGTTACTTCAAACGCGCCGGGAAGGACCGGTTCGTGATCCTCTCGGTCACCTTCCGGTTAAACAAGGATCCCGTGTTGAACACCAGTTATGGCAATATCCAGCAGGAACTGGACCGCATGGGAATCACCGCACCCACCATACGTAATGTGAGCAACGCAGTGATCGCGATACGCCGCAGCAAACTGCCCGACCCAGCGGTGGTCGGGAATGCTGGCAGCTTCTTCAAGAACCCGGTAGTGCCGCAGGAAATAGCGGATCGGATCAAGGTCGAACACCCTGATCTGGTCTCCTACCCCGCTGGTACAGGCCATGCGAAACTGGCGGCCGGCTGGTTGATCGAGCGTGCCGGACTCAAAGGCCTTTCCCGTGGCACACACGGCGTTCATGATCGGCAGGCGCTTGTACTGGTGAACCGTGGCGGTGCGACCGGGCAGGAGCTGTTCGACCTGAGCGAGCATGTGCTGCGGACGGTGCGGGAACGCTTCGGTGTGGAGCTGGAGCGGGAGGTGAACATCCTGTAGGCTTCCAAATTGCCGGATATGCCGGTCGTAGGACAGGGTCCGCCTCCGTGGCGGATCCCTGATATTCGCACATCATGTCCGCACGCACACACATCCCGCTACTGCTCTTGGCCGTCATCTGTACACTGGCCGCGTGCCGCAAGGACCCTACCCTGCCGGACGAAGGACCGGTGGGCACACCGCTCGCCTTGGAATTCCCTGTCTGGGCGCAAGATCAATTCCCGCTGAACATCCCGGTGGACAATCCGCTCACTGTAGAAGGGGTCGCACTTGGTCGTCGCCTCTTCTATGAGAAGGCGCTATCAGACGACTTCTCCATGTCCTGTGCTTCCTGCCACCAACAGGAGCACGCCTTCAGCGACCCGCGGCAATTCTCCATCGGCACCGATGGCAGTGTGGGCCGCCGCAACAGTATGGCGGTGCAGGACCTGGCCTGGGATCACGCCTTCTTCTGGGATGGTCGGGCC
>JADLAI010000203.1 GCA_020848295.1 Flavobacteriales bacterium
ATCAGCGATGAAGGCGACCTGGCGTTCGCACAGC
The DNA here is from genome assembly GCA_020848295.1 of Flavobacteriales bacterium. Taxonomy (GTDB): domain Bacteria; phylum Bacteroidota; class Bacteroidia; order Flavobacteriales_F; family PHOS-HE28; genus PHOS-HE28. The sequence goes on from JADLAI010000203.1 coordinate 35, forward strand.
GGCTCACCCGTGAACATGGGGTGGCGACTATCCCCCTGTCGCCTTTCTACAAGGACCCGCCAGCGGACCTGCGGCTGTTGCGTTTCTGCTTCGCCAAGCAGGATGCTACCTTGGATGCCGCGATCGAGAAGCTATGCAGGATCTGAGAGTGACCATTGTACAGCGCATGCTCCACTGGGAGGATGCCGAGGCGAATCGCTCGATGTTCGCCAAGGACCTGAGTGCCCTGAAAAGCGCCACGGATCTTGTTGTACTGCCGGAGATGTTCACCACGGGCTTCAGCATGCGCAGTGCCGATCTCGCCGAACCAATGGATGGCCCAACGGTTGCGTGGATGAAGGACCAGGCAAGAACGATCCAGGCGGCCATTTACAGCAGCATGATCATATCGGAGGGTGGGAACCATTACAACCGCGGGCTATTCGTGAAGCCCAACGGCGGGATCACGACCTACGACAAACGCCACCTTTTCCGTTTCGCGAACGAGACCGATCACTACTCCGCAGGGAAGGAACGCGTGGTGGTGGAATGGTGTGGATGGCGTCTGTTGTTGCAGATCTGCTTCGACCTTCGCTTCCCCGTTTTCGCCAGGAACCGGAGCGATTACGATGCCATCCTGTACGTAGCCAACTGGCCCGAAGCACGGCGCTATCCATGGAGCCAGCTACTGATCGCCCGTGCCATTGAGAACCAATGCTACGTGGCGGGTGTGAACCGGGTGGGCATGGACGGTAAGGGCAACCATTATTCGGGGGACAGCGTACTGGTTGACCCCAGAGGCCAGGTGATCGGCCATGTGGACCCTTCACAGGAAGGCCATGTAACGGAAACCTTCGACAAGGCGTCTTTGGAGGATTTCCGGGAGAAGTTCCCGGTGGCGTTGGAAACGGACGACTTCGAGTTGAAGTATTGACCGATCGTCAGCGCAGCACCTGGATGTGCCCCATCTGCTCCTGTTCCATGCCCAGTGTTCCGTCCTTCTCCTGGAACTTGTAGGCCAGGCGCCAGACATAGATGTCGTTCTTCACCACCTCGCCGCTGTAGGTGCCATCCCAACCTTGTGTCGGGTCGTCGCTCTCGAAGAGTTGGTTGCCCCACCGGTCGAACACATACAGGTGCATGGTGGCGATGTTCTTGCCCACGGGGATGAAGATGTCGTTCGTCCCATCGCCGTTCGGGGTGAAGGTGTTCGGGATGAAGATGGCCGATGGACAGTATTCGATCACCTGTGCGGAATCGAGTGCGGCACAGTCGAACTGATTGGTCACCTCCACCACGAACCATCCGTAGGCACCAGCGAGGATCACGCGCGAGCGTTCTCCGGTGTTCCAATCGTACTGTGACCCCGGGTTACCCGCATCGATGCGAACGTATTGTTCGTCCTCGCCCAGGCAGGTGTGGAACTGATGCGTGGCCATTTGGACAGGGGATGGGTTGAACCGGACATCGATGGCATCCGAACGCTGGCAATGACCGTTGCTCACCTGCACCGTGTACAGACCAGCAGTGGTGATGGGGACCGAGCGGGAATCGGCACCATGGGACCACGTGTACGTGCAACCCGGATTGCCCGCATCCAAGGTCAATACCTGTCCGTCGCACAAAGTGGTGTCAACACCGAGTGCGACCACCGGGGGTGCCACGAACGTAGCGTTGGCTTCATAGGTGGCGGTGCAGCCGGCAGCGTTGGTGATGATCACGGAGTAGTTACCGTTGGCCTGCACCGCGATCGTCGAGGTGGTTGCACCGTTGCTCCACAGATGGGTGGCGTCCGCATTACCAGCGTCGAAGGTGATGCTTTCACCCACGCATCGTGTGGCGTCCGTGAGTACATCCACCGGTAGGTCCAGGATGGTCAATACGCGCGTGTCGGAGGTTGAGCAGGCGCCATTGTTCACCGTGACGGTATAACTACCGGGCGTGCTTACGTTGATGCTCGACGTGGTCGCCCCTGTGCTCCAAAGATGATCCGCACTTGGGTTGCCCGCATCCATGACCATGCTGGTGCCAACACAGATCGCCGTATCCGGTCCGAGGTCCACCACGATCGTCGGGAGGATGTCAACGATGGCATCGAAGGTGGCCGAGCAGTTCTGTGCGGTGGTCACCATCACCGAATAGGTACCACTGCTATCGGGCTGAATACTGGAGCTGGTGGCTCCCGTGTTCCACAGGTATGTGGAGCCGATGTTCCCCGCGCTAAGGCTGAACGGGTCGCTCGCACAACTTGTCACATCGGACAGCACATCCACAGGCAAGGGGTTGAGTGCGATGTTCACCGCATCATTGGCCACACAGCCTTGTGGTGAGGTGACCTCTACGGAGTAGGTACCGCTCGTTGTAACGAAGAGTTGCTGGGCGGTCGAGCTGTTGTTCCACAGATAGGCCGCACCCGGGTTCCCTGCATTCAAATTGATCTGCGGTATTCCACAAAGTGATTGGTCCGGCCCAAGATCCACTACGGGGAGGGGATGTAGGGTGATGTTGAAGGTGGTGGAGTGTTCGCACCCTTGGGCGTCCGTCACGGTCACGGTATGGGGGCCTGAGGCCGTAGGTACGATGCTCGACGTGATCTGGCCGCTGGACCATTGATAGCTCACCCCGGTGGTGGGAGCAGTGATCGTGGGTGGGTTGTTCGCGCAGGCGCTGGCACTTCCTTGGGTGGGTACGTCGGCGAAAGCACGCGCGATCACGACCTGGTCACTCACCGTGCATCCGTTCGCGTCGGTGATGGTCACGTTGTAGGTGGCCGTGCCCTCGTTCATGATCGTCGGCCCTTGGATGTTCGCGGCGTTGAGGTTCGCCGCAGGCGTCCACGCATAGGTCGGGTTCGGTACGTTGTGCTGCACACCAAGAACATGCCCAAGGGTGGTACACAGGGTCTGGTCCACTCCAGCGTTCGCCGTGTATCCAGTGGTGACCACGACCGTAACACTTTGACTGAGGCTGCACCCGCTGGCGGTATGGGTCACCGTACAGGTGTAGGTGGTGGTCTGCGCGGGCGAGGCCACCGGGTTGGGGATCCCGGCATTGTTCAAACCGGCCCCGGCCCAGGCATAGGTCAACCCCGGGCCACCCGTTGCGGTCGCGTCCAATTGCACGGATTGTCCCTGGCAGAGCGTGTCATTCGCGGCCGAGACGGCCACTCCCAATAACTGACCCACGGTGATGGTCACCTGGTCGGAGGCGATGCAACCGATGCCCGAGGTCGCGGTCACCTGATAGGTCGTGGTGGCGGTCGGAGTGGCGATGGGCGATTGCGCGGTGGCGTCGTTGAGCGAGCCATCGTTGGGAGACCAGGCGTAAGTGATGTTGCTGCCGGAAGAGGGTGTGGCCGTGATCGACGTACCTGCAATGGCACAGAGGGTAAGGTCCGGTGTGACCGAGACGGAGAACACCGGATCGACCTGCACATACACCGAGTCCTGGTAGACGCAACCGCCCAGCGGGTCGGCCCCGTTCAATACGTACCAACCGGAGGCGGTTGGTGTGGCCAAGGGGTTGTGGATACTGGCATTGTTCAAGGTGCCCGGCTGGCTCCACGAGTAGGACAGGTAGTTGTTGTCGTACCGACCCACAAGGAAGTCGTCGATGGCCCAGTTGTCGTGCCCGGCACCGTTATGGGCGAGTTGTCGCAAGCGGAACATGGTGCTCGCGGTCTGTGCGCTGGCCGGGATCGCCACATCCAACGGGGTGAATGCCGGATAGCCCGCCTGGTCATAGGTCGATAAGAGGGTCCAGTTCAATCCGTTGTTGGTGGAATACTCCAGAACGATGTCCTCGCCCACATCGGCATCATCACAAGGCGTTGTGCCGTTGGCGATCTTCAGTTGGAAACGAAGGTGCCCACCACCCGTGGTGTTGAACGCGGTCGTCTGGGCATACCGTTGCCCAGCACCATTGAAGTAGAGGGCCATTCCGCTCTGGCTTCCGCAGATGTCGCTCACGATCCCCCCTTGGATCGCGGTCCAGTCGCTGCCCGGTGCACCATCGAAGAGGTCCATGGAAAGTGCGCGTAGTGCGCGGCTACTGAGTTGAACGCTGCTGCCGGCACAAACGGCGGCGGGTTGTGCCATCGTCTCCAGGTCCACGATGTTCGCTGGGATCACGTTCACGCGGATACTGTCGTCGAGGTTGCCGCAGCCACTGGGGCTGAACACCCGCGCACGGTACCAGGTGGAGGCCATCGGTGTGGCTATCGGGTCGGCGATGGAGTCGTTGTCCAACGAGAAGGCCGGGGTCCACTGGATCTGGAACCAAGCGGGATCCGGAGGGGGTACAAGAGCGAGCTGTACGGAGTCGTACTGGCAGATCGTGATCTCCGGTTCATCGTTGGCGGTGAGCCAGGTCGGGATCGTGAGCGGCAGCCCCACGTGATAGGTGAAACTGCGTGGACACCCGCTCAGAGGCAGCGTGCCTGATACGGTATAACTGCCCATTTGGCTTGGCGTGAAACTGTAGGTGTTGCCCGTGGCGATCACCGTGTTGGGGTCCGCTGCCTCGGTCCAGGTCGCGTTGTTGAGCGGTTCGGGTGCATTGAGGGTAAGGGGGCCACCACCACAAACGACGCTATCCTCAGGCACGGGGATCATGCGTATGTCGTGTACCGAGGCCCCATAGCTCTCCCCATACCCCGTACCCATCATGTAGGCTTGTAGTCCAGCGGAGGCAGCGAGCACGTGTCGGCCTGGTAGTAACGGCAGTTTCACGTGTTTCCGATCGCTGCATCCCGGATAAGCTTGGAACTGGGCGGAGGGGACGGCCACGCCGTCCAGTGTGAGCTGACCGACCGCTGCGGTGGGAACCACCACGCTCACGCTATGCTGTGTGATCAGCGAGGAGGGGGATGTGTTCCAGGCCACGCTGGTCGAAAGCCGGTCCGCCGGGGAGACCAACCACATCGACGGATCCCCGTTCCCCGCGCAACTATACCCCTCCATCAATTGGACCACGCTCACGGGCTGGCTGGCCACGATGCACACGGGGGCGGTGCTTCCGTTCACCTCATGCCGTTGTCCGGCGTTCAGGGTGATCGGTGCACCTCCATTGATCGTTACCGACGTGCCGTTGAATTCGGCCATGATCCGATAGGTGCTCGTGTTCACCCCGTGGATGGGCGCGGTGTAATATCGAGTGCCCCAGGCCGCCGTCGGGATCAGTTGTTCGAAGATCACATCACAAGCCTGGCAGGCGCCGGGCACCGTGGCGCACATGGAGCCGCCGAGCACGGCGAAAGGGCGGCAGGATCCGCTGCTGGCCGTGGCCTCCACGACGGTGTTCGTCAGGTCCAACGCATCGGTGGCTGCTTGTAGCTGGTAGGTCTGGCCGGCATTCAGGGTCACCGCGAATGGGACCCCGGCAGCCTGGCCGCTCAAGAGATTCACTGACGGTGTGATCCGTACCTGCGTACCGTCCTGGCTGGCCACCACGAGCATCTCGCTCTTGTGCAGGTTGTTGAAGTTCGGCAGACCTTGGTAGGCATCCACCCGGTACCGGTTGCCCAGTGCGGCTTCGGGCAGGACCTGCGAAACGTCGTGGGTGAAGTTCTGGAAGCTGCTGGCCAATACGTTCACGCTGTCCACCGTCTCGATCAGCAGCCCTTTGTTGGCGATCGTGCCCGAGCCGTTGTTCTCGGCCGAGGTGGGGATGTCCACCACCACCACGCCGTTCGCCGGAACGCTGAAGCTGGTGCTCCACCCGTTCAGCGGCATGCTCACGGTACCCGTGGTGGCATTGGTGCCGAGGATGTGCAGTTTGATGGCCTGGGCGCCGAACCCGTTCTGCATGAAGCCGGTCCAGAACCGCTTGCCGCGCGTGGGCACTTGAAGGGCGGATTGGGCTACGACGACCTGCGCGAAAAGGCAGATCGTGAGAAGCTGAAGGCCACGGGCACAACGAACGATCTTGATGGGGTGGAATGCGCGTAGGCTCATCGTCAACCACCGAAGCGTGCAGGTGGTGGCGGGCGTTCTACGTGGTCGGAAGGGCCAGGGTTCGGCACTTCACCGCTCCGGTTCCCCGGCGGGTGGTGGAGCCTGCAACGACCAATCGACCTTCACATCCCACCCCGATCGGATGTTCACCGGTTCCGGATGGTGCCAGGTGCGCTCGGCCTGGGTCAGGCTTGCCCATTCGCCCGTGTCCCAGTGCCCGTTGCCATTGCGGTCCAGGACAAGCCTCAGTGTTCGGGAGCCAGGGGCGAGCCGGTCCCATCGCACCACCGGAAGGGCTGCGGTGACCACGGCTTCATGCTGCACCCGTTGTTGGCCATCGAGCACCTGGAGGAGGTAGCGGCCGTTCGGCGCCAGACCGGAGATCCCCACCTGTAGCGACCCGAAGGTGCGTTCCTCGGCTGTGCCGAGCAACGTGCGCAATGTGTCGTTCGTGCCTCCATGGATGTCGCGGATCGCTTTGGGGAGAACGGTCAACCGATACGAGGAACCACTGGCCGCTTGGAACAGCAGAGAGCAGCGACGGTCGTCCTCGCGTACCACCGTGAATGGGACGGGGACGCTGTCGTGCAACAGGCTTATCCGTGTGCTGTCGATCTGGAGGATGGGCCGTGCGCTTCGGATCAGGATGCTTGCTGGGTCCTTGCCATCGATCAAGGTCGCGGTGAGGCCGGTATGGAAGGGCCGTTTGATCGTGGGACGGTAACGCACGGTGTCCAGGACCACACCGGCCTCGCTGATCTCATAGGTCCCCTGGCTCAACAGCGTGGTGTCCGAAGGCCATAGGAGGATGGAGTCGCGTGTGGCATTGAACTCCGGTGTCCAGCGTAACGCACCGCCGGAGCGGGCCACATCGCGTACGGCGATCGTACCCATGGGTCTTGCCACGACGAGTTCCAAGGCGCCATCGGCATTCACGGAATAGCTCCGCACCTGTTGTCGGGCGCTGGCCGGCAGGAAGGCACGAAGCACATGCGAACGCACGGCGGTGTCGCCCGGTGTGATCGTGATGATGCTATCCAGGAAGGCCACCTCCTCGTTGGGGAGGTCATAGCGCTGATCGGCATTCTTGTCATGCAGGGCGAAGACACTGGATCGGCCGGCGGGTAGGTTCGCGAGGGTGAAGCGGCCCGATGCATCGGTGCGGGTCATGTAAGCTGGGCGACCTTGGCGGAAGGCGGTCGTATCGCCCGGGGCGTAGAGGCCCACCATCATGCCCTTCTCCGGCTTTTCGGTGAATGCGTTCACCACTTTTCCAACGAACCGGCCACTATCGAGGTGGTCACCCGTGCTCACCACATAGGTCAGGTCGGGCGAGGTGTTGCCTTCGGTCAGGTCCTTCACACGATCGCCCAGGTGGAAGGTGTAGGTGGTGCCCGGTTCCAGCGGGGCGTTCAGGCGTATCTCCACGCCACGAGGGCCTGCCAAGCGCACATCGGGAAGGGCTTTCAGCGGTGGGGAGACCAGCAGGCGTTCGCGCGGGAGGTCCAGCTGAACACGCTCATCGAATTCCAACAGGATGGCCCCTGCGTTGAAACGGATACTGCGGTCAGGAGGGAAGGCGGAGACCAATGCCGGGGGTGCGGTATCCTGCGCACCACCACCAATGGACTGTACGCTGGCACAACCGCCCAGGATCACCACCATCAGGCCCCACACGGCACAGGTGGGCCTCATGCGAAGAGCGGTTCGAGCAGCTTGCACAACACTTCCAGTTGGTGGCCATCCTGTTCCGTGAAGTCGTTCAGGTCGGCACTATCGATATCCAAAACGGCCACCACCTCGCCCAGCCGGCCATGGATCGGAACCACGATCTCCGATCGGCTCAATGCACTGCAGGCGATATGCCCAGGAAAAGCGTTCACATCGGGCACCAGGAGGGTCCTGCCTTCCTTCCAGGCCATGCCGCACACCCCCTTTCCGAAGGGGATCCGCGTGCAGGCCAAGGGACCTTGGAAGGGGCCAAGCACCAATTCCTTTCCGACCACGCGGTAAAAGCCGATCCAATGCCAGCCGAAGGCCTCCATCAACACCGCCGATACATTGGCCATGGTGGCCACCGGGTCCGGTTCGGCCTGGATCAAGGCACGCAGCTGGGGCATCAATGCCGCATAAAGGGCGGATCGTTCCCTGGTCTCCGGTAGGATGATCGTTCCGGTCATGGCCGGTGGCAAAGTTATCCGACCGCAGCAGCGCGGATCAGGCACAAGCCGCGGTGTACACACTCGCCCGCACGCCCGGCACATCGCGCAGCATCCGAAGGCAACCTTCCAACGTGGCCCCGGTCGTCACCACATCGTCCACGATGAGCACATGCCGGCCTTGGAGTGGCGTGGCATCCGGCAGTTGGAAGGCCTCCTTCACGTTCTGCCAGCGGTCCAGCCTTCCTCGTTTGGTCTGGGAGGGGGTGCGCACCACACGAACGAGCCCCTTGGCCAGGCCCTCCACCGGCCACACCTGACGCATACCATCCACCAGCAACTGGCTCTGGTTGTACCCACGCATCCGTTCCTTATGCGGGTGCAGTGGCACCGGGAGCAGCAGATCGACCGTGCTGAACCGGGGGCTATCCATGATGTCCTCGGCCATCCGCCTACCCAATTCGTTGGCCAGCAGTTGATCGTGCTGGTATTTGATCCGGTGGAGCATGTGCTGCACCATGCCGGTGCGACTGAAGTGCAGGAAGGCACTTGCCGAGACCACCTCGGCCTTCCCATGGAAGAGCAGTTCCACGCTATTGCCGGGGTCGTTGTGGAAACGCGTACGCGGAAGGTCCATCACACAGTGGCTGCACAGGCTACCCTCGAACTGCCGCAGCCCCCGGTCGCACCCGCCGCACACACGCGGCAGGAAAAGACCGCCAAGGTCCTGCATCGCTCGTATGATCGGGTTCGTCACCGGGTTCAATACTTTGTTGAAAAGCGGAACGTTCCATGGAAAGTACCGTTATCCGCGCCTGTAATTTAGCCGTCCCGAACTACGCGGGAACAACACATGGAACAACACACCGAGAATAATCCCGGACCGAAGAACCGCTCCAACACCGGCCTGCTCGTACTGGTCGTACTGCTCCTGCTCAGCAACGTGGTCATGTTCTGGATGCTCATGAAACGCGGTAAGGAGGTTGAGCAGACCCAGCAACAGGTGGTGGCCGTGACCAGCGAGAAGGAGAATGTGACGGTGATGCTGGAGAACATGCTCGCCTCCTACGACACCCTGAAGACCGACAACGAGCAGCTGACGGTGGAGATGGAGGCCCAGAAGGCCCAGATCGAGGACCTGCTCAGCCAGGTGAAGAAGGGGAACTACAGCCTGGCCAAGGCCCGCAAGGAAGCCGAGACATTGCGCAAGATCATGAAGGGCTATGTGGTCACGATCGATTCCCTCAACCAGGCCAATGCGGCGCTTACCGCGCAGAACGTGGGTTTGACCCAGGAGCTGGGCGTGGTTTCCGGCCAGAAGGAAGCGCTGACCACGGAGAAGGCCGCGTTGGAAGGCAAGATCGCCAAGGGGGCCATCCTGCACACCACCACCATTACGGCCGGGGCATTGTTCATGCGCAACAACGGCAAGCAGGTCGAGACCGACCGGGCGAAGAAGGCCGAGATGGTGAAGTGCTGCTTCACGCTGGGGCAGAACTCGGTCACCGATGCGGGGGACAAGACCCTCTACATGCGTGTGATCAGCCCCGACGGTTCCGTACTGCCGGCGGGTGACCCGAATAACCGCTTCAAGTTCAACGGAGTGGAGGGTGAGTACAGCGCGAAACGGGAGGTGAATTACCAGAACCAGCCTGTGGATGCCTGCATCTTCTGGAACGGTACGGGCGAGATGCGTACGGGACAGTACATCGTGGAGATCTACGAAGCGGGTGCGAAAGTGTCCGAGTCGAAGTTCATGCTGAAATGACCGCGACCATTTCGCACGGTCGAGCCCTGGCGAAAGCCGGGGCTTGTCGTTCCCGGTCAGAAGAAGGCCCGCACCTGCGCGCCCCCGACATGCACCATCGGCACCCCTTGCGAGCTTCGACCATTGTAGGTGATGTCCACCTGCAGGTTGTTGCTCAGGTTGCGCTGTATCCCCACGCTCCAGGTCAGATTGGTGCCGGGTTTGAGGCCGACCAGTAACTCGTTCCCGATCGCTGAATTGGCCACGCCCGTGTAGCGGATCGCCACGCGATTGGCCGTGATCAGGATGCTGCCCTTGCCTGCGGTGTTGTAGCGGAACTCCAGGCCCAGGTCCTCGATCAATGCGCGTTCCCCACCGTATTCGGGCGCGTTCTGTTTATCGGTGTACTTGAAGGCGGCGATCGCGCGGATCGACGTGTTGGGCTGCCAGGTCACGCGGGGCTTCAACCCCTCCTGTTCCACCCGATAGGTGCGCCCGGTCAACAGGTCCGACCCATTGCTCACCCGTCCCAGCTCGGCCTCCACGTCGGTGGTCCACTGGCGGGTGGTGTTCCAACGGACGCGGAAGGTGTCGAAATGCCTCGACCGCGATTCGAAGCCGTTCACGAGCAGGCTGCGGCTCTGGTCACGTTGCAGCGTATGGTCCACGCTCCAAGTGCGGCTGGTCCTGTCGTAGAAGAAGGTGTTGCGTATGGAGGAGCTGTAGCTCGTGAGGCTCGTGTCCCGCGACTCGTCCACCAAGGGGTTCAAGGCATCGGTCACGTTCGCAGCGGCGGTCTTCCGATCGATGCGTATCGAAGCGAGGTCGGAGAATCGGGCTACCCATCGTTTGAATCCCTTGGCATCGCCCCAGCGCACGGCCGGACGCAGATCCAACGATGTGCTGAACTGATTGCTGAAGCTGCGCACGTAGTCGTTGCTGGGCACGAACACGCGGAGGTGGTCGGCCTCGTACCCGAAGTTGGCCAGTTCGAATTCGTTCAACTCCTTGATGCCGTTCCCATTGTAGTCGTTCCAGATGTAGAGGCCCTGGCCCGCAGGCACGCTCACGTAGATGTATTCACGCCGCTGCTCCAGCCCCGACCCCAGTTCATAGAAGAGGTCCAGCACGGCCATGCCCTTCAGGGTGGTGAGGTCGTGGTCGATCCGGGCCAGGTACGTGTTCTCCGGCCGTTGTAGGCTAAGCGTGGTGTCCGGTACCTCCAGCCGTCGGTAGGTGAAGGTGGTGGCCAGCCGCTTGCGCGGATCGCGTGCGAGGTCCACCGAAAGGCCATAACTGGTGGCCCTGGCGCTCTCCACCAGCAGGCTGTCCCGCAGTGCCTTGTCCCAGCGCTGCCCAGCAGCGAGCCGCCATTTGTTCTTGAAGGTGTCGGGGCTTTGAACGAAGGCTTCCCATTCGTGGAATTGATAGCTACCGAGGGTCATGGAGCGGGAGCCGTCCGGGCGGAACAGGTTCCGTTCGTGCTCGTCCTTATAGCCCACGGTGAGCATCTTGAAACGATGCTGGGCCAGTGCCTTGTGCCGTAGGAAATCGGAATGGCGCACATCGGTGGTCAACCGGCTGGCCGTACCGATCACATCGGTCCGGCGGATCCGGATCTCGCTCGCCACCTCCTGCTTCCAGCCGCTGTAGCCCTCGTCCACCTGGAAGGTGCTGGCACCAAGACTGAGACTGCCGAACCCCTTCCCGCGCAATTTCACATGGGAGGCGGCCAGTAGCTGATCACCATTGAGTTGGAGCCCGATGATGTTCCAGTTCCGGTCGAATTCCACGGCACGATACCGCTCCACGTAGCGCAGATCACTGGTGATGGCCTCGGTCTCGGCATCGAACAGGAGTTGCAGTGTACTGTCCTTCGCACTGATACCGATCGCGTGCTCACCCCTGGCCACCAGACCGAGTCCCTGGTCGTCCGCATCACCCAGGTCGCTGAAGGTATTGCGGTCCTCGTTGCTGTATGCCAGTTCCACCGTGGCCTTGGTGCGTGTGTTCGGTGCATGTTCCAGGGCGATGGTGAGGAACTGATGGGCGCGGGGTGCCACGAGCACACGCACGGGTGCATGGTCGCCGCGGTGTACGATCGTCCCGTTCACGGTGTCCGGGGCCACCCAGCGGAACACCCGTCCGTTCGGGGTGAACTCCTGCTGCACGTAATCGCCGGTGCCGGGGCCGGTCTGCGTGAAGGTGACGCGCCAGAGCGCCGAGTCGGGATGGGTGCTGTACCGGTATACCGGCGAATAGCCAAGGGAGTCCGTGCGGAAGTAGAGCACCTGGTCATCGGCATGGCCCGTGCTGTCCGCACCCGCTACCGTGGCCGCGAAGGGGTCATCACCCGCAAGGCGCAGCGCATTGCGTTCCACATCGCCCAACTCCTGCTGTAGGGGCTGGTTGCGATGGTCCTGTTCGCTGTACAGGTTGAACCGCAGGGTATTCTTCGGCCATTGCACGGTGTGCTCCAGCCGCACCAACGAGCGCGCATAGTTCTTGTCCGAATACTGGAACTCCACGGTGATCCGCCGGTCCTTGGTGATCGATCGTTTCGCCGTGAAGGTGATCTCGGCGGTGTTGTAGTCGATCACGTAATCATTCTCCTGCCCGCGAAGCAGGACTTGCCCGTCGATGAAGACCCGTTCGGTGCCGGACAGGATGACGATGATGGCCCCGGCCTCCGTGCCGCGCAACCGATAGGGCCCCTGCACCCCTTCGATCCCCTGGATCACATTCCGTGCGAATTTGCCCTTGCTGATGGCGGCGCTCGCCCCGATCCGGGCCTTCACCTTCTCCCCGTATGCAATTGGGGTATCGAAGCTCAGGCCCTTGGTCTTCTTCAGGTAGGTGAGGAAGTGGCTCTTGGGTCGTTGTAGGACGAAGTCGCCGGCGATCAACGACCACCCATCCCGTTCATCGCCCTCGAAGAGCTTGATGAACACCTGGTCGAAATCCTGGAGCTCGAGGGTATTTCCACCCGCTTGGATCGGGATGTTGTTGTCCGTCACACTGGCCAACACCTGGATGCGATCGCTCAGACGCCCGCTCAACTCGAGGTTCAGGGTGGAATTCACCGCCAGGTCCTGGTTGTTGCCAAAGAGCACACCGCGCGAAATGCTGCCACTCTTGTTAAGGCCTTGCACACCGAAGGGATCCTCGTTCTGCCTGGGTGGCTCGTACCGGAAGGGGTCCTTTCGATCGCCGGACAGGGTGGTTAGCCTATCGGGATCCTTGTGCTGGTGTACCTGTGCGAAGGCGATCGGCAGCACCCGGTACCGTGCCAGGATGCTATCGGCCGTGGGGGGCTGGAGCCAATGGACGGTGGCGCGGTATGGGTCGAGCGTATAGGCCAGCGCGCCGATCGGCAGGCCATTCGCGAACAGATGCAGGCTTCCGGGCACGATGCTCAGCGAGTCGAGCACCACGCTGTCCTCATGCATCGCCAAATACCGCAACCGAAGGTTCGAGGGCGACTGCCCTTGCCCCAAAGCAGGGAACAGGGCGAGGAAAAGAGCCATGGACAGCGCACGGGCGAGCATCACCGACACGGCGTGGGAAGGGATCGGGCCACGGGCCAGGCTGTGTGACGCGCGGGGCATCTGGGTCCGAAAAGTACCCCATCACGCTTCCACGGGGCGCCTATCACCAACGCCTTGTTGATGCCGTTAGTGCCATAAGGACCATCGCGGTGAGCACGCCGGATACTTTTGACCGGACAGGCTCCCCTGCTCCGATGCCGCGATACTCGTTCCTGCTACTGCTCGGCCTCTTGGCCTGTTCCACTCCCGAGAAGGGCCGCGACCAGGAAGCGGCAGGCGGTAAGTTCTATGGCGGGGTGTTCAACATGAACGAGGGTGACGACGACCTGGGCAGCCTCTTTCCGTTGAGCCTCACACGTTCCAGCGCACACCATATCGCCTCACAGGTCTATGAGGGGCTGGTCGCCTTCGATCAGCGCGACCTGTCCATCCGACCCGGCTTGGCCGAGTCATGGACCGTCGACCAGAGCCGTACGGTCTACACGTTCAAACTGCGTGCTGGCGTGCGCTTCCATGACGACACCTGTTTCGCGGATGGCACCGGACGGGAGCTGACGGCCACCGATGTGGTGGAGAGCCTGACCGCATTGTGTACGCACGACGCATCCAACCAGATGTTCTGGTTATTCCAGGACAAGGTGCTCGGCGCCAATGCACATTATGCGGCCACGGTCGGTGGCAAGGCGGGTCCTGGGGTCTCGGGCCTCGAGGCCATCGATCAGCTCACCGTGCGGGTCACCCTCACCACACCTTATCCGAGCTTTCTCCAGATCCTGGCCCACCAGGGCTGTTGGATCCATCCGAAGGAACTGGTGGCACATTACGGGAGTGAGGCACGCTGGCATCCGGTGGGCACCGGGCCGTTCCGGTTGAAGCATTTCGTGCGGGGGGAGGTCATCGTGTTGGAACGATGGCCGTACTACTGGGGAAAGGATGCACAGGGGAATCAGCTACCCTTCCTTGATGCGATCAAGTGTACCTTCTTGAAGGACAAGGAGCAGGAGTTTGAGCAGTTCGCGAAGGGCAACCTGAGCATGATCGACGAGCTGCCTGTGGAGCGTACAGTGGAGATGAACGATACGGCCGCATACCAGGTACAGACCATTTCGGGGCTCTCGGTGCAGTTCTATGGGTTCGATCATCGCCATCCGCCCTTCAATGATGTGCGCCTCCGACGGGCGATCTCATTGGCCATCGATCGGCGGATGATCGTGGATTCGATCCTGAACGGACTGGCGATCCCGGCCCGGCACGGTGTGGTCGCACCCGGATTCGCTGCCTATCCGTACGATTCCGTCCCCGCGCTTGAATATGACCCCACAGAGGCGGCAGCCCTGCTCGCCGAGGCCGGCCATCCGGGAGGGGCGGGCATCCCCACGATCTTCCTGCAGGTGAACGGCGATGGCTTCGGATACATCCGGGTGGCCGAGGCCGTCCAGGAGATGCTCACGAAGAACCTGGGCTTGCGCGTGGTCACCACCGTACTTCCGGCGGATCAGCACTACAAGCGCATCGAGATGGGTCATGCGCAGCTCTGGCGGGAAGGCTGGGTCGTTGACCATCCTGATCCCGAGAACTTCCTTGCACTGTTCTATGGCAAGAACGTTCCAGCGGACACCGCACAGCCCTCCTACCTCAACAGCACGCGGTACAAGGATGCGACATACGACTCCCTCTTCGCACGTGCGCTGCGCACGCCTGAACAGGCCGAACGCATGATGATCCTTGGCCGTGCCGAGCGCCACCTGATGGAGGACATGGTCGTGGCACCCCTTTACCACGAACGTTCCGTCCGTATGTTGCAACCCTGGGTGCGCGACCTGCCCATCAACGGGATGGAACTGCGCCAGATACGCGACACCTGGTTCGATCCCGCTGCCCGATCCGCGAAATAGGCGGCTCTATCCGATGCCGCCGCTCACATGGGTGCGCATCAGGTGCTTCGCCAACGGCATCAAGGTCTCGATGCATGGTAATGGTGTATCCGTACCGACCGCGAACGTGGCCGGGTTGGGCAGTTCGGGGTATCGCCGGATCAAGTCCGTTTTGATGTGCTCAAAGGTCTGTGTGAGACCAAGGGTGTATGTGGCCACGAACCGGGTATGCACGCTCCTGTGGCTGCGCTCATCATCGTGCTCCAGCACCCGGGGGATGGTGTAGGCATAGGCCCGGGTCTCGCGGTGGCGTCGCACCAGTAGCCATCCTTCCCCGGTGTGCAGTGGCTGTACGCCCACCGGTGCGAATTGCACGTGCTGGGCCAGTTCGGTGCGCAGGGTGAGGCCTACCTCCAGCAACCGGGTCAATTTGGGGATGGCGAAGTGGAGCACCTCGTCGATCACATGCAGGGGTTCGGGTTGTTCCGGCCCTTGGCGCAAGGGCTGCCCCGTTCCCGGATCGAACCCGATCAGTGGGGTCAGCAGGTTGCGTGCCAACTCCTTCTTGCTCCGCTGCAATTGGAGCAGCTGGTCCGCATTGGAGCGTACATCGGCCAGGTACGGGTACAACTTGTGCTCCTTGAAGCGCGCCTGCACCTGTTGGGTATAGGCCAGCAGGAGGTACTGCTTCAACTCCAGGTCGATGGCGGGCGAATAGGCCCAGTCGGTGGGCAGGCCGGTGTGGTTGCTGTGTGCCATGGCCAAGGGTTGGAACGGCTTGTTCAAAAATAATGTTGCCTTCAAAGACCTGCTCCGGTGACGGGCTCGACCTTTGGGGTCATAAGAAAAAGCCATGCCGATGTCCCTCCGACCGTTCGGACCCACCCTGCCGATCCTGACCATCCTTTTCCTAAGTGCCTGTGTACCGGCGCGGAAATACGAGGAAGTGGACCAACGTGCACGAGCGTTGCAACAGGAGGCCGATGCAGCGAACAAGAAGGCTCTGGAAATACGAACGAGCTACGATGAGCAAGCCGCAAAGCTGGCGGACCAGACCAAACGGGTCGGGGAGCTGGAGCGCGATACCACGGTCCTCGGTACCTCTTTGCGGAAGATGACGGTACAATACGACAAGATCAATACGCTGAACGATGAGTTGTTGGGCAAGTACAATGCCCTGCTCGCCGGGAACAGTAGTGAGAACCGCAAGTTGCTCACCGACCTCGAGGCCATGCGGCTTGACCTGCAGAACAAGGAGGATTCGGTGAGCGCCCTGGGCAAGCGGGTCGGGGAGAAACAGGCTGCCCTGGCTGCGCTTCAGGCGGAGATGGAGGCCAAGGACGCAGCCATGAAGGACTTGAAGAACCGGGTGAGCCAGGCCCTCTCCGGGTTCGAAGGCAAGGGCCTCACGGTGGAGCAACGCAACGGACGGATCCATGTGAGCATGGACAACAAACTGCTCTTCCCCAGTGGTAGTGCGGCGGTGGATACGAAAGGGCGCGAGGCGATCGGCAAACTGGCCAAGGCCATCGAGAACGAAAAGGACCTGAGCATCCTGGTGGAAGGCCATACCGATACCGACAGGATCGCGCCCGGTAGCGCGTACAAGGATAACTGGGACCTCAGTGTGGCACGTGCCACCAGCGTGGTGCGCATCATGCTGGAG
Source organism: Flavobacteriales bacterium (assembly GCA_020848295.1). Lineage (GTDB taxonomy): Bacteria > Bacteroidota > Bacteroidia > Flavobacteriales_F > PHOS-HE28 > PHOS-HE28. The sequence goes on from JADLAI010000203.1 coordinate 16,962, forward strand.
AGCAGCAAGACCGACCCCATCCGCATCACCGCGGCCGGTCGTGGCGAGTTCGTACCGGTGGACCCCAACGACAAGGCGAAGAACCGACGCATCGAGGTGGTCTTGATCCCCGACCTCAAGGAGCTCTACAAGCTGGTGAAGGAGTGATCCTACAGGGTCTGGTCAGGCACCTACTGGCGAGGGCGCAGGAAGCGGCGTGGCCAGCCAGGTCCGTGCATCCTCTTCCGCAAGGAAGATCCGCGTGTCGTGTTCGCGTGGATGGTAGCGGTAATAGATCTCGATCAACCGCTGGTTGAAGCGGGTCTGTGCCGTCACGGCCAATCGGTTCGCACGGCCGCAGCCACCATCCATGTCATGTGGGTCCACATTCAACACGTTCAGTTCGAAGTCGAACTCCGTGGGTAGGATGGCCAGTACATCCACGTCCCGGCCTGCGATCAGGTCGCGTTTGGCCATCACGATCTCCCCCATCCCCTGTACACCCAAGCGCACATCCGGTTTGAAACGTACTTCCACAAGCACATCAGAGACCAATTCCACGGTTGCGGAACCGGTCTCGATCAGGCGGGGCTGTTCCATGCGCATGCATCAAAGATACGGACCGTATGCAGGCATACGATATGGCCCCGCTGCCCCCTAACTCATTGGCATTCCAATAATTAGCCGAGGTATGGTTGGTGTGAACAGGGCACTGACCCAGGAGTTCCTTCAAGGCCCGGACCACTGCTCGCAAGTGCTCCGGCTTCGCTATCGACCGGATCGGGACAGGGCACTCCCTAAGCGCCACTTCAGCATCTTTGCGCAGGGGGCAGCTCGGTCCGGCACACACCGGACCCTGTGGTGAAAGTGGATCCTTGAACCACTCCTCCTCGTGGCTTCCCATACACGGCCCGATGAGCGTGGAGTTGGAAAAGGGCCATGGCGGAGCGAGTGACCACGGATGTACCGATAGCTGGCAATGACCCTCGACGCATGAATGGACGGATCCCATATCGTGTGGCCGTCATAGGCGGTGGTCCGGCCGGGTTGATGGCTGCGTTCACACTGGGGCAACGCATTGCTGTTGATCTTTACGAACAGGGTCGCAATCCTGGTCGCAAGTTCCTTGTCGCTGGCGATGGTGGCCTCAACATCACCAACAGCATGGTCGGCGATGCGCTGCTCGCCCAGTACGCTCCTGCGGATGCCATGCGATCGATCCTCGAAGCCTTCGGCCCGGAAGCATTGCGGGAATGGCTGGCATCCATCGATGTGCCCACTTATACGGGAACCAGTGGCCGTGTATTCCCCGTGCGAGGTATCAAGCCGGCCGAGGTGCTCAAGGTGATCGTCGATGCGGTCAAGGCGAGGGGTGTAAGGTTCCATACCGAACATCGCTTCGTCGGCTTCGATGCGGATGCACGTCCATTGATCGAGGCTGCGGATGGTCGCAGGACGATACAGGCGGATGCATACGTTCTCGCCTTGGGTGGAGCCTCTTGGGCGAAGACAGGCTCGGCGGGGGAGTGGGCCACCTTCTTTGAAGGGATCGGTGTACGCACGAACCCTTTCCAGGCCAGCAATTGTGGAGTGGAAGTGGACATTACAGAGGGCCTGCGCCCGCACATCGGCAAACCATTGAAGAACATCGAGGTGCGGTGTGGCACCAGGTGCACACGCGGCGAAATGACGATCACCGAACACGGTTTCGAGGGCAATGCGATCTATCCGGTCATACCCGAAGTACGTGCGCAGCTGAACGCGAAAGGAGAAGCCGAACTGATCATCGACCTGAAACCGGACCTGAGCACGGAACGCATCCGGGAGAAATTGCGGGATGCCACTTGGAAGGAGAGGACCGCGGCCTTGAACCTGGACCGGGCATCGCTTGCGTTGCTCAAGGCCTTCACCCCGAAGGAACGGTACCTGGATGGTCGCCACATGGCCTTGGATGTGAAGCAGGTCCGGATCCCGGTACATGGCCTACGGCCCTTGGATGAGGCGATCAGCACCATTGGCGGCATTGCGATGGAAGGGGTGAACGCGGACCTTTCGCTGGTACGGCACCCGCACCTTTTCGTGGCGGGTGAGATGCTGGATTGGGACGCGCCAACGGGCGGATTCCTGCTTCAGGGTGCGTTCAGCACCGGGCGTTGGGCGGCGGAAGGGATCCTGCGTCGGCTGTGATCAGCCGAAGAGATGGCCGAGCACCTCGCTCACCTGGCCCACCTGTACCACCTGGATGCCATGGGTGGGCGTGATCCCTTTGGTGCCTTTGGGAACGAAGATCCGTGCGAAACCGAGCTTGGCCGCTTCGGCGATGCGTTGTTCGGTGCGTGTCACCGGTCTGATCTCGCCTGTGAGGCCCACCTCACCCGCGAAACAGACATCCATGGGCACGGCGATATCGGCATTGCTGCTGAGCACGGCGCATACCACGGCAAGGTCGATGGCCGGTTCCTCCACGCGGAAGCCACCGGCGAGGTTCAGGAACACATCCTTCTGTCCGAGCCGGAACCCACACCGTTTCTCCATCACCGCCAGCAACATGTTCAGTCGGCGCAGGTCGAAGCCGGTGGAACTGCGTTGGGGTGTGCCGTATACCGCACTGCTCACCAAAGCCTGCACCTCGATCAGGAGCGGACGCATGCCCTCCATGGTCGCGGCCACCACCACGCCACTGGGTCGTTCCTCACGGCGACCGAGCAGGACCTGGCTGGGATCCTCCACCACGGCCAGCCCGCTGCCCCGCATCTCGTAGATCCCCAGTTCGTTGGTGCTCCCGAAGCGGTTCTTCAGGGGCCGGAGCAGGCGGTAGGCATGGTCGCGATCACCTTCGAATTGCAGCACACAGTCCACCATGTGCTCCAGCACCTTCGGCCCGGCGATGAAGCCATCCTTGGTGATGTGCCCGATCAACACCATCGGGATCCCGGTGGTCTTGGCGAACCGCATCAGTTCGGCGGTACACTCGCGCACCTGCCCCACGCTCCCAGGGCTGGCATCCAGCACGGCGGTGTGCAGGGTCTGCACACTATCGATCACGACCAGGCCGGGCTGAAGTGCCTCGATGTGCTTGAAGATGGTCTGGGTGTTGGTCTCCGTGAGTACGAAGCACGTGTTCCCCCCACCGGCCAAGGTGGACCCGGAATTGGTCGCCTCCAGGCGCTCTGCCCGCATCTTCACCTGGTGCTCGCTCTCCTCCCCGCTCACGTACAGGGTCTTCAGATGGGCATTGCGCAGCGCGGTCTGTAGGAGCAAGGTGCTCTTGCCGATGCCCGGTTCGCCGCCCAGCAGTACCATGCTTCCCGGCACCAGCCCGCCCCCCAGCACGCGTGCGAGTTCCCGATCGCTCAAGGGGATCCGTGGTCCGTCCTGCGCTGGGATCTCTGTGATCGGGACCGGTTTGGGGCTGCGGCCCTTCACACTGGCCGGTGTACCACGTTTCTCCTCCACGCGATCAACGACCTCCTCGACAAGGCTGTTCCACGCCTTGCACTGCGTACACTGCCCCAGCCATTGGGCGTAGCTGCTGCCACAGTGCTGGCAAACGAAACGGGAGCGGACCTTAGCCGCCATGGCGGATCCGCTCGACCAGCGAGGTGGTGGAGAACCCGTCCACCAATTTCAGTGACCGGACCTCACCGCCTGCGGCCTTCACCAGATCGGCACCCACGATCCGATCCTCCTTCCAGTCACCACCTTTCACAAGCACGTCCGGCCCGATCGTTCGGATCAACTCCAGCGGCGTGTCCTGATCGAAGATCACCACGGCATCCACCGCTCGCAATGCGGTGAGTACACGGGCGCGGCTGTCCTGGTCGTTGAGGGGGCGGTCCTTCGCCTTGCCCAGGCGGCGCACACTTTCATCACTGTTCAGCCCGATGATCAGCCGATCGCCAAGGGTAGCGGCCTCGCGCAGGTATTCCACATGGCCGCGATGCAGGATGTCGAAGCACCCATTGGTGAACACGATGCGGTCGCCCTTCATGCGCCAGATGTTCACCATGCGCTGTACCCGCACCAGGTCCATGATGCGTGGGTCCGTATCGGCGGGGAGGGTCGCGGTGCTCATGGGGCGTTCTTTTTCCGGTCGCGAGCGGCCAAAAGTAGCGATAGGCCACCGAGACCGATCAACATGGCGGTCTGCACCAGCCAGAGCAGCCATCCAATGGCCAGCGCATCCGGTCGGATCAGGCCACCGCCTTCGGGCGGGGCCATGTACATACCCACGATCAGAGCCACGAAGGCCGGGTACACCCCGATGCCCCCTTGTACCAGGATGATGCCCACCGAGCCCGCGATGAAGCCCGCCAACAGCCCGGCGAGCGGGATGTCGTTGGTGGTGGGGATCGCGTTGAAGGCCAGGATGAATGTGGCCACGTACAAGCCCCAGATCAGGAGCGTGTGCAGCAGGAACGCAGCCTTGTCCTTGATGCGGAACACGGACCCTACTCCGGCGAGGAAGCCACGCACCGCATCCATCATCCGGGCACGCAAGGCTGGTCGCGACCAGAAGAAATAGCTCCCGGCGAGTAGGGCCAGGACGATCGCACCGGCGATCCAGGGTCCGCAATGGATCCATTCCGAAGGCGGGCCACCAGGCTCCTGTCCTTGCCGGAAGGCCAGGATCCGGGCTTGGAAAAGGTCCAATTTGTCGTATTGCAGGAGCAGGGTGATCCCGGTGATGCCCAGCAACATGACCATGTCCACGGCACGTTCGGCAAGGATGCTCCCGAAGCCACGCTCGAAGGGCACCTGTTCCGATCGGTACAGGGTAACAGCACGGCTGGCCTCGCCGGCGCGGGGCAGTAACATGTTCATGAAGTAGCCGGCCATCACAGCGTGGTAGCTGTTCCAGAAGCCCACACGGTGGCCCAGCGGTTCAAGGAGGTAACGCCATCGCCAGGCCCGGCTCACGTGGCTCAACCATCCCAGCACGAGCACCGCGAGCAACCAGCGCAGGTCGGCCTGGCGGAAGGCCTCGAACAACTCCTCGCGCTGCCGATCATCCAACTGGGCGTACGAGTAATGGACCAACCACACCCCTAATGCGATAGGCACCGCGATCCGCAGGATGTGGAACAACGTCCGCTTCATGTCCGCAGCCGGTTGCTCGTCTCGTCCGGGAAGATGATCGCGGGCCGGAAACGGCGGGCCTCCTCCAAGCTCATGTGTGCGTAGGACACGATGATCACGATATGCCCCACATGCACCTTATGCGCCGCTGGGCCATTCATGCAGATCACTCCCGAACCGCGCTCACCCTTGATCACGTATGTTTCCAGGCGTTCTCCGTTGTTCACGTTCAGCACCTGCACCTTCTCGCCCTCCACCAGACCGACCGCATCGATCAGGTCCTCGTCGATGGTGATGCTACCGATGTAGTCCAGGTCCGCTTCGGTCACTCTTACGCGGTGGATCTTGGTGCGAACGACTTCGATGGTCATGGTTGGGGATGGGCCGCGAAAGTACCGGTCTCGCCACGCGGTCAGCGCACCAGAGTGAGGTTGTCGATCAAACGTACGGGGCCTACCTGCGCCGCGATCAGGGCCACGGCCATGGACCGGTCTCCCCATTGGGTCAGTGGCTCCAAGGTGTCGTGATCGGCGATCCCGAAATAGTCCAATACCACATCCGGCTCCTGTGCGAGCGTTGCTGCCACGGCCTGTTCGACCGCTGGAATGGGGTGTTGGAAGCCCAACTCACGGGCCACGGTCAACGCCCGGTAAAGGATGGTGGCTTTCTGCCGGTCCTTGGCATTGAGGCGTGCGTTGCGAGAGCTCATGGCAAGGCCATCGGCTTCGCGTACCGTCGGGCAGGGTACGATCCGCACCGGCCAGCGTTCCTGTTCGGCGATGTGCCGGATCAGGGTGAGTTGTTGGCGGTCCTTTTCTCCGAAATAGGCGGCATCGGGCCGCACATAGTGGAACAGTCGCTCCACCACGTTCACCACCCCCTGGAAGTGCCCCGGACGGGAAGGCCCTTCCCAATGGGAGGCGATGGCCCCCAGGCTGTACGTGGTCGGCACGAACCCAGCGAAAAGCCCATCGGCCTGTGGTGCGAACAGGGCGTCGCAGCCGGTCTTCAGGAGCAATGCACGATCAGCCTCCAGCTGCCTGGGATAGTGCTCAAGATCATTTAAGTTGTTGAACTGCAGCGGATTGACGAAAATGCTACAGACGACGGATGGGTGTGACCGACGAGCCTCCGCGACGAGGGCAAGGTGCCCTTCGTGCAGGGCACCCATGGTGGGGACGAAGCCAACGGACCTACCCTCGCGGCGCGACCTAGCCGACCACTCGGCCATGGTCGATGGAAGATCAAGGAGATCCAAGCGGGGCGCGGCTTTCGAGGTGGTACGAAGGGGGCGAAGCTATGCTTCACGGTTGAAGTTCCGCGGAAAAGTCTATATTTTTGTACCCGCAATTTCCCAACCTACCATGAGCTTGAAGAACGCGAAGATCCTCACCATCTCCCAATCGATCCAACCCTTCATGGACGGTCCGGAGGAAATGGCGAAGATCGCGCGGCAGCTTCCCCAGGGCATCCTGGACCTCGGCAACGAGATCCGGGTTTTCATGCCCAAGTTCGGGGGTATCAATGAGCGCCGCCACCAGTTGCACGAGGTCATCCGCCTGAGCGGGATGAATCTGATCATCAACGACACCGACCACGCCCTGCTGATCAAGGTGGCCAGTGTGCCCAGTGCACGCATGCAGGTCTACTTCATCGACAACGAGGAGTATTTTCGCCGGAAGGCCGATACCCACGATGCCGAAGGCAACTTCTTCGCGGACAACGACGAGCGGGCCCTGTTCTTCGGGCGCGGCGTACTGGAGACCGTGCGCAAGCTGGGTTGGGTGCCGGATATCATACACTGCCACGGATGGATGACGGCCTTCGTGCCCCTGTACGTGCGCCATCACTTCGCCGACGACCCCCACTTCGAGAACACCAAGCTGGTCTTCAGTGTGCATGACCAGAAGGCGGAAGCACTGGATAAGGACCTGGCGAAGAAACTGGTGATGGAGGGCTTCGACAAGGAGCTGCTTAAAGGGTTGAACAAGCCCACCACGGACGACCTCGTGAAATTCGCGATGGGCCTTTCCGACGCGGTGGTGCGTTCCACCGCCAAGCTGAGCAAGGGCCTGGAGGCGGCCGTGAAAGCGACCGAGAAGCCGGTGATGCCCTACGTGGGCGAAGGCGATGCCGTGAAGGCCCACGCCGAGTTCTATCAGACCATCCTGGAGGAAGCCCTCGTCTGATCCGGTGATCGCCCCATTCCCGCGCCGGTTCACGGCCCTGTTCGGCAGGCCGATGTTGGCACTCCTGGTCGTGGCGGTATTGCACGCCTGCCGAAAACCCGAGGACGACCTCGGCTTGGAACTCTTGCCCGGAGAGCCGCTCGGCCTGGTGGCGGATACCGCAGCGATGCATGCCTTCACCTTCGAGGACAGCGCGGTGCAGACCAGCGGCCTATCGCGCGTGCTGGTCGGCTCGTACCTCGATCCGGAGTTCGGTGCGCTCAAGGCCAGCCTCGTTGCCCAACTTCGACTCACGACCAACAACATCGGCCAGGGGCAGGATAACAGTGGCCTTGTGGCGGACAGCATCGTGCTGTCACTCGCCTTCGAGCCCACGGCCACGCATTATGGCAACCTCAGCCCGCAACGCTTCGTGGTCCAGGAGCTGAGCACCGCCCTTTCGATCGATTCGGTGTACCACTCGAATGACCGACCGGAAGTACTCACCGAGGATCTGGTCGCGCTACATGGTGGAGAGGTGACCCCCGACCCCACACACAACGTGATCCTGGCAAACGACACGGTGGTGCCGCAGGTGCGCATCCCCTTGCGGCTCGACCTCGCCGAGCGTTTCCTGGATGCGTTCGGTACATCCTCGATGGTGGACAACCCGGCATTCCTGGGGTTCTTCAAGGGGATCAAGGTCTCGGTGGAGAACGGCGCCCAAGCACCCCACCAAGGCGGCATCCTCTATTTCAACACCACGGGCAACGCCTCGAAGGTGACCGTGTACTACCATGACCAGAACAACCAGCCGGAACTGCTCCGCAGCCTGGACCTGATCATGTCTGCCAGCGGGGTCCGATACACCTCGGTGGAACGGGATCCGACCCAGGCCGAGGCACCCGGTTTGGCCCAAGCGCTCAGCGACCCCGAAGCACCGGCACAGGCACTGTACCTCCAGACCCTTGGTGGCTACCGGGCCGCCCTGCGTTTCCCAGGCTTGGACCAGCGGGCAGAACCCGGCAAAGCCCTTTCAAAGGCCGAATTGATCGTACCGGTGAATGGCACCTTTTACCCGTACTACCTACCCTCCAGCACACTGTTGCTTTTCAGGGAGGTGAACGGGAACGACGTGTTCCTGCCCGACCAAGTGAATGGCGCCACGGGGATCGGGGGCAACTACGATGTCGCCCAGCGGGTGTACCGCTTCAACATCACTCGTTATGCTTCGCAAGTGATGAACGGGACACTCCCGAACGAAGGCCTCTTGTTGGTGGCCAGCAGCTCGGGCGTGAGTGCGAACAGGACGGTCCTGTGTGGTCCGGAGCACCCCGATACGCCCATGCGCCTGCTGCTTACATTTACCACCTACTGAACGGACCATGTGCGGGATCGTTGCCTATTTGGGAGATAAACAAGCCTACCCGATCCTGATCAATGGGTTGCGCAGGCTCGAATACCGTGGTTACGACAGCGCTGGGGTCGCATTGCTCCAGGGCAACGCACTCACGATCCACAAGTGCAAGGGCAAGGTGAGCGATCTGGAAGCGCACATCGCTGACCGGTCCACCATGGCCACGGTAGGGATCGGGCACACACGCTGGGCCACCCACGGTCCCCCCAATGATATCAATGCCCATCCGCACCAGGGCACCAGCGGCGACCTGGCCCTGATCCACAACGGGATCATCGAGAACTACGCGGCGATCAAGGAGGAATTGGTGCATCGTGGCCACATCTTCCGCAGCGATACGGATACCGAGGTGCTCGTACACCTGATCGACGATATCCAGCGGAGCGAGGGCGTTGATCTGCCTGAGGCCGTGCGTCTGGCCCTCTCCAACGTGGTGGGCGCGTATGCCATCGTGGTCCTCGACCGCAAACGACCCGATGTGATGGTGGCCGCCCGGAAGAGTTCGCCCCTGGTGATCGGCATTGGGGAGCACGAGTATTTCTGCGCCAGCGACGCCACGCCCATCGTGGAGCACACCAAGAACGTGGTGTACCTGGAGGATGGTGAGATCGCCGTGATCGACCGGGAGAAGGGCCTGAAGATCAAGAACATCAAGAACCAGGTGAAGACCCCCTTCATCCAGGAGCTCGAACTACAGTTGGAGGCCCTGGAGAAAGGTGGGTACGACCACTTCATGCTGAAGGAGATCCATGAGCAACCTCGAAGCATCAGGGACAGCATGCGCGGTCGCCTGAACCCGAACAAGGGGGAGGTGGTGCTCGGAGGGATCAAGGATTATGAGCAGAAGTTCGTGAATGCGAAGCGCATCCTGATCGTGGGCTGCGGCACGAGCTGGCATGCGGGCATGGTGGGCGAATACCTTTTCGAGGAGTTCGCGCGGATCCCGGTGGAAGTGGAATATGCCAGCGAGTTCCGCTACCGCAACCCGGTGATCAACGAGGACGATATCGTCATCGCGATCAGCCAGAGCGGTGAAACGGCCGATACGTTGGCGGCGATCGAGCTGGCCAAGAGCCGTGGTGCCACCATCATCGGCATCTGCAACGTGGTGGGCAGCAGCATCGCACGGGTCACCCACGCCGGGTCGTACACCCATGCCGGCCCGGAGATCGGGGTGGCCAGCACCAAGGCGTTCACCGCACAGGTCACGGTGCTCACGCTCATGGCCCTGATGATCGGTCAGAAGCGCGGTACGCTCAGTGGTGGCAATTTCCACCGCCTGTTGAACGAGCTGGACAGCATCCCCGACAAGGTGCAGAAGGTGCTTCAGAAGGAAGCCCAGATCAAGTACATCGCCGATATCTACAAGGATGCCGGCAACGCGTTGTACCTGGGTCGGGGCTACACCTTCCCCGTGGCACTGGAGGGGGCCCTCAAGCTGAAGGAGATCAGTTACATCCATGCCGAGGGTTATCCGGCGGCGGAGATGAAGCACGGCCCGATCGCCTTGATCGATGAGGCCATGCCCGTGTTCGTGATCGCCACCAAGGGAGCCAGCTACGAGAAGGTGGTGAGCAACATCCAGGAAGTGAAGGCGCGCAAGGGCAAGATCATCGCCATCGTGACCGAGGGCGATTCGGTGGTGAAGGACCTGGCCGATCACGTGATCGAGATCCCCGAAACGGCGGACCCGCTGGTCCCCTTGCTCAGCGTGGTCCCGCTGCAACTGATCAGCTACCACATCGCCGTGATGCTGGGTCGCAACGTGGATCAGCCGCGGAACCTGGCCAAGAGCGTCACTGTGGAGTGACCTGCTCCCGGGGTTTACCCCACATGATCACCCGGTCGGAATTGCGGTAGGGCTCCAGGTCCTTGCTGAAGAGCAGGTGCCCCAGGTCGATCAGCGGAAGGATACCGAAGCCGCCGAAGGTGAGGCCATAGATGATGGCGACCTTGGGCGTGGTGCCCAGGTAGATCCGGTGTGCGCCGAAGGGTCCGAGCAGGAGCGCCAGGGCGCTACCCACCAACCGCTGATCCTCCACCACCACGACCTCCGCCGAGTCGGCTTGTGGAACGGCACCCACGGGCCGGAATGGCCCTCCGGCCAGCACCACACCGCCGCCTGTCCATAGGAACAGGCCGAGCCAGAGTTGCCTTAGGCCAAGCGGATGCGGCATGCCCCAAAAGTAGAACGGGTACCCAGCTGCACAGGTACCCGTTCCACGTGGTATGGATCTCACTTCCCAGCGGCGAAGCGACGGGCCACTTCGGGCCAGTTCACCACGTTCCAGAAGGCGGCGATGTAATCCGGACGGCGGTTCTGGTAGTGCAGGTAATAGGCGTGTTCCCACACGTCAAGTCCCAGGATCGGCGTGCCTCCGCAGCCGGTGTTCGGCATCAAGGGATTGTCCTGGTTGGGGGTGCTGCACACCTCCACCTTGCCTCCCTTATGTACGCACAGCCAGGCCCAGCCGCTACCGAAGCGTGTGGCGCCTGCGGCCGCGAACTTTTCCTTGAACGTTTCGAACGAGCCGAATGCCGCATCGATCGCGGTGGCCAGTTCGCCGCTCGGACTTCCACCAGCCTTCGGACCCATCACCGTCCAGAAGAGGCTGTGGTTGTAGTGGCCGCCACCATTATTCCGAACGGCCGCATTGTTCATGTCCATGCCCTTCATCAGGTCCTCCAAGGAGCTATTGGCGAGGGGCGAGCCCTCCAGCGCTTTGTTGAGGTTGGTGACATAGGCATTGTGGTGCTTTCCGTGGTGGATACGCATGGTCTCCGCATCGATATGAGGTTCCAAAGCGTCGAAAGCGTAAGGGAGGTCAGGTAGGGTGAAGGCCATTTTGGTCGGTTTCTGGCGGGTTTCTGTCGAAAGTAAGGGCCTAAGGTACGATTTGAGCAGGCAGAACACTTGCGCGGATCGTGCCCCCAATTACATTTGCGCCCACTTTCACCAAACAAAGCAAAGGAAAATGATCAAGAAGTTCGCAATGCTCGCCACGATGGCGGCTTTCTTCGTGGCCTGCTCCAGCAGCACCCAGGAGAACATGGAGAACAAGGCCGACGAGGCCGCCAACGCTGCTCAAGAGACGTTGGACAAGGCTGCTGCCGAGGCTGAAGCCGCTGCTGCTGCTGCTGCCACCGCTACGGAGGCTGCTGTGGATACCGCTGCTGCCGCTGTGGAGACGGCTGTTGACGCTGCGAAGGAGACCGTGGCTCACTAAGCCGCTGTTCACGATACAGGAGAGGGGCCCTTCAGGGTCCCTTTTCATTTTCAGGATGGTCGGCTCAAGGGGTAGGGCGTGCGGCCTGTAGGATGAGTTCCTGGCGCGCGCGGCGATAGGCAGGATCCTCATCGAGCAGGATCCGGTAGTACCCATCATCACCCCACACGTTGCGTGCGATACCGGCCTTGATCCGCATGGCGATCTGCTTCGAGGAGCGTGTGGCTTCACCTGGTCGCGGAGTGATGCCCTTTTCGGCCGCGAATCGATCCAGCTCGGTGAGCAAGGCCGGGGCAACGGAGTAGGACCGTGCAAAAACCTCACTCGATGGATAGCGTGTTTGCAGTCGTTTCCGCTCCCGGTCGGCCACGTTGAACGTGAACTGGTTCAGTGTGCCGCTGAAGAAGAGGTCGGTCAGGTAGGCCGACGAGCCCACGGTGTCGGCCGGAATGAACAGGTCAGGCATCACGCCGCCTCCACCGTAGACCGTGCGACCGTTCAGCGTCCTGTATTCCTTGGTGCTGTCCGTGGAAATGCTGTCCGCATGGAGCAGCTCACCATGATCAGCACGATCCTCCAGGTCGTCCATGTAATCGATCCCCTTGCCGTAGGGTCGCTGGATGGACCGGCCGCTCGGGGTGTAGTAGCGGGCCGTGGTGATCCGAACGGCACTGCTATCGGGCAGGGGGATATGTTCCTGCACCAACCCCTTTCCGAAGGAACGCCGACCTACGAGCAGGCCCCTGTCATTATCCTGCACCGCACCGGCCACGATCTCGCTGGCACTGGCCGATCCCTCATCGATCAGGAGGGCCAGCGGGATGTCCTCGTATCCGCCGCTTCGGGTGGCATCGGCGCTCTGGCGTGGGGAGTGCAGTCCTTCGGTATAAACGATCGCACGCCCTGTGGGCAGGAACTCATCGGCCAGGTCGATCGCGGCGGTGAGGAAGCCCCCGCCATTGCCGCGGAGGTCCAGCACCAGCCGCTTCATCCCACGGGCCTTCAAGGCATCCGCCGCCAGGAGGAATTCCTCGTGTGTGTTCTTCGCGAAGCGGACCAGCTTGATGTAGCCGGTGCCATCGTCGTCCAACAAGGAGGCCGCCACACTGTGGATGGGGATCTTACCCCGCTCAATGGTCACATCGAAGGGCTTCGGCATGCCGCTTCGTACGATACCGACCACCACGTTGCTGCCTTTGGGGCCGCGCAGATGGGTCATCACCTGGTCGTTGGTGATACCCACGCCGGCCAGTGGCTCTCCGTTGGCGGATACGATACGGTCACCGGCCTGGATGCCCACGGCTGCACTGGGTCCACCCTCGACAGGCGAGATCACCATCACCGTATCATGCTGGATCGAGAACTCCACACCGATGCCATCGAAGCTGCCTTCAAGGGGTTCCTGTGCCTCGCGCAGTTCGGCCGCACTGATGTAGTAACTGTGTGGGTCAAGGCGTTGGAGCAGGTCCTGGAGCACGCCGTCCACCAATTCGTTCTTGGCCACCGAGTCCACATACTGGGCATCGATCAGGTCGATCACCTGGCCGATCTTATCGGTGCTGTTGGGTTTTCGTAGGTTGAAGACAGTGAGCGGCCCGTTGAGGTCATCGGCCATGTCGCGCCCGATGAAAAGCCCCGCCACAAGGCTCAGGGCGATGAGAAGCGGATAGAAGGGGGAAGGGCGACGACGCGGTTCAAGCATCCGGTTCGGGGTCCAGTTTCGATACGACCACTCCTCCCTTGGCCAACAGGTCCAGCCCAGCGGGATCCTTGTAGGCCACCTGATAAACGAGTCGATGGATGCCTGCTTGCAACACCAGCTTGCTGCATTCCTTACAGGGCGAATGGGTGAGGTAGAGCGTGGCACCACGGGCGTTGTTGGTGCTGCGTGCCACCTTCAGGATCGCATTGGCCTCAGCATGCAGCACATACCAATGCGTTAGGCCCTCCTCGTCCTCGCAAGGATTGGGGAATCCGGTGGGGGTGCCGTTGTAACCATCGCTGATGATCATGCCATCTTTCACGATCAGGGCGCCCACCTGCTTCCGGGTACAGTGGCTCAGTTTGGCCCATTCCAGGGCCATGCGCATGTACGCACGGTCGTACCGATCCTGTTTGGCCCGTTCGGTGGGTCCGGGTGCGTCCTGTGGGGTGGACATCGGGGCGTGAAAGTACTACGGCCGCATGGCGCGGCCGTTGTGGTGGTACCCAGGGCGGGACTCGAACCCGCACGACTTGCATCACTGGTGTTTGAGACCAGCGCGTCTACCGATTCCGCCACCTGGGTAGGTGTTGGGGGCTGCGAAGATAGCGCGTTGGGAAACGCCATCATTGCCCCAACCACCATTTGCGCACACGAAGTTGCTCCTTGGTGGGCCGGGCCGAGACGCTGAACTGGTCATCCGGACCGGTTTCAATGCCCGCCTGGCGCAACCACTGGTCCAGAGGCAAGGGCCCGGTCTCGTTCAGGTAGCGTTGTAGCAACGCGCCGATGTCCGGCCCCGTGAGGCGTTCGATGGTGGCGAGCAGTTCCTCGTCCTTGAACGGCTTGCCCGGGCCGTATTCGCGTTGCAGATCCTGCACGAGCTGCACCACACCGTACTTCCCTTTCGACCGATCGCGCAGGGCGATGTCCAGTCCCATGCAGAAGAGCGTGCCCTTGAGGTAGAAGTTGTAGTACTGGTCCTGCCGCTCCATGGCTTGCTGGCTGAACGTGGTGAGCGGGACTTCATCGGAGAATTTG
>JADLAI010000204.1 GCA_020848295.1 Flavobacteriales bacterium
TCCACACATTGGTTGAAATTATACGCCGTGAGGCAGACCTGGTAGGTGGCCGGTTCCTTGTTGCTGAAGGTGAACACCGTGTTCAGGTCCGTGGTCGAGTACTGATCGGCGATGTTCCAGAAGTAATGGTCCGAGCCGGTTGAGGTATTCCCGAAGGTGATCGTCGGGGCGTCCACGTTCGCAGGTTGTGGTCCCCAGTTGAATGAAGCCACCACTGGTGGTGGTCCCGTCACCTCCACGCTGGACTGACCGATACACCCGTCGATATCCTTGATCCGCACCAACCAGATCCCCTCGCATGAACCGCCTCGAACGGGATCCACGCCCCAACTGGCGCCATCATCAAAACTGTATTCCACCGCTTCAGCATCCTGGATCAACACCGTACCGTCGCAGTCGCCGGAGCAGGTCACCGGTAGGCTGCTCACCGAATCCACTTCCAAGAGCACAGGCTCGGTCACCACTGTACCGAAGGTACCCTCGCATCCATTGTCGTCGGTGACCACAAGGGAATAATCCCCCACACAGAGGCCGCTCAAGGTGTCCATGCCAATGCCTTCCTCTCCGTTGGACCAGGCGTAATTCAGGGCCACTGCGGCATTCCCACCCGTAACGGCGACGATGATCTCTCCATCGCAATAGCCGAAACAAAGCGCGTTGGTCACCGTGGGGGTGAAGGCATAAGCATCCGTGAAGACGATCTCCACGCTGTCGATCAGGTCGCAGAACGCACCGTCATTCTCCACCCAGTAGAACATCTGAGGGCCACCCATGCCGGGTTGCACGGTCACCGTGGTCTCGTTGTTGAAGGCGTCCGCGAACACGGCACCCGCAGGACCCACCCAGTTGCCCACACCGGTGTTCCCACGCACTGCCGTCAACGACGCCGTGAGGTCGCACGAGAATGCGTTCGGTCCGGCGTCCACGATGCCGCAGCACATGGGGTCATCCGCATCAAGCACCGCGATCTCCAAGGTGCTGGTGGCCACGCAGCCTGCCCCGCTTGTGACCGTGTAGGTATAGATGCCCGCAGGATCAACGCTCGCATTGAAGGTCCCTGGCACCCCGGCACCTCCAGCGTTCGCCCATGCCCCGTTCGCATCCGGTGTCCCCAGCAAAGAGTCCACCATATTGATCGTGGGGTCGCCTTCGCACAGGGTGATGCTCGCCGAAAGCCCGGCATCGATCGATGGGTCCGGACTCACCAGGACACTGTCCATGACCGCACATTCCGGATGCCCGGTCGGGTAGGAGTTCAGGTAGTACCACGTGGGTTCCGTTACGTACACATTCGTTTCCGGGTCACTGGGGTCGGTGAGGCCGGCCGTTGGTGTCCATTCGAAAACGAACGGGGAGGTGCCCCCACCACAGATCACCGTGCCACTGTACGCCAGCCCGGTCGGTGGCCCTGAAGGGGAGGCGTATACCTCGTTGCCCAGGTCGTCGAACAGCGTGAACGAGTTCTCCGTGTTCCAGGCAGAACCTGCCGTGAAGAAGAGTTCGATCGTTTCACCCGTCTCCACGGCCAGCGAGATCGGAACTTGCTGCGGTCCGGACGGAACGGAATAATTCATCACGTTGCCCGCGTAGGTCACCATCAGGTTCGCCCCACCGTTCCACCCATCGCCGAAGGCTTCCATCAACAACAGCTCCCAGGTACAGGTCGGCGGTGGCCCGTTCGCCACGATAGCCCCGGCCATGGGCAGGGAATCCGTGCATAGGACCATGTCAGCGCCAGCATCCAGGACGATCTGCGGTGGTACGGTGATCGTGATCGTGGTGTCGTACGTGCATCCGAAATTGTCAGTCACCGAGAAGGCGTAGGGATAGGTCCCTGGCCCGGTTGGTGTGGCCGTACCCACCAAGGGGTTGTTGGGATCCAGCACCAGCTCAGGGCCTGTCCATCCTGCACTATCCGCGGTGGCCGTTCCCAGGTCCGGTGTGAATTGGGTCACCGCTGGGATGATCGCCGGGTCGAAGTCGATGGACCACGAGCAGATGAAGCCATTGTCCGCACCCCAAAGGTCCGTGCTCTGGTACACCCATTCCCCATTCAACGGGCAACCCACCAGGTTGGTGAAGGGCTGCACCGGCTCATAGGTCCCGGCGTTCAACGATTCGTTGGGTGGGGTGCCTGCCGGGGTGGTGTTCTGTGTCCCCGTATTGGAGTTTTCCACCCAAGTACCGTTCGTGGCAGTTGGGCTCCAGCAATACTCCCAGCACTCCCCGAACACCGGATCCGTGTTGCTATCGGTGTCGTTCGGTGCGCCCAAGTAGGTTCCCCCACCGCCCTGCTGGTGGAAGATCATCGTCTGGCCGTTCGGGCAGATCACCTGAAGGACCAGGTCGCCCATGTAGGTGTGTTCCATCTCCACACAGATGGAGAGGATGTCATTCACACTCTGTACGGATTGCCCCGGATCGAACTGGGTGAAGGTCAATTCCGAGGTGAAGGGTTGCCCCACATCATCAGGCAAGAAGACCCCACCGCCGAAGTTGGCGTCGGGGATGCCGGTCCAGGTCACTGGCGTCACCACTGCAGAGAGGTCCACCGTGGCCCCAAGGCAGGTCTCCACGCTTTCCACCGTCCCGATGAAGGAGGGGGTGGTGCTCACCAATACCTGAAGGTCCACTACGTTCGCGTTCACACAGTCGTTATCATCGAGCAGGTTCAATTGCACGATGTACTCTCCGGGTTCCGTGAAGGCGTGGCTCGAAGTCGATCCCACGGCGCTGTCGCCATCATCGAAATACCAAGTGTAGTTGATGATATTGAAGCCTTGTGCGGCGTACGACTGGGTGCCGTCGAAGGTCACTTCCTCGCCCACGCACACCAAGGCGGGCACCGCCTCGCTCATGGTCGCTACCGCGGTGGGTCGCTCGCAGGGCGTGAAACAGGTGATGGACGCGGCGAAATCACCGGTCCCCGTCCCGTTGGAGATGAATCGGACCGTGAGGCAACCGGTCGTGTTGAACGTGGTGGCCGACACGATCAGGCCTTGCAAGGCACTTCCGGTATAATCACCCAATGGGGTCGCACTTGGGCTGTCACCATCCCAGATCATCAACCGGTCCTCGGTATTGTTCGGCCCGGCCAGGCTCAGGTTCGCCACGATCCATTGCAACGAGATGCCATCACCCGGATTGTCCGGACAGATCACCACGGTGAAGTTCTCGTTGTCGCTGTATGAGGCCGATGGCCCTCCCGAATCCTCCAACACACCGGCACAAGTGGTCACACTGCCCGCCGTGATACTGAATTGCTGCGCCGATGAGACCTGAACAATGGAGAATAGGAGCGGGAGGAGGAATAGACGCATGTGGTGCTTCTTCTCCATTAGGATCCTGTTGGGGGGTTCCACATGGTTGCTGGGTGCGGCCGGACCGCTTGCTTCGATTGTGACTAAAAGGGAGGCTGCTAAGTTGCCCACGTTCACAAAATTAACTCCCCCGGAGGTGGCCGGGGGAGTTTGCTGAGTGCTTCTATGGGAAAGATCTACCGGACCAATTGAATGCTACCGTTATAGGTGCCACCCAACCGCTCGCCATCTTTCATTTCCACCATCCAAACATATTCCCCTTGAGGGCACGCATCCCCTTTGTTGGCCACCTTCCCATTCCAAGGGCGTTGCGGGTCATTCGTCTCATACACCACCACCCCGGTCTTGGATTCCATGATCGTCAGCTGGAAACGGGTCCCCAAGGTCTTCAGTGCCTCCGGGATGAAGACATCGTCCGAACCATCGCCGTTGGGGGAGAAGGTGCCCATCGCGCGAAGGTTGTAATCCTCCTCGATCCGCACCGTGCGTTCCGTATTGTCCTCGCAACCATTGCCGTTCGCCACCACCAAATGGACGGTGTAGACCCCGGCCTTCTTGTAAATATGGTCCGGGTGGGCCACCGTGCTGGTGCTGCCATCCCCGAAATCCCAACGGTAGGTACGCCCTCCCAAGCTACGGTTCTCGAAATGTACCGAGGGGATCGTATTCTCGTATTCCTGCTTCAATACGTTGAAGGAGGCTTCTGGTGCCTCGTGGATCACGATCCGGTCCGCCACCGCTTTGTTCCGGATCCCACCGCCATCGGAGGTGGAATGGGAGAGCATCACCTCGAAGCTGCCGGCCTTCGAGAAAACGTGGCTCGGTTTCGGTTTGTTCGAGAAGCTGCCGTCACCGAAGTTCCAGAGGTACATGCCTTCGTGCGAAAGGTTCTCCGCCTCGAAATCGATCACCGATCCCGGGCAGCCTTCCGTGATACTGGGTCTTACCACCGGTTCCATGCTCATCGGGTGGCTGGGGGTGGCCCGCGCGGTCGGGGTCGTCACCGCTGTGGTGGCCATTGGGCTTGTAGTTGCCTCGATCGCCTGGGAAGGGGCTGACTTGGGAGGTGTCGCCGTGGTCGATGCGAGTGCCTTGGAATGAACTTCCATCGGCTCCTCCTTGTTGGTGGGCAGCGTGGCTGGTACGTGCAACGATGGGGCCACCTGGATCGCGGCCACCGGTTCGTTCATCGGGGTGATGGCCGGTGTGGTGAGCACCAGGAAGCTGCTCACTGCGGCTATCGACCCCCCAAGCAACAAGGCATATAACCCGGAGCGGGACACCCTGGCCACACCGTCGGACTGGCCGTTGAGCGCCTTTTCCAAATGGCTCCAGTCAGCTGAATTGTATGGCACCTCGTAAGGCTCCAGCGCCTCCTTCACCGCCTTCTCGAATCCTGTTGGTCCACTCATGATCCTCGTCCTTTAATGGAGCTTATGCTCCTTTGATAGGAATTTCTTCAGGTTGTTCTTGGCCTTCGCCAGGTTGCTCTTCGAGGTGCCGATGTTGATCCCGAGCATGTCCGCGATCTCCTTGTGCGTCAACTCCTCGAACACATACAGGTTGAACACCGTCCGGTAGGCCGGGGTCAACTTCTGCATGGCGTTGATGATGTCCGCCGGTTTCAGGTCCAGGTGGTCCTCGCTACCCTCATCGGCAAGGATGTCCTCCTCATCCTGATCCCCGAAATCCTCAATGCTCCGGTCCTCCCCCAATAGCAGGTACGAGTTCTTCGTGCGGCGGAAATGGTCGATCGCGGTATTCACCATGATCCTGCGGATCCAACCCTCGAAGGAGCCCGCCCGATTGAACTTGGAGATGCTCTTGAAGACCTTGATGAACCCGTCCTGCAGGATGTCCTTGGCCTGATCCGCGTTCTTGGTGTAGCGGAGGCAAACGGCCATCATCCGGCCATAGAACAGTTCATATACCCGTTGCTGCGCCCGCCGATCCTCCTGGAGGCAGCCATCGATCAAGGGGGCATGGACCCGTTCCTGATCGTCGAAGCCCACCGCATCCTGTACCAGACGCAGGGAACTGCGCTCGGTGGCCGGGGTAGTGGTAGGGCGCTGAAGCATCACAGCGGGTAAGGTAGCCATTCCTGGTAGGGTAGACGTCCAAGAATGAAAAAGGATGCCTGTCCCGTTCGTCGAACCCTTGAAAACCTGACTTTCGTCGCACGTCCCGGTCGTTGGGAGGTACTAATTTCGCCCCGCGCTGGGAACTTCCCCGGCACCTTCGCAATAACCAAGTTCAGAAGATGAAAGTCACCGTTGTGGGCGCCGGGAATGTGGGCGCTACCTGTGCCGATGCCGTTGCCCGTTGGGAACTGGCCAATGAAGTGGTGTTGTTGGATATCAAGGAGGGCTTCGCCGAGGGCAAGGCCCTGGACATCTGGCAGACCTCGCCGATCAGCCTTTTCGACTCCCGCCTGGTGGGCAGCACCAACGACTACGCCAAGACCGCGGGTAGCGACGTGGTGGTCATCACAAGCGGCCTGCCGCGCAAACCGGGCATGAGCCGCGATGACCTCATCGCCACCAATGCCGCCATTGTGAAGAGTGTCACCGAGAATATCATCAAACACTCGCCGAAGGCCATCCTCATCGTGGTGAGCAACCCGCTTGACGTGATGACCTACTGTGCGTTCATCAACAGCAAATTCCCAGCGAACCGTGTGTTCGGCATGGCGGGCATCCTGGATACCGCCCGCTACCGCGCCTTCCTGGCCACCGAGCTCAATGTGAGTCCGAAAGACATCCAGGCCGTGCTCATGGGTGGCCATGGCGACACCATGGTACCGCTGCCGCGTTACACCACCGTGGGTGGAATCCCCGTGACCGAATTGATCGCACCGGACAAGCTGGACGCCATCGTGGAGCGTACCAAGAAGGGAGGGGGCGAGATCGTGAACCTGTTGGGTACCAGTGCATGGTACGCGCCAGGGACGGCGGCCGCCCAAATGGTGGAGGCCATCGTGCGCGACCAAAAGCGCGTGTTCCCGGTCTGTGCCTGGCTCCAAGGAGAATACGGCCTGAAGAACGTCTATATGGGTGTTCCGGTGATCCTCGGCCGCAATGGCATCGAGCGTATCATCGAACTCAAACTGAACAAGGACGAACAGGCGCTATGCGACTCCAGCGCCAAAGCGGTGAAGGAAGTGATGGATGTGCTGGACAAGATGCAGGTGACCGCCTGATCGCACCGCATTTCAAGCAGAACGGCGCCCGCAAGGCGCCGTTCTGCTTGAGTGGTCTTCCTGCGCTCGGCCAGCCCCATGGGATCGGCTCACACCGGCCGTACCGTTCGCCACGGACCCCAGGAGGCGAAGGCCAGTAGGGTACCCCCTATTGGATCATCACCCGGACCGGACCGGACCCGTCCGAGATCCGGATGGTGTAAACCCCAGGGGCATACACCCCCAGGTCCAAGGTGTTCACACCGGGCCGCACCGGTCCGTGAAGGACTTCCTGCCCGATCGCACTGTGTACGGTCATTGTCGCACCCGCATACCTCGTGGATCCCGGGATCACGACCTCCACCAGGCCGGTGCTCGGATTCGGTCTGATGCCGACCGGGGTCGAATGGCTTTGTTGCACCTGTATCCCTGCCCCGGTATCGCTACGCCAGAATCCCAGCCCTCCGGCGAAATTGCCCACCACCAGGTCCAATTCGCCGTCGCCTGTGAAGTCGTTCAAACAAACGGTGGCACGGAAGCCTTCGTCGATCCCCATGAAACTGCTATCGGCGAGGGTCCAGGTACCGCCGAGGTTCCCATCGATCCCCGTGTAGTGCCATAAGGTCCCCGCCTCGGACCCCACAAGGATCTCATAGGCACCTTGTGGATCGGCATATACGAAGGGCACGGAATGGCCCAGGGTATAGGCGGTCGAGGTATGCACATGGCCCAGGGAGTCCGTGATCAAGGTCCATCCCGGTGCATTGGTGGTGCCTGTGTTCCGCAGGTAGTTCAGGTTGCCGTTCTGCTCGCCGATCACCAGGTCGCTCAACCCATCCCGGTCCAGGTCGATGAATTGCGGGGCGGCTTGCCTGCCCACGTCGATCTCGGTACCGTCGGCATACGCCACGTTCGGCTGTGCCAAGGTGAACTGCGCCACCGGGCCACTGGCCACATTCCGGTAGAAGTGCAAGCGCCCTTGCAGGTCGCCGATGTACATGTCCTTGTCCCCATCACCATCCATGTCCGCGAAGGCGGGATACATCGAGGTGCCGATCCCACTTGTGCTCAGCCCCATGTAGTCATCCGTCACGAGCCGGAAGGCCGGTGCATCGATCGTGCCGATATTCTCGAGGAGGGCCAGTTTACCCACATAATTCCCGGTGGAATGGTAGTAACCCTCGTTGGAGATGATCAGGTCCATGAGCCCGTCCCCGTTGTGATCGAAAGGAACCGGATTGGCCCCTTCCCCGAGGTCGAGCATCCGGCTTTGGAACAGGTCCCGTTGTTGGAACTCGAAGTCGGGTTGCGCATCGGTACCTGCGTTGTGGTAGTACCAGACGCTTTCGTAGTTCTGAGCCAAGCCCCTGGCCGATGCGCACACCAACAGGTCGCGAACATCGTCGCCGTCCACATCCAGGTGGAAGCCGGCCGGGAAGATCGGCAGGTCCACCGTTACATCCGTGCTGGGGAAGAGGTTGTCCACGGCTGTCATCAGTGAATTGTCCACCGTCCCACCATTCGTCAGGGCCACCAGATTCGCATAGGCGATGTCGCCCAATAACAGGTCCATCACACCGTTGCCGTCCAGATCGAGCGGTGTGACCGCACTGCCCGCATGGGCTTCGGCCCGGTCCACGCCAAGGTCAGTCGTTGGGTTCCCCGGCTCCGGACCAATTTCCGGTGCGGGTACGTTGAACGGACAGTCGACATTCAAGGTCACTGCGTTGGTCGAGGTGTTCTCCGCGAAGCGACCCCAGCACGCGTTGCGCCGTACGAAGGCCAAGCTATCACAGGTGCCATAGGTTTCTATGCTGAGGTTCTTGTAATACTCCATGAAGGTGCCCAACTGGCTGAAGGTGAGCACATCCAGGTCGCCATCGCCATCCACGTCGGCAATACCGGGCAGATCGTCCGCCGAAACGAAAAGATTGGAACGTTGGGAGGTTCCGTCGGTGAAGACATAATCACACTCCGCCCGGAAAGTGAGCAGTTCGAAGGAGAGTATTCCATTGGCCGACGTGTTCCGGTACACCGAGAAGCCGGCCACCGAATACGAGAAGATGTCTACCTGGCCATCGCAGTCATAATCCCTGAACAAGGCCCAATCGTGCAGCGCCCGGAAGGGCCAGATGTGGTCGTAGGCCCGGGAAAGTCGGTACCGGTTGGTCCCGGTGCCGCCGGTGTTCAGCAAGGTCATCACGCGGTCACCGATGCGGTCGAAGACCACCAGGTCCCTCAACCCATCAAGGTCCAGGTCCAACTCACCGATCTGCGGTGCGTTCATGCCGCCGGCCCATGCCAGGTCCAGGTTCAGGGAACCATCCTCCACCGGTACCGAAGCGTCGAACTGAAGGCCCGTTTGTGCGGAACCAGCGGGTCCAAGGATCGACAGACTTACCGAACAGAGGCCGATCAGGAAGGGTTTGCGTGCAGGCATGCACAAAGTTCCATGGAATTCCCGATCCACCCGAACGATGATACCTGCGGTCCGTGCAAACCCGACTGTTCACAACCGGTCCTGCCGGGTTCCGGGGACCCTCCAACTCCACCCCCCTTTCGCCAGTGGGCAACAACGCTATATTTGCCGCCTCTTTAGAAAAACCATCCGTCATGCAGAATCGGAGCGCGCTTTGGATATTCACCATCCTACTGGCGCTGGCGTGTTTGTGGCAGTTATCCTTCTCCTTCTTCACCTCACGCATGGAGAAGCGTGCCAAGGTGGAAGCGGGCTATTCCGTTGATTCCTTGATCCAGGCCGAACCGGCCATGGCTTCCCACGATCGGGATTCACTGGTGATCGCCTATGAGAACCGCTTTCTGCGCACACACGGGGACGAGCCCGTGTACCCGCTCCTGGGCTACACCTATTCCGAATGCAAGGAACGGGAGATGAACCTGGGCCTGGACCTCAAGGGGGGTATGGCCGTAACCCTGGAGGTGAGCGTTCCTGAATTGGTGGAGAACATGAGCGGCAACAGCACCGACGTCTCGTTCCGGACCGCCATGGACGCGGCCCGCAAGCGCATGGCGAGCAGCAGTGCCGATTTCATCACCTTGTTCGGTGAGGAGTATGCCAAGGTGCAGGGCCGGGGGCCGTTGTCGGCCATCTTCTACACCCCGGACCGCAGCGACCTGTTCGCCCGCGACGGGTCCGATGAGGATTACCTGGCCGCATTGCGCAAAGAGGCCAATTCGGCGGTGGAGAACACCGAGCGTATCATGCGCACCCGTATCGATAAGTTCGGTGTGGCCCAACCCCTCATCCAGCGGCAGGCCTTCTCCGGGCGTATCCAGATCGAACTGCCTGGGGTGAAGGACAAGGAGCGGGTCCGGAAAGTGCTGCAAAGCACGGCCAACCTTGAATTCTGGGAGACCGTGGACAACGAAGTGGTCTACCCGGTGCTTGAGCGGATCAACAACCGCCTCGGTGAACAGGCGACCGGCACCACCAGCGGGACCGGCTTCTCCCGTGTCCTGGGTTCCGGGTTCAAGGTGGAAGGAGCGGAGACCGGTGTGGAAAGTGGACTGCTCGGCTTCATCGACAGCGGAAAGCCCGTGGATAAGACCACCTGGTTCAACTTCGACCGCGTCACCTTCGCCAGTGGCAGTGCCCAATTGCAAGCGGACAGCTCTGAGGCACAGCTGAAGAACCTGGCCGAGATCCTGAACGCTCACCCTGCGGTGCGGATCAAGATCGGCGGATACACCGACAGCACCGGAAATGCCGAAGCCAACCTGAAACTCTCCCAAGAACGCGCCGATGCGGTGCGCAACGTCCTGATCGGGAAGGGCATCGCTGCAGAACGTGTGGAGGCGGAAGGGTATGGCCCCCAACACCCCGTGGCCTCCAATGCCACCGAGGAGGGCCGCGCCAAGAACCGTCGTATGGCCCTGCGTGTGATAGAAACCGCTGCGGCTCTGGCTGCGGATACCACGGCGGTGGATACCCTGGCCGTGGCGGATACTGCGAAGACGGATACCTCGAAGACCGAGATGACCGAGGCCGAACGGGCTGAACTGCGCCGCAAGAATCCTTTGTTCGCCGTGTTCCAACCTTCCAACCAGGCCAAAGGCCCCATCGTGGGTACCGCACTGGTGGCCGATACCGCCGCAGTGAACAACTACCTCCGGTCGGCCGCAGCACGCTCACTCCTGCCTGCCGATGTGAAACTCGCCTGGACCGCCAAGCCCGAAAGCTTCGATACACAGGAAGGTGGTAAGGTGCAGGTCCTCAGCCTGTATGCCCTCAAGGTGCCCCGCGGCGGTAAACCCCGTTTGGACGGTAGCTCGATCGTCTCGGCCAACCAGGACTTCGACTTCAAGGGTGCTGTGGAGGTGAACATGCAGATGGATGCCGAAGGTGCCCAGGTATGGCGCCTGATGACCGGGGAGAACATCGGCCGTGTGGTGGCCATCGCCCTGGATGATCATGTGTACAGTGGCCCTGTCGTTCAAGGTGAGATCAGTGGGGGACGCTCCTCCATCTCCATGGGTTCTGGCGACCTTAACAAGCAGATCAAGGAAGCCGAGGACCTTGCGAACATCCTGAAGGCCGGCGCCCTGCCCGCTCCGGCACGTATCATCGATGAGACCATCGTTGGCCCCACCCTCGGCGAGAGCAATATCAATAGCGGTCTCATCTCCTTCGTGATCGCCTTGATCGGTGTGCTGCTGGTCATGTGGCTCTACTACAACCAGGCGGGGTGGATCGCCGATATCGCCCTGCTGGCCAACGTGTTCTTCCTCCTCGGTACCATGGCCTCCATGCAAGCCACGCTCACCCTGGCCGGTATCGCCGGTATCGTGCTTACCATCGGTATGGCGGTCGATGCCAACGTACTGATCAATGAACGGGTGCGCGACGAGGTGAAACAAGGACGTATCCTGAAGAGCGCCATCGAGACCGCCTACTCCAACTCCGGCGCGCTCTCCGCGATCATCGACTCCAACGTGACCACCTTCGCCACGGCCGTGATCCTTTATTTCTTCGGTTCAGGTCCCATACGTGGTTTCGCGACAACGCTGGGCTTGGGTATCCTTACCTCGCTCTTCACGGCCATCTTCATCTCGCGCCTGGTGATGATGTGGCGCCTGGAGAAAGGCAAGGCCATCAGCTTCTGGCGTGATTGGAACAAGAACCTGTTCGATGGTGCCAATTATGACTTCATGGGCAAAAGGAAGATGTTCTATGGCATCTCGCTTACGCTCATCGCGATCGGCCTGGTGTCCATGTTCACCCGCGGCTTCAACTGGGGCGTCGATTTCACCGGTGGCCGCACCTTCGTGGTGGAATACACACAACCGGTGGATCCGGAAGTGGTGCGTGAGACCCTGGCCCCTGTGGTGAAGGAAGGGGACCGTGACTATACCCTGAACGTGAAGACCTATGGGGGCGAACGCCGACTGAAGATAACCACCAACTACCTGATCGACCAGCCCGGTCTGGAGACGGACTCCATCGTGCAGGCCCGTATGGCCGCAGGACTGGCCCAAGTGGGCGAATTCACCTTCGCGGACGATACCCGCAAGGTCGATCCGACCATCAGCGACGACATCAAGATCAAAGCGCTCACCTCGGTGAGCATCGCGCTGCTCTTCA
>JADLAI010000205.1 GCA_020848295.1 Flavobacteriales bacterium
AGTTGCCATGCAGGGGTTTGAAGTTGCCCAGGAAGCAACCGGAACGGTTCCGCACGTACGGGCCGCCCCATGGATACGGAGCGCCATCCAAGCCACCGCGCGAGGCGTATTCCCATTCGGCCTCGGTCGGCAGGCGGAAACGGTTGATGAAGGCGTCGCCGTTCTGGCTCAGCCAGGAGTTCATCAGCTGGGTGCGCCATACGTTGAAGGCGTTGGCCTGCTGCCAGGTCACCCCCACCACGGGGTATTCATCGTAGGCCGGATGCCAGAAATAGTTCTCGGTCATCGGCTCGTTGAAGGAGTACGTGAAGTCGTGGACCCAGACCAAGGTGTCGGGATACACGTTGATGATCTCCTTGATGATGAACTTGGAACGATCGCTATGCCCGCGGATGGCGTTGTTCTGGCCCTTCACGTTCGTGTAGCTCAGGTCCAGGTCGCGGGCGTTGTTCGCCTTCCGGGCGGCCTCCTTGAGGTCGATCCAGTAGTACTCGAACATCAGCTTGCGCGTATCGATCTCCTTGCGGCGGTAGAACTGTTCGCTCTCGCTGAGGAACATGTCGGCGAGGGCCTCGCGCTCCTCGTCGCCGTACCAGTCGATCCGTTCGCGCCAGTTGATCACCGGTGGATCGATCTCCTCGCCGAACTCGTCCTCGGTCAGCACATGTTCGCCGATGTCCTCATCGCCCAGGATCCGTTTGGCGATGGAGTCCCGCACGTAGAACACGAACTGCCGGTATTCGTTGTTGGTGATCTCCGTTTGGTCCATGTAGAACGCCTGCACGGACACGGTCTTACTCTTGCTGACCGAAGCGTAGGGCACATCCTGGTCGCTGGGCCCCATGACGAAGGAACCCATGCCGATGTAGTTCATGCCATACGGGTCAACATCGTACCAGCCCGGACGGCCCTGGACACCGATGAGTTGCCCCTGACCACCACCGCCACATCCAGCCAGAACGGCTGCGGCGCAGAGATACACTATGGGACGTTCCATGTTCTTCCTATTTTGCCGTTCCATCATTTCCTTGCAGGGACCCCGCCTCCGGACCGTTCGGGTAAGCGAACAGACTGAAGACAAGGCTGAGTACGGCAGTTTGGGTTACTGGGTTTCGGTCGCTTAGAGGAATCGTACGTTCTTGTAGATCTGCAGGTCGGGTTTCTTCTCCAGCAGAACACAATAGCTGAGCATGATCTCGTGCGTACCACTGCTGTAATTCTTCAGTTGCGAAGTGGTCACGTCGTAGCTGTAGCCGATCCGGAGCATCGACTTGTCGTTCGGTTTCAGTTGATATCCGATGAGCGGAGCGATGGCGTCCTCGGTCCGGTAGGTAACGCCCAGCCAAACCTGGTTATTATAGAGGAAGTTGGCGTTCAGGTCCACCTGGGTGGAGGTACCGTCGCTCTTGATCAAGGTGGAGGGCTGGAGCACGTACTTCTTATCGCCACCGATGGCCCAGTCGTACCCGGCTTGCACGAAATAGTGCCGCACCCCGGTGATGCTGACATCCGCCAATTCCGGTTCGGTGAGGTGCGTGGCGCTGAGGCCGATCCACAAGGTGGGGCTGGTGTAGTACAGACCTGCTCCCAGGTCGAACTTGGAGTCGCTACGGCCACCCATTGGAATGGCGCTATCGTCCGAGGGGTTGTCCCGGGCGATCCAGTTGTTGCCCAGGGTGTGTGCCAACAGCCCACCGGAGAGACCGATGCCCAAGGTACCCGGCCCGAGCTTGCGGTGGAAGCTGTAGCTCAGCCTTACGAAATTGCTGTTCTGCTGGCCGAGTTTATCGAAATAGGCGCTGATGCCCACCCCACTGCTGATCTTCTTGATCGGCATGTGGGCGTTGAACAGTCCGGTCTTGGGCGCCCCATCGAATCCGGTCCATTGCTGGCGGAAGATGCCCGTGGCACACAATTGGCCTGTGGTACCTGCCACGGCAGGGTTCACCGATAGCCGATCGAACATGTATTGGGTGAGTTGTGGATCCTGCTGGGCGAGAGCTGCTCCAGCGATGCACAGACTGACCGTTGCGGTAAGTATCCCCCTCATTCGTGTATCGTTCTTTTCCGCCGTTCTTGGGACGACATGCCCCTGGGTTCTTGCCAGAACCGGCGCCAATATAACAACATTCCGATCCGTCCAAATGTTGGATCGGTGCCGTGGGATCGGGTTCCCAAGCCTTTCGGCCGGGCGGTCCCGGGGTCAGGAAAGCTTCTGGAAGGTGCGCCACCAGCGGTCGGGCACCTCTTCGCGGCAGGCCATCCGGTAGTCGGAATAGGAGCATGGCACGAGGTGGTGTCTTTCGAAGCGCGCCTCCTGTTCGGCCTTGTAGGGGATGTCCATCCACCAGCGGTCGCTCACGGTGCTTTTGTAGAACACCAGCTCCTGTTCGTGGCCCCGGATGGGGATGCGGAAACGGGTGAAGCGTTTGCGGTCCAGCCAAGGCAGGTCGTTGGTGCGGCTTCGGAAGCCATCGAGGAAGCACCAGACCATCTGCGCCACGAGCTGGGCGGTGGTACTGTCCTGGTCCACGGTGGGGTCCATCTCGTAGATACCCACGGAGGTGATCTTCTCGCTGATGCCGGCATAGCGCATGAGCTGGCAGATCTCTTCGCCATGGAAGCCGTTGGGGCCGGGGCGGCTGGTGCCGGGCGCATCGCTGCGGCGCACGCTGGTCATGTCCACGCTGAGCGTATCGCCGTTGCGCATCACGGGTTCGGCGTCGGCCATGGTGGCGCGCAGCTCGCCCAGGCGATGGGCGTCGAAGAACAGGCGGTCCATCAGTTCGATGCCCGGCTGATCCACCAGGTAGGTCTGGTACCCGAGGTTGCTGTAGTTGAACAGGTAGTTGGGCTGGCGCAGGACGATGTGGCTGAGGTAGCTGCTCTCGGCCAGCCCCTGCCCGGGTTCGCCTAGGTCGAAGCGGGCATCGATGCACACCAGGTTGGCCGTACGCTCCAGCTTCTCGTAGGCGAGGTATTGCGAGAAGGTGTGCCCCTGCCCGCCGCCGATCAATACGGGCACGATGTTCATGCGGATCAGTTCGGCGAGGGTCTCGGCCACGGCGTGCTGGGTGTCCGCAGCACTGGCCCCGGGGTGGATATCGCCCAGGTCTACCAAGGCCAGGTTGCCGTTGGGCATGAAAAGTCGGTACAGTTCGTCGCGGACGGCATCGGGGGCATGCACCACCCCACGGGGGCGTGCGTTGCCCGGATCATCGAGCACGCCGAAGAACGCCACCTGCATGCCTTCGAGCGCGGGGAACCCACCTTGGGAGGTATGGCTGAGCACGTTGTCCCCGATGGTATTGGCGGGCCATTCCGGCCGGCTGTTGCCGAAACGTTCGCTGGGCTTGAAGTAGATGCTGATGTCCATGTCCCGGTCGCGGGGCCCCGTGATCCCGATGATCAACGGACCCTGTCGGCGCTAAGGTCAGGGGTATGGAAAGCAAGTGGGCACCCACCGTGCGATGGATGCCCACAGGTCGTTGTTGGCAACAGCTATCCCTTCTTGGCGCTCTTCTTCGCGGCCGCTTTCTTGGGCGCGGCCTTCTTCGCAGGGGCTTTGCGCGCTGCGGGGGCCTTGGCGGCCTTCTTGGCCGCACGCCCGCGCCGCGCCCCTTTCCGTTCGGGTGCGGCCGCCAGCAGGGCCGTGGCCTCTTCCAAGGTCACCTGCTCTGGGGCCTTCTCCTTGGGCACGTTGGCGATCTTGTCCCCGTCGGTGATGTACGGGCCGTAGCGCCCCGCGAGCACCTGGATCACCGAACCCTCGAACTCCTTGAGGATGTTCTGCCGCACCCCGGCGAGCTTGGCCTCCACGAGCTCGATGGCCCGCTCCAGGGTGA
>JADLAI010000206.1 GCA_020848295.1 Flavobacteriales bacterium
AGCAAGAGGATGATCACGTTACCACCGAGCATGATGGCCATGTACCGCGGCCCCTCCACGAGCACATCGGCCTCGGCCCCCATCAGTTCGAGGATCGCACGCGCATACCACACACCCGGCACGGCGATCGCGATGCCCAGTGCGATCGCCACGAGCAACCCCTGCATGGCCGCACGGGCCGCACCCTGCGGATCCTTCTCGCCGGTGCGCCGCGCCACCACCGCCGTGATCCCCATGCCCAGTCCCCAGGCCAGGGAGTACACCAGGGTGAGCACGCTCTCGGTAAGGCCCACGGTCGCGATCGCCTGCTTGCCCAACTTGCTCACGAAGAAGATATCCACCAGCGCGAACACCGCCTCCATGGCCATCTCGAGCACCATGGGGATGCTCAGCAGCACGATGGCGCGGCGCACACCGATCCGGGTATAGTCGGTATCCTCCCCCGCCCGCAGGCTCTCCTTCACGATCGCGATCACCTTGCGCATGGCGGCATAGGACGCCGACAGGATGACCATCGTTGCCCGAAGCGCCAAAATACCGCTGGACGAACATGGAGCTTCCTGAGGCGGTGGTGTCTGCATCTCCTCCTCACCCCGAACCCGGATCAAGCGTTCCGTTTGCACCATTCTCGTACGACCGGCCGGGAGCGCGGATCGCACCGATCCATCCATCCGCTGTTCACAGTTCCACCTTGCGAATGGCCCGGTCCTTGTACCGTGCCGGTAGTTTTGCCCCCATGATGCGCTCGTACCTCCTCCTACTGACCCTGGCCGGTGGCCTCCATCCGACCATCGCACAGAACTTGTTGCAACGCGCGGTCCTCAACGATACCATGCCCAACCTCGTGCCCAATCCAAGTTTCGAGGAGACCGTGCGCACCTACTGTAGCTGGACCCAGGATGCCGCAAAGTTCAATGCGAACATGAGCGGTGGATGGAACAGCCCCACACAGACCACACCGGACCATTTCAGCACGAAGAACGACAGCGAATGCTGGTCGCATCCAAGCAAGCACAGCCATGGGAAACAAGGGGTGCGCACCGGCCAGGCCATGGTGGGCATCAAGATCCATGGCAAGGGCAACACCCCCACCTACTGGCACGAGTACGTGCAGACCGAGCTGCGCGCGCCACTTGAGGCGGGCGAACGGTACATCGCCGAATGCTGGGTGCTCCGCGCCGTGCGCAGCAACGAGGCCAGCAACAACATCGGCATCGCGCTGCTGGACACACCCGTCGCCACGCGCGACTGCCTGCCGCTGTACATCACCCCACAGGTGAATGAGGAAGAATTGGTGAAAGGTGGCTGGCACAAGGTGAGCGGCGTGTTCGATGCCCAGGGGAACGAACGCTACCTCCTGATCGGCAACTTCTATGGGGACGAGGTCACCGCCCACGAGCGCCAGCCCGATGGGGAGCGTGGGGCCTATTACTTCGTGGACGATGTGAGCGTGCGCCTGGCACCACCGGGCATGGCCCTCACACCCAAGCCGAAACAGAGCGTACCACCACCGCCCAGGAAGATCGTACCGGACCATACCAGCACCACCGTGGTGGACCTCCACGAAGTGGAACCGGCCGTGGGCACCCGGGTGCGGTTGGACAACGTACAATTCGAATTCGACAAGGCGACGCTTTTACCGGGCTATGAGAAGGAACTGGACAAACTGGTGGATGTGATGACCGACTACCCTTTCGTACGTGCGGAGATCGAAGGCCATACCGATGATCAGGGCAGCGATACCTACAACCTGACCTTGAGCGGCGACCGCGCCAAGGCCGTGGTGGACTACCTGGTGAAGAAGAGGATCGACAAGGAGCGCCTCACTTGGAAAGGGCATGGTGAGACCAGGCCCCTGAAGCCGAACACCACGGAAGAGAACCGCGCGCTGAACCGCCGGGTGGAGTTCAGGGTGGTGGAACGGTAGGGTCCGCACCACGCCAAGGCAAGCCGAAAAAAGAAAGCGGCCCATCCGATGGACCGCTCACTTCCGCTACTGCCATACAGCGTAGCCGCCCGGTGGGAAGCGTCATTCAGGCGTGCGCACGGCGCTCGGCCAGGATCTGCTGTGCCCGGTCCAGGATCCGCGTATCGTCCAACGCCACGATGCCCCCATCCGGGCCATTCTCGATATGGACCCCCATGGGTCTTCCAGTGCTATGGCCGTAGCCACCGAAATAATTCCAGACCGTCTCCACATTCATGTCCAACTCCCGGGCGATCCGGTGGATGCTGCCATCGGGGAGGTTGTCCTTGATCTTCCGCAACTCGTTGAAGGTGATGTTCATGATCGGGCGGGGATTTTGGTTGGTGAGGCATTGAAGGTACGACCAAAAAGCACCGGGACCAAGTGGCGATCGGCATGATCTTGGGTCACACGAGCTATCTTTCCAACCATGCGCCCTCTCCACGCTGCGTCCCTATTGGCCATGCTGTGTGCAGGCGGGCGGGCAGGCGCACAACAGTACGACCTGCGCACCTTCTCCTTGGAGCAGGGGCTACCCAGCGCTGCGGTCAACGCGATGTGCGAGGACCAGGATGGATTCCTTTGGGTGGCCACGGACCATGGCCTTGGTCGAAGCCAAGGGACACGGTTCGAAACCTTCGATGATCGGCACGGCGCACCCAGTGCCGAGGCCACCGCCCTGCTGCCTGCGGTGGGAGCCGATGGAGAGATCGTGCTCTGGACCGGGTTCGGGGAAGGAAGCCTGGCGCGATGGAGCAAGGGCCGCTTCACCCCCTTCAACACAAAACCCGGACTTCCACGGTACCCGGTGCGCACCCTATTGCCCGGGGCAGGTCCTTCGATCTGGTTGGCGAGCCGTGGTGGTGGGATCTGGCAGATCGACACGATCTCCGGTGTGGCAACGGACCGCACGCGCAGCCTGCCCACACGGCGTATCAACGGACTGGCACGCCATGATGGGAGTTTCCTGGCCGCCACGGATAGCGGCTTGTTCCGTTGGGAAGAGCGGGGATGGGCCAAAGTACCGGTACCGCTCGATGCACGCCGCATCCTCAGCCTCCATACCGATAGCCTGGGGGTATTATTGGGGACCAACCAGGGTTTCGTGGAATTGGATCCCGACCTGAGGCCGCTACCGGTCGCTGCCCGTGTGATGGGTGCGCAGCCGATGGCCTTGCCCCATCCGGTGGTCCTATGCATCGTTCGCAGCGGACCCCAGGAGATCTGGGTGGGCACACCCGGTGGTCTGGTCCACATCGGCCGATCGCATGGCTCATCCACCCTGCACATCATCAAGGAGGCCAATGGCCTGGGGCATGATCTGGTGCGGTGCCTGCATCGGGACCGCAGCGGCGGGATCTGGGCCGGTACCGGTTTCGGAGGCGTGAGCAAGTTCAACAGCGAGGCCTTCCTCTACTTCACCGAACGCGATGGTCTGGGCTCGCGCATCGTAAGCGCCATCCATCGCACACCGGACGGGATCCTTTGGTTGGGCACACAAGGAGGTGGTGTGGCCCGGTACGATGGACATACGATCACGCGCCTTGGGACCGCGCATGGTTTGCCGAGCGACTTCGTCACGTGCCTTGCCGAGGATGCGCACGGCCACCTGTTGGTCGGTACCGCGATGCACGGGGTGCATCGCTGGCACAACGATCGGTTCGATCCGGTGTGGACCACGAATGACCGGCTTACCAGGCAGGTGAGCGCGATGCAGCGCACACCAGGAGGTGGCCTGCTCATAGGCACCAGTACCGGCCTGGTGTTGATGGACCAAGGCGGTGATACCACCGTTCTTGCAGGGCGAGCGGTGAACGCGATCCTCATCGGGCCGGATAGTGCATGGTGCGCCACCGACTCCGGCCTTTTCGTGGCACCGTTGCGAACACCACATCTGCTCCGCCCGCATCCAACAGCACCCCGGACCACCATTACCTCCATGGCCATGGATGAGAAGGGTAACCTGTGGATAGGCACGGCTTCCCAAGGGCTGTTGCGGTTGCGCGCAGGAAAGCTGGATCGCTTCGGGCGGACGGCGGGCCTCCAGAGCCTTGCCGTGAGTTCGGTCCTGTTGGATGCTTACCAGAACCTGTGGCTCGGCACGCAACAAGGGATCCACCAGGTGGAACTGGACGTGCTCCAGGAGCAGGTGTTGAGCGTCCGGGCATACGGTCCGGAAGATGGCTTCATCGGATCGCAGGCCATGCCCAATGCGGTGATGCTTGACACCGACAGCACGCTCTGGTTCGGTGGTGTACGGGGTGCGGTGCGGTACGATGCGCGGCAGGTGGTGGAGGACCCCCAGGAACCCCTTGTCCGCTTCACCGACCTTCAACTCTTCTACGAACGCCCCGACTGGTCACCTTGGTGCGATGGCATTGCGAGCAACGGTTTCCCACGCGGCCTCGAACTCCCCTACAACAAGAACCATCTCACCTTCAACTTCGCCGGCATCTCCCTGTCATACCCCGAAAAGGTGCGTTATCGCTGGATCCTGGAGGGCTACGACCCGGACTGGTCTCCCATCACGGGTACGCAACGGGTCACTTACAGCAATATCCCACCGGGCGAATACACCTTCAAGGTGATGGCCCGGAATGCGAGCGGGATCTGGAATGAGCATCCCGTGGGCTACTCCTTCTCGATCGCCCCGCCCTTCTGGCGCACCACGCCTTTCCTTGCCGGTGGTGGCCTGACCATACTCCTGGGATTCGCTGGATTCATACGACTTCGTGAGCGCACCCAGCGACGGGAGCGCGACCGGCTCGAACGGATGGTGCGGATCCGCACGAGCCAGTTGGCCGAGGAGAAGGAACGCAGCGAGGACCTGCTGTTGAACATCCTGCCGGCATCCACAGCGGAGGAGCTGAAGCAGAAAGGCAGTGCGGAAGCACATCGGTATGAGAGTTGCACCGTCCTCTTCAGCGATTTCAAGGGATTCACCGGCTTCAGCAGCCTCATGGACAGCGACACGCTGGTGCATGAGCTGGATCACTTCTTCCGCTTGTTCGACGAACTGTGCGACCAGCATGGGTTGGAGAAGATCAAGACCATCGGCGATGCGTACATGTGCGCAGCGGGGATCCCGGAACCCAAGGTGACCCATGCACGCGATGCGGTATTGATGGGGCTGGGCATGATCGAGGCCGTGGAACGCAGCAATGCGGACCGCCGTGAAAGGGGCATGACCGAGTGGCCCATCCGTATCGGGATCCATACCGGTCCCGTGGTGGCCGGAGTGGTGGGCCGCAAGAAATTCGCCTACGACATCTGGGGCGATACGGTGAACCTGGCAAGCCGCATGGAATCGGCCGGTGAGGCGGGCAAGCTCAATATCAGTGGCGCCACCTATGCCCAGGTGATGGACCTGGTGCATGCCACACCGCGCGGCCCCATCAAGGTGAAAGGGAAAGGTGAAGTACACATGTACTTCGTCACCGGGCTGCGGGCCGAAGTGGTGTGAACCCCCGTTCGAAGGGCTGCGTCACATCCACTTCCGCAGCCACTGCTGGAACTCCTGCTTCAGTTCCCGATACAGGCTTTCGAAGGTCTGGTAGCGGTCGCGTAGTTCGGTGTGGTCCTGGAAATAGCGATGTTCAATGGCCACCGGATGATCCTTCATCTCCTTCTCCAGCACGTTCTCCTCCTGTTTGATGTCGTGCCGCAACTCATCGATCACCTCGCGCTCGCGGATGAACTGGTTCTGGAAATGCTCGACCTGGGCCATCACCTCCGGCTTGTTGTTGCGCCGCACGATGTCCTCCAAACGGTGTTCCAGGATGTTGAGGTCCTGCTTGTAGAAGGCCAGTGCGTTGAGCCATTCGCGCTGGTCGTGGTGAAGGTCGCCGATGTACATGCGGACAGGAGCGGTCGCTGTGGTCATGGGTCAGGGTGTCGTCGGGTTGGTCCGGCGGCACGCTGAAGGTCGGGAAAAAGCCTTGAATTCCATAACGGGGGCTGAAACCCTTGGATCCCCGGGCGTTCCAAGGCACAGACACGGCCACCCCGGGCAGGCAGGAAGCCACCTTCGGAATGTGGAACCGTTTTCAGGTGAATGTACGGGTGGCAACCCTTTCCACACCTGCTACGTCTTCTTACTGAACAACACCCAGGACCATGGAATCCATCATGCGACGTATCCCTTCCAACTGGTTTGTGGTCGGCTTGTATCTCGCGATCGTCGCCTTCGCGGTGGTCGCCTTCCTGAATCCCGTTTGATCGCGGCCGTTTTTTCAGCGATCACGACACAGGGAACAGAGACTTGCTGACCGGACAACCCGGTGGTGCCGTACAACGGTCATCTGCCACGGCCATCGGCTGTAAGCCGGAGCCTCAGCACCGACCCGATTCCCCGGCCAACAGGGCGAGGTGGAAGTTGTTCGGTCCTGCTCGATCACAACAGCACCCCTTGGCCCCGTAGGAGCCGAGTTCCACGAACTCCTGCTTCGTTCGAGGTTGCCGATCAACTCAACCCGCTCACCACACCCTTGGCGTCGATATCCATGCCTTCGCTGGCCGGGATCTCCGGTAGGCCGGGCATACGCATGATGCTGCCGAGCAGGGGCACCACGAAACCGGCGCCAGCGGCGATCTCGATGTCCTTCACCGTGATCTCGAAGCCCTCCGGTGCGGCGCGCAGGGTGGCATCGTCGCTGAAGCTGTATTGGGTCTTGGCGATGCAGACCGGCAGTTTCTCCAGCCCCAGGTTCTTGATGCGTCGCAGGGCGGCCTGTGCATCGCCCGCGAAGGTGACGCTGCCCGCCCGGTAGATCTCCTTGGCGATCCGCTCCACCTTCTGTTCGATAGTGAGGTCCAGGTCGTAGAGCAGTTTGAAGCGGCTCTCACCACTGTCGGCCACCCGCACCACGGCATGGGCCAGGTCGGTCA
The DNA here is from genome assembly GCA_020848295.1 of Flavobacteriales bacterium. GTDB lineage: Bacteria > Bacteroidota > Bacteroidia > Flavobacteriales_F > PHOS-HE28 > PHOS-HE28. Next base: position 6,854 of record JADLAI010000206.1, read on the forward strand.
TGCCCGCCCCACCTTCTGCGAATCCCTTGGCCACCACGGCCACCGCTCCGCGCTCCTTACAATACGCTTGGATCAACGCGATCTCCTCGGCCGAGTCGGTGGGGAAATGGTTGATGGCCACCACGGCCTTCACACCGAATTTGGCCACATTCTCGATATGACGGCCCAGGTTGGCCAGGCCGGTCTTCACGCGCTCGATGGAGGGATCGTTCCATTCGCCCTTCTCCGCCCCCCCGTGGTAGCGCAGGGCGCGTACGGTGGCCACGATCACGGCAGCGGTCGGTTCCAGGTTGGCTGCACGGCACTTGATATCGAAGAACTTCTCCGCACCGAGGTCGGCACCGAACCCGGCCTCGGTCACCACGTAATCGGCCAGGCTCAAGCCCATCTTGGTGGCCAACACACTGTTCACGCCCTGTGCGATGTTGGCGAAAGGCCCGCCGTGAATGATGGCCGGGTTGCCCTCCAGGGTCTGCACCAGGTTGGGTTTGATGGCATCCTTCAAGAGCAGCGCCATGGCCCCTTCGGCCTTCAGGTCCCGGGCATACACGTATTTCCGCTGGGGGTCGCGGCTATTGCCCACGAAGATGTTGCCCAAGCGCATCTTCAGGTCCTCGAAGCCGGTGGCCAGGCAGATGATGGCCATGACCTCGCTGGCCGCCGTGATGTTGAAACCATCCTGGCGTGGCACACCATTACCGGTACCACCCAGGCCGATCACGATGTCGCGGAGCGAGCGGTCGTTCATGTCCATCACGCGTTTCCACGCGATGGTGCGCCCATCGATGCCCAGGTTCCTGGTCTTGCTCTGCAGGTTGTTATCGATCAGTGCAGCGAGCAGGTTGTTGGCCTTTTCGATCGCCGCGAAGTCCCCGGTGAAATGCAGGTTGATATCCTCCATGGGCACCACCTGGGCATAACCACCGCCGGCCGCACCACCCTTCATACCGAAGACCGGGCCGAGCGACGGTTCGCGCAGCACCACGGCCGTCTTCTTCCCGATCTTGTTCATGCCCTCGCAAAGGCCGATGCTCGTGGTGGTCTTGCCTTCCCCGGCGGGTGTGGGCGAGATCGCCGTCATCAGGATGAGCTTGCTCTTCTTGATCCGCCCTTCGTCGATCAAGGACAGTGGCAGCTTGGCTTTGTACCGGCCGTAGAGTTCCAGGTCGTCGGCGGGGATGCCGAGTTTTTCACCGATGGCGGTGATGTGCTGCATCCGCGCCTGCTGCGCGATCTCGAGGTCGGTAGGGAAAGCCATGTTGATCCGGGATGTTCGGTGGTGCGAAGTAAGGCAAGGTCCGGTTACCGATGATCAGGAGGCTGCATAACCAGCTTGGCGCAAGTGGTCCCAGTAGCCGGGATAGCTCTTGTCAACCACTTCGGGATCCTTTACGGTGATACGGTCCAACAACAGTGCGAGCGGTGCCACCGAGAGCGCCATACGGTGGTCGATATCGGGATCGAGGGTGAAGGGGCCTTTGGCGGTGATCCCTCCACCTTGGATGAAGGTACCACCCCGATGGCCCGCCGTGCAGCCCAACGCGTGCAACACCGCACCCACGGCTTTCAAGCGATCGGTCTCCTTAACGATGAGATTGTCAAGCCCTGTCAAGGCCGCAGCGGTACCGCGTGCGGCCAGCGTAAAGGCCAGCGGTTGAAAGAGGTCCGGCACGTGCCGCATGTCCACGGGTTTTCCCGGCCAGGGGGCGGCCTCCTCCCGGTGGGTGAGCCGGAGACCTTCCGGTTCCGGTGTGGCCCGCACCCAGCTCGACCAGAGATCAACGGCCTCACGGTCTCCCTGCAAGGTATCCTTCTGCAGACCCGTGAGCAGCACGGAGGCACCGGTATCCAAGGCCACCTGCTCGAACCAGAACGCGGCACTGCTCCAGTCGCGGGGTACTTCGTAGGCACGCTTCTGGTAGGTGCCCGGAGGTACCATCACCCCATCCATGGTCAAGCTGGGGCGCACACCGAAGTGATCCAACATCTTGAGGGTCATGCTCACGAAGGGCTCACTCAGGCGTGTACCGGTCCATTTCAGCTCCAAGCCGTTCGGGAGCAAGGGTGCGATGAGCAGTAGTGCGCTCAGGTACTGGCTACTGATCGGCGAATCGAAGTGGACCCGTTCGCCGGTGAGCTTCTTCCCCCGCACCCGGTAACCATTGGCCACCTGGTCGATATCCGCGCCGAGGGTGCGCAGGGCCTGCACCAGATCGCCATGTGGGCGCTGCAATAGCCGGGGGATCCCGCTGATCACATGCTCCTCTCCTCGCTGCACGCTGGCCCAGGCCAGCAGGAAACGGAAGGTGGTACCTCCCGCCCCGCAGTCCATGATGCGGGGACGGTCGCGCAGGAGTTCGAGCATCGCCCGGGTATCCTCGCCATCGCTCAAGTGGGAGACCAGGGAAAGGTCGCCGAGCAGTGAAGCGATCAACAGGGCCCGGTTGCTCACGCTCTTGGATCGGGGCAGATCGATGGTGGCGTGCAAGGGGCCTTGTGGCCTTCGGATGGTCAACGCGGACATGTGGCGAAGTTCCTCTACGGAAGCGGGTGGTGCGGGGTCGGTCCGGGAAGCGTGTGAACAACGGACCATGGATGACGCAGGTGATGCACCGGAGTCCAGGTCGTCCGGCATGGTCGGTCGCGCATGGTGGTCAGGTGCGCACCAGCAGCCGGTAGTGCTCCAGCGCCTCCTGCACCTGTGCGGCGGTCACATGCACATCGGTACGCGCGTTCCCGATGGCGGTGAGCAAGGTGAAGCGGAAGCGCCCGCCACTGTTCTTCTTGTCGTTGCGCATCAATTCGAGCAAGCGGTGATCGTCGGCCTGATCGAAGCGGTAGGGCTTGTACAATGCGCACAGCTGTTGGGCGATGCGGTCGTAGTGATCGCGTGCCAGCAGGTCCAGGCGCCAACTGAGCCAGGCTTCGCAGATCATGCCGATGGCCACGGCCTCACCATGCAAGAGTGCGCGCTGGGGGCTCTCCCAGGAATGCGCCTCGATGCCATGGCCGATGGTGTGGCCGAAATTGAGCACCCGGCGCAGGCCCGATTCCCGGGGATCGGCACGCACCACTTCCGCCTTGATCGCTGCGGAGCGTTCCACCAGTGGTGTGAGGGCGTTGATGTCGTGCAAGGCGGCATCGCCAATGGCATTCCATAGTTCCGCATCGCGTACCAGGCCATGTTTCAACATCTCTGCCAGCCCGTTCAGCAGCTCGCGTTTGCCCAAACTCTTGAGGAAGGGCAGGTGGATGTATACGGCCAGTGGATCGTGGAATGCGCCCACGAGGTTCTTCACCCCACCGAGATCAACGCCGGTCTTGCCACCGATGGCCGCATCCACCATGCCCATGAGCGAAGTGGGCACATGCACGCAGCGCACCCCCCGTTTGTAGGTGGCGGCCACGAAACCACCCAGATCGGTGACCACGCCGCCGCCCAGGCAGATCAACACGGCCTCGCGGTCCGCGGCCTCGGCGGCCAGGTGTCGCCAGATATCGGTACACACGGCGATGTCCTTGGAACGCTCTCCGGGCGGTATGGCCATGGTGCGGGCATCGCGCAAGCGCGGTACATGGGCCAACAATTCGGGCAGGCAATGGCGCAACGTATTCTCGTCGCCCAGGATGAAGGCGGTGCTGAACTCCTCCTGGCCTGAACGGCGGTCCAGGCTGCGCAGGGCGTCCCGACCGAGCACCACCGGGTGTCCACCTGCACTGATCTCCGTCACCTCCGTGGGTGTGGTGCCCATGTTAGATTTGGCGGCCTTCACCGCTTACCAAAGGAAAGAAGGTTCCACCCACCGTGCAAGCCACCGCCACCACCCCGCACACCGAACAGCCCGATCTGGGCGATACCCGGACCGCCTTCGCCAATAGGAGCGACCGGGACCTTTGGCAGGCGTACTGGCTCTTCCGCATCATCGGGAACCCCACGCTCACCACCATTGGCAGCACCTTGAGCAAGGCGGCCCTCTGGCTGCATTTGCCGGTGAAAGGATTGATCAAGGCCACCATCTTCGAACAATTCTGTGGTGGCGAGACCATCGAGGAGAGTTTGCGTACGGCGGCGCGCATGGGGAAAAGTGGCGTGGGCACGATCCTGGACCACAGCGTGGAGGGGCAGGAGGACGATGAGGCGCTGGACCACGCCACCGCCGAGATCCTGCGCACGATCGAAGCGGCACGAACGCGGAAGGACGTACCGTTCAGCGTATTCAAGCCGACGGGGCTTTCGCCCGTGCAACTACTCACCGATGTGAGCGCTGGGAAAGTGCTGAGCGAGGAGGACCGGCGGGAATGGGCTTTGGTACTGGGCCGCGTGGAGAAGCTCTGCGCTGCGGCCGCCAAGGCCGACGTGCCTTTGTTGATCGACGCGGAGGAAAGCTGGATGCAACCGGCCATTGACGACATGGTCGAAACGATGATGGCCCGGTTCAACAAGGAGAAACCGATCATCTTCAACACCCTGCAATTATACAGGCACGATCGGTACGCCTTCCTCAAGGCCAGTCATGCCAAGGCCGTGGCGGGGGGCTACCACATCGGGGTGAAGCTGGTGCGTGGGGCCTACATGGAGAAGGAACGGGAGCGGGCACTGGAACAGGGATATCCCTCCCCCATCCATGCGGACAAGGCCGCGACGGACCGCGACTATGATGCATGCCTTCGTTTCTGCGCGGAACACTTCGATCGATTCGCGGTGTGCGTGGGCACCCACAACGAACAGAGCACCCTGCTCATGGCCCGGCTGATGCACGAAAAGGGCCTGCCGCGTGATGACAAGCGGGTGTGGTTCTCCCAGTTGCTGGGCATGAGCGACAACATCAGCTACAACATGGCGGCGGCTGGCTACAACGTAGTGAAGTACGTGCCTTACGGTCCGGTGCGACAGGTGTTGCCCTACCTGATCCGGCGGGCCGAGGAGAACACCAGTGCCCGTGGGCAAACGGGGCGTGAACTGGGTTTGATCGCCGCGGAGCGGAAGCGGCGGAAGCGCGAGGGTCGGTGACCGATCCGGGGCGAACACGTGCAGTCCCGACCAATGGCGGAGCCGCACGTGTTCCGATGCGCTCAACTGTTCCCTACCGCCCCACCTTCACAGCCTTCTTCACCACGGGATGCCCATCCAGCAGTAGCGTTACGTAGTACAGGCCCGGCGCCAGATCGGCCGTGTTCCATTCGTACTGGTAACTACCGGCCTCCAAGGTGGCCTCTTGCAACACGCGCAGGTCGCGGCCGTCGGCGCTGTTGGCGATGAGCTGCGTGCGCCCTCCTCGATCCAGGGTGTAGAACACCGTGGTGTGCTCGTTGAAGGGGTTGGGCTGGATGCGAAGCTTTTCGCTGTCGGGGCCGCTTCCTTCCAGTTCCGTTGGTCGGGTCGATCCTTGATCGAGCAGACGGGCACCATCGGGGTTGGCGCAGCAGGCGACGAGGGCCGTTTGCATCTCCGCCATTTGTGCGCGTAATTCTTCCATTGCCGCTACTTGGCTGCTCACCTTGGCCTCCTGTTCGATCATCCCGGCGATCAACAAGGGGATCATGTCGCTCAGGTTCACCACCTTCACCGTGCGGGCGGCTTGCAATTCGGCTCCCGTGCTATCCACCACCGCTGGCCAATACGCGTC
>JADLAI010000207.1 GCA_020848295.1 Flavobacteriales bacterium
GCCCGGCGAAGGCGTAGGTGCGTTCGTACCCGTTTTTTTTCGCGGCGCGAAGGTAGCCGATCCCCGGGGGCCGCGGCAACCGGGTTATCAACCGGTATCGGGCGGGACCGGTCAGTTGGCCCGTGAATGCCAGTGGCATCCGATGGACGCTTGACGTACGCCGAACACCTCTACTGTCCTACAGGATAGGCGACCACCGCAAGCCCGAACCTCCTTGTCATTGCTTGATCCATTTGCGCACCGCGCGGGTGCCGTTCCCGAATTCGGCCGCCACCAAGTAGCAGCCTGGTGGCCAGGACGAGGTATCCACCTGGGATGCTGCCTGAGGACCCCGACCGCTCCAAACCGAACGGCCCAACAGATCGCGAGCCTCGGCCGTCCGGACCGGGCTTCCGCACTTCACCCACAAATAGTCCGAACCAGGGTTGGGATGGACATGAAATGACCCGTGGGCGCTGAACTCTTCCGTGCTCAGGATCAGATCGCATGTTGCGGTAAGGCCCGTGCTGTACGCAATTCCGTCGTCAGCGTAGCAGCGCAGCCCCTGCACTATGCCTTCAAGCATCAAACTTCGCCATGGCTCGATAAACACATTCTTGTAGCCCGCTCGCTCAACTATCGTGTCCGTAGCCCATGACCCGAACGGTGGGATGAACTCCACTTCCGACCATCGCAGCATGATACCATCCACTACGAAATGGCCTGTATCAAGCACCGCCATCGTTCGATCGTCAAAGAGACCCAAGCCGGCCAACGGCCATTGCGCACCGGGAGGCGCATCCAGATCGAACAGCGTATACCATGCCTCATTGTGGCGATAGCTCACCTGGCCACCGACCTGTCGGGTGATCACCGATGGGTATTGCATGTAGTAAGGCATGTCGATCCAGAAGTCATATCCCGTCGCGTACGCCTCCAACCGCTGGGCTGGCTCCCCATCGACCAGCGTGTCGCCGACGTAGGCCGCATGCACATATCCTGCCTGGCCAAAGTTCTGATGTTCATACCACCATTCGGCCCCCGTGGGGCACCAGGTTTGCGCACCTGCCTTGGTACATGACACCAGTATGGGCAGCACGAGCCACCATCTTGTCGAAATCATGGTTTGGTCAGTTTTGTGGAGATCCGATCACCCTGCTCATCCTCTACAATAAGCACGTAGAGCCCGGATGAAGGAACGTTCACATCTGCTCGTACACAGCTGGCGCAGGTGATGGAGTATGCGCATCGGCCCTGCGCGTCCACGAAACGCATGGTCTTGATCAGGTGCCCCGGCCATTCCACAGTGATCTGGCCCGACCCCGGGTTGGGATATACCCTTAGCCCATCGTTGGCTTTGGCTTGGTGCTCTGACACCCCCACGTTCAACCCATGCAACCTGCAGATCATCCGCTGTGCCGTATCGCTTACCACGCCATCATCGAAGCCGTTGAATTCCCCAACGAGGTAGATGCTCCCATCTGGTGCTGGGTCGATTGAGGCCAGGCCGCTGTACGTATGCGTTGAATTGATCTGCGCGGCCAAGCCACAACCTGCGCCGGTAAAGGCTGTGTTCAACAGGTTGCCCAAACTGTCCACCAAGGCGACACCCCGGCGTAGCTGGCCGTCCATGTGCGTGAAGTTGCCACCCACGATGATGTTGCCGTCCGCTAACTGCTCGATGTCGTTCACGCCGAAGGCGAAATCGCCAAAAGAGAACTGCGGTAGATGCTTGTATTCCGTGTCGTTGTGGAAGGTGCTGTCCAGCGCACCATCAGGTAGCAGGCGGATCAGGTGCATGGTGTCCGGGTCGTTGGGAAGCACGAACTGCCCACCCACGATCATGCGTCCATCGGGTTGCTGGATGAAACACTTGGCATAGCCTTTCAGGATCGGGCTTTGGTAAGTGGTGTCCAATTCGCCATCCGCCCAGATGCGCACGATGCGACCTACGGGCACCCCCTCGTACGTGGTGAAGACACCACTGGCGAAGAACTGGTCTTCGCCCGTGGGTTCAAGCGACCATATCGTTCCGTCGGTGGTGCGCATGTCGTACGTGCTGTCCAAGCGGGCATTGTCGCACAAGCGGAACACGCTGTACCAGCCAGGCGAGTCAAAGCCGAACGCATAGTCCAATTGAGAGGCCCCCGTGCAGAGGATCTTACCGTCGCTTTGTACGTTAATGTCTCCCCAATCGTAACCAACAAGGCCAGGGTAAGGGGTGTTGGCAGGGCCTGGGTTGAAATCATATATGGCCGTTCCATCCAATCGCATGCGGCGGGGACCACCACCGGCCGGACTGTAGAAATACTCCGGAGTCTCAACTATGGTTCCACCTGACAGACTTCCCAACCCGATTTCTGGGTCCAAGGAGCCATTCGGCAACAGCCTTCTGGAGGAGGGCACAGGATTCGTTCCGTCAAAGGAGATTCTTCCAACGATCCAGAGTCGGCCATCAGCCAAGGGGTGTGCATCAGTGAGGCTTGCGTACACCAAGCCACAGCGGAACGAGGTATCCAAGGTCAAAGGCACCTGCGCTCCGCCTGGGCTGGCCGAACATGCGGCCAGCCCGGCGAAGAATAAATGCTTCATGGCTTCAGTACAAGGCGTTCGGTGGCCAAGCGGGCACCTGCATTGACCAGTTCCACGCTGTAGGTGCCCGGAACGAAGTCGCGGGTGTCCAACAGCGCTTGTCCTTGGGGTTGGTTCACGACCATGCGTTTCACCTCGCGACCATCCACCTGGCGCACGATCAGCCAAGCCCCGTCAAGGGCCTCGGTGATCGTGTACGCGAGCGTGGTGTAACTGCGGGCCGGGTTCGGAAAGACCGTAAGCGGATCGATCGGGACATCAGGTGCCGGGTCCATCGGATGCAGCGCGCGTTGGGTGGCATTTCCACCGGTGCAAGGAGGTATGCACTGCTGATAGCCGTAACACAGCAGATTCTGCGCCCACGTGCATGGTCTATCGCAGCCGCGTCGGGCGATGCTATCGAAGGTCGCATGCTCCGCAACGGTCAGGTGCATCAGATCGTGCCCGGCGGCGTGCGCGGCCTGTAGTGCGAGCTTCCTCATGGCTTGATCCATTTGCGCACCGCGCGGGTGCCGTTCCCGAATTCGGCCGCCACCAAGTAGCAGCCCGCAGGCCATTGCACGGCAGGCACATGAACCAGGCTTCCACCAGGTTTTGTCAAGAACATCCTGCCTGCGGCATCCCGCACCGCTACGGCTTGGATCGGCTGCGATGACCGCACCTCGAATCCGTCGCCACCAGGATCGGGAAAAAGTTGGAAGTGGCTGCCAGCGCTATGATCATCAACGCCCAGGTTCAATTCGCATGTGGACACGCTACTTGACATGAACGAGACCTGCGCATCCGCATAGCACCGCA
>JADLAI010000208.1 GCA_020848295.1 Flavobacteriales bacterium
CTGCCCAAGGGGTGGAGGTGGAAGACTTTGGGTGAGCTAGGCTCATTCACCAAGGGCAAGGGCATACTGAAGGCAGACATCAGCACAGAGGGTGTGCCCGCGATCACCTACGGCGAGCTGTACACGGTGCACCATGTTCGCATCAAGCGCTTCTATTCCTTCGTCAACGATGGCGTCGCCGACGCAAGTCAGCCTATCCAATACAACGATGTGCTCTTCGCCGGTTCGGGCGAGACCGCAGAGGAGATCGGCAAAGCCGCCGTCTATCTGGGCCGTGAACGCGCCTGCGCCGGGGGCGATGTGATCATCCTGCGTCCCAAGGATGTGAACGCACTCTATCTCGCCACTGCACTCAACAGCTCTATCGCCGATCGCCAGCGCCTGAAGTTCGGCCAGGGGCATAGTGTGGTACACATCTATCCGTCGCAGCTCGCTGAGCTGAAGGTGCCACTTCCGCCAGCCGAGATCCAGGATTTCATCGCCAGCGCTACCACCGCGCTCGATGACGAGCTCGACCTCCTGCGCACGAAACTCGCGCAGCTTCACGAGCAGAAGCGCGGGCTGATGCAACGGCTGCTGGCGGGCAGCGGAAAAGACAACCATAGTTCAACAGGATAGGCCATGAATGCAGACACCAGGAACAACCTGCTCCAACACATCGCCGAGTTCCACAAGCTCGATCTCGCGGCCGCGTTCGCAGCGTGGAAGCCGGAACAGCCCGATCTGGGAGCGATCCAACTCGCGAACTACAGCGGCACGACCTTCATTCAACTGAGCCACCAGTTCACCGAGTCGATCGAAGCGGCACTCGGCAAGGCATCGTGGCATGCCATCCCGAACGTGTTGACCGGGCATCACGAGTGGGGCCAGGTGGACATGCTGAACATGTATTCCAACCACATCAGCCATATCCAGAGCAACAACATCGATGCGGCCGCCGGCAACCTCGACCGGTTGCTCTGGCATGCGATGGCATGCGGATACTGGCTCGATGATCTGCGGCAGACACCGCCCAAGGCCGCAGAGCTCAATGCGCGGTTGGATGCGCTCAACGCCCAACGCAAGCGGCTCGACCAGTCATTGGAGCAGTTCAAGAACCTGCAGGATGAACTCTCACGCTCGCGCACCAGCCTTGACGAGTTCAGGAACTCTAAGGTGACGGAGTTGGAGGAGGTGCGCCGGAATATGGAGGCTTCACGCCAACACGTGGAAGAACTCCAAAAGCTCCTTCAGAACGGGCAGGCCACCGAAACGCAACTGAAGTCAGTACAGGAAGGGCTCAAGGATTCACTCGACAAAGCGAACATCGAGCTGGCAACCTTGGCCAAGGCCTACGAAGGGTTCAAGGCGGATAGTGACCAGCAACGCAAGAGCATCGCCGACCAGGCCACCGACACCAATGCCGCTCTGAAGGCCGCCGACGAACTGCGCGAGTGGATCGAGAGCCGCAAGGAGCGGATCGAACAGCTCACCGGCATGGCTGCTGACGGCTTCCTCGGGAACAAGTACAACGACCGGTCGGTGCGCCTCGAACCGAACATCACCTTCTGGCGCTGGGCCATCCTCGCCGCTGTGATCGTGACCGTGGCATGGGTCGTGATCGTGTTCCAATGGGTGCATACTAAGATGGACAATCCATGGGTGGAACTCAGTGTGAACCTGCTCAAGACGGTTCCAGCGTTCATCATGCTCGGATTCGTTCTTCGGCAATACAGCAAGGAGCGGGATCTCCAGGAGGAGTATGCGTTCAAGAGCGCGGTGGCCATGACCATCAACCCTTACGCGGATCTCTTGAACGACAAGGACAACGACGCGAACCGCTCCAGGCAGCGGTTGATCATGAACGCGCTGAAACAGGTCCACACCCCGCCTCACCTCTCTTCCGAGAAAGGCGGCACCCTCATCTCGTTGAACTCGAAAGACCTGAAGGAGTCGATCGCCAACCTTACCGAGGCGGTGAAGAGCAAGCCAGAGTGAGCATGCGGCGAGTGGTGCTGATCAACGGACCAGCTTTCTTGAACAGCGTGGAATAAAGAAAGAAGTGATGAAGAGTAAAGAAAGGAAATCAGCACATTCCCCTGGCCGTCAGCTTTTTTAGGTCGCGCGGGAAAGAATGAATAAAGAAAGGAACGAAGAGTAAGAACCGCTGGACAAGTCCCAAGTCACCGATCCCCATGCCCTCCTTCGCCGAATACTCCGACAGCCACGGTCCCGCGCTGCGCTTCCTGCGGCGGCTGGGCTACCAATGGCTTTCGCGCGAGGAAGCCGTGCGCCAGCGCGGCGGCCTGCTGAGCCAGGTGGTGCTGGAGGAGGTGCTGCGCGAGCGCCTCAAGGCCATCAACCGCTTTTCCTACAAAGGCCAGGAATACCCCTTCAGCCCGCAGAGCATCAACGCGGCCATCATGGCCCTGCAGCGCGTGCCCGATGAAGGGCTGGTGCAGACCAATGAGAAGGTGTACGACCTGCTCACCCTCGGCAAGAGCTTTACCGAGCACGTGGCCGGCGACCAGAAGGCCTTCACCCTGCGCTACATCGATTGGGAAAAGCCGGAGCGCAACGTGTACCACATCACCGACGAGTACATCGTGGAGGGCGTGCATGCCACGCGCCGGCCCGACCTGGTGCTCTTCGTGAACGGCATCCCCTTCTGCGTGATCCAATGCAAACGCCGCGACCAGGAGGACAGCACGGACGAGGCCGTGAGCCAGCACATCCGCGATCAGCAACGCGAACATGGCGTGCCGCGCCTGTACCACTACGCGCAACTGCTCATCGCCGCGCAGCCCAATGAAGTGCGCTACGCCTGCACCGGCACCCTGCCGAAATTCTGGAGCGCCTGGAAGGAGAATGTGGAACGTAACGTGACGGATCTGCTCGCGAAGCCGCACGAGGATCTCGCCCGCGAGGACCGCCTGCCCACCGAGCAGGACCGAGCGCTGTACGCCCTGTGCCGTCCCGAGCGCTTGATGGACCTGGCGTATCGCTTCTCGGTCTTCGATGCGGGCGTGCGCAAGGTGGCGCGCTACCAACAATACTTCGCCGTGCAGGACACGCTGGAACGCGTGCGGCAACTGGATGCGAACGGCAAACGGCGCGGCGGCGTGATCTGGCACACGCAGGGCAGCGGCAAGAGCCTCACCATGGTGATGCTGAGCAAGGCGCTGGCGTTGGACAAGGCCATCGCCGACCCGCGCGTGGTGCTGGTGACCGACCGCGTGGACCTGGACCGGCAGATCCACA
>JADLAI010000209.1 GCA_020848295.1 Flavobacteriales bacterium
CTTGCGTGGGCTGAACCCGGTGAGGAACCACTCCCCTTCACGGCCGCTGGCACCCTTGTATCGGTAGCGCCCGAAGCCCACAATGCTGGCACCCCACATCCTGGGCTCTTCGCCGGTCACCTTCCTCATCAGGGCGATGATCGTGTGACAGTCGGCGGCTACCGCGGTAGGTTGTCCTCCGATGAATGTTTCCACGCAAGCATCGTTCTCCTTGGTCTTGAGTTCGGCTTTGGCCATGGTCCGGTGTCGTTCCTACAAATATGGCAGGTGTCCATGTTGTCCGGACATGCACGAACTTCGCTGCATGGCATCGACCAAGCGCGCTCCTGTTCGTTCGGCCTCGAAGAAGGCAACCCGGAGCACCAGCACAGTGAAGCAACCCGCGGTGAAGCTCCTGGTCGGCGGCAACCCGCAGATCGCCAAGGGTGATGGCGACGGTCCTGTGCAAGCGTACATCGCCGCCGTGCCCGGCTGGAAAAGGGCCACCTGTGCGCAGGTGGATGCATTGATCACCCTCGCGCTGCCCAAGGTGCAGAAAGCCGTGAAGTGGAACTCGCCGTTCTACGGTGTGAAGGATAACGGCTGGTTCCTCTCCCTGCATGTATTCACCAACTACGTGAAGGTGACATTCTTCAAAGGCGCATCCCTTGTGCCGTTGCCTCCGGACACGAGCACGCAGAAGGAAGTACGCTATCTGAACATTCGCGAAGCGGACAAGCTCGATGAGAAGCAATTCATGGCCTGGGTGAAGCAGGCAGCCAGGTTGCCGGGATGGCTGGGTCATTGATCCCGCTGATCATCAATTGATGCCTTGAACACCTTGAGCGATCCGTATCCAAAAGCCTACCTCTACCGGCGTATCGTACAGGCCAAGCTCTTCATCGATGCCCATTTTGCCGAGGCCATCGACGTGGGGATCATCAGCGGGGAAGCGCATTACTCCAAGTTCCATTTCATCCGGGAATTCCAGGCCATCTACGGCCGCACCCCGCGCGAGCACCTGACGCATTGCCGCATGGAGCGTGCGAAGGAACTGATGGCCCAAGGCGTCGATGCGTTGGAAGCTTGCGTGGCCGTGGGCTACCAGAGCCTGTCCTCGTTCAGCCGTGCGTTCAAGAAGGCCACAGGGTCCACACCGAGGGTCTTTCGCGAAGCTGAATTGCGGCGGGAGGCGGATACCCGGGCCCGACCGCTCAACTTCATCCCGGATTGTTTCTCCGGCGCGCATGGGCTGAGCGAAGAATAGCAATCGCGGACATTCCGGCGCCGCGCTTGACTTCTTGCTTTGCTCCATCGAACACAACGACCATGCACCTCCAACTGACCCACACCTGCTTCTACGTCCTGGACCAGGACAGCGCCCTCGATTTCTACGTGAACAAGCTCGGGTTCAAGAAACATACTGATGTGCGCAAAGGCGAATTCCGCTGGCTCACCGTTACACCGCCGGACCAGCCGGGCCTGGAGATCTCCCTGCTGGCCGCCAAGGAAAGCCATGCCATGGACAAGGAGTCCGCCGATGCCCTGGCCATGCTGATCCGCAAGGGCGTCTTCGGTTTCGGCTCGTTCCAAAGCCCGGACGTATTCGCCGCCTACGAGGAGATGCACGCCAAGGGCGTGGAGTTCAAGGCCCCGCCCAAAAAGGAGTTCTATGGTGTCTCCTGCAACTTCAAGGACGACAGCGGCAACTGGTTCAGCCTGTCCGAAAAGCAGCCAGGCAAGTGAAAAAGGCAAATTCCAACACATTGGATCCATGAACAAACGCACCAGGATCATCTACTGGGTGGCCACGATATGGCTGGCCCTGGGCCTGACCTCAACGGCGGTTATCCAGATCTTCCAACTGAAGACCAACGGCCCCGGCGGAGTTGAGAATGTGATCCACATGGGCTTTCCCACGGACATGCTCGTGCTGCTTGGCGTGTGGAAGGTCCTGGGTGTGGTGGCCTTGCTCCTTCCGGGAATACCGATCCTGAAAGAGTGGGCTTATGCCGGCATCTTCTTCACCATCTCGGGCGCGTTGTACTTCCATGTGCGTTCCGGCGATGACTTCGGCATGATCGCTCCCGTGCTGCTCTACCTGGTCCTCATCGCGGCATCCTGGTATTTCAGGCCAGCGGACCGGACGCTGCTACCAGCACACGTTGTTTCCGAGGCATGAACCCATGAGCAGGCGCAAGTGTCCATCGGTAGCGCCTGCTCCGGTACTGTCTCGCCCGCATTTGCAACGCGGGCGAAGATCCCGGCGCGCTTGCAGCGCGCACGTAGCACAAGGCCATAGCCCTAATTTCGGAGCATGAACCCCAAAGTCGACTGGTTCTTCGCGAAGAAGGGTCCCTGGCAGGACTGCTATGCCCTGCTTCGCGAGGTCGCCCTGGAAAGTGGCCTCACCGAGGAATTGAAGTGGGGGCACCCCTGCTACACCCTCAATGGCAAGAACGTTCTCCTGATCCACGGCTTCAAGGAATACTGTGCCGTGCTATTCCACCAGGGCGCACTGTTGAAGGACGATAAGGCGCAACTGGTGCAGCAAACGAAGAACGTGCAGAGCGGACGCCAGCTCCGATTCACCAGTGAGCAGGACATCATCGCACGAACGAAGGACCTCAGGGCATTCATCCGGGAGGCCATCGCCAATGAACGCGCCGGGAAGAAGGTGACGATGAAGGAGACCGCCGAGTTCGAGATGCCAACAGAATTCGCCAAGGCGTTGAAACAGATGCCCGAGTTGAAAAAGGCTTTCAATGCGCTGACACCTGGTCGTCAGCGAGGCTACCTGCTGCATTTCGCCGGGGCCAAACAGGCGGCGACCCGCATAGCCCGCATCGATAAGTATGTGGACCGGATCCTGGAGGGCAAGGGGCTGGATGACTGAAGCGCACCGCACAACCATGCTCAGTGCATCGGTCCAAGCCACTATGCACGAAATGGCCAATAGCAGGAATGAGACCACCGATAAGCCGATCGGGGGTCGGCTGCGCCCCGGACCGATCGGCCCTTTGAATTCGCCAGTTATGAACGCCAATGGGGGCAGACCGGTACGATCGTTATGCACGACCTTCGCGCTGTGATCTCCATCGGCCGCATCCAGGAACTCCCCATCATCGATCGAACGAAGGATCGTTTGATCATCGGCGATGACGATGAGCAGTTGATCCTGCACAGCTCATCCGATCCTTCGGGCCATGCCGAGTCGCTCCAGGTATTCGTGTATGAGGACCGGAACGGACGGAAGGCGGCCACCACGAAGCTGCCCAAGGCCGAGGTCGGTGGCTTCGCATACATGCGTGTCCTTGGCCACAGGGGTGGTGGTGCCATCGTGGAATGGGGCATCGAGCCGCACTTGCTCGTACCCCATGAGGAACAGGAACGTGCGTTGGAAGCAGGACGCTTCCATGTGGTCCGTGTTTACTTGGATGAGGAGACAGGGCGCATCCAGGGCAGCACGCGGATAAGGAGTTTCCTGGACAATGACCACCTGACCGTAGGCCAGGGTGATGCGGTCGATCTGCTCATCCATGGCCGCAGCGACCTGGGTTACAGCGTGGTGGTGAATGGGCTGCACCATGGCCTGCTCCACGCCAACGATGTGTTCAAGCCCGTCTCGGTGGGCGACCGGTTGACCGGCTATGTGAAGACCGTGCGACCGGACAATAAGTTGGACATCACCCTACAACCCATAGGCTACCGGCAGTACATCGACGGGCAAACCACGATGGTGGCGCAGCGGATCCAAGCACGGAACGGGTTCCTTGCGCTCACGGATCGAAGTAGTGCGGACGAGATCCATGCCGAATTCGGATTCAGCAAGAAGGTGTTCAAGCGGGCCATTGGTGCCTTGTACAAGGCGAGGCTTGTACGGCTGGAAGAGGACGGCGTGCGCTGGATCGGATAGTGCGGTCCGGACCAGCATGTCCCGTGGAGCATTCACTCCCCTGGGCGTTCGTCCATCTACCGCGCCACATGAGGGAGGGAGCGCTCATGCCTTGCGCACGTACATGCTCTTCAGGCCCATGGCCCCGAAGCCCTCGACCTTACAATCGATGTCGTGATCACCCTCCACAAGGCGGATGTTCTTCACCTTGGTCCCGGCTTTCACCGGCTTCGGCATGCCTTTCACCGGTAGGTCCTTGATCACCACCACATCATCGCCGTCCTTGAGCACATTGCCATTGGCATCCTTGATCACCGGTCCTGCGAGTTGTGCAGCCACCTCCTCGGGATTCCATTCATTCCCACACTCCGCACACATCATACTGGTGCCGGTCGGATAGGTGATCTTGGAGCGGCATTCGGGGCAGGCAGTGTTTTCCATAAGAGGTGGGGTGTGGTTCGACCGCGAAGCTATCACCGATCGAAGATCGGATCGCCAGGCAGCAATACATCGAGAGGAGGTGTCTACTGATCAGAACAACCGCAGCACACGGATGAAACCTTTATCTCTCCTTTCCGCATTCCTCTTCGGTACCGGCCTTTCCGCACAGTGTACGTTCACGCCGACGGTAAGCCCCAACGACTTGATCCTGTGCCCATTCACCGAGGCGCTCCTGAGCACCGGGACATACGATGCGTATCAGTGGTACAAGGACGGAGAACTCATCGAAGGAGCCACCAGCCAGACCCTCACGGTAAGCTCGATGGATGCCGTCTCGAGCTTCGCGGTCGAGGCCACCTTGAACGGCTGCACGGAGATGTCCGCTGAAGTGTTGGTGGACGCTTGGGCCTTCCTCTTGCCATTCGTGATCCACGCCGGGGATGAACCCTTGTACATCGAAGGCGAAGGTGTACAGCACAATTGTGAAGGCGATACGGTACTGCTCATCCTCAACTATTCGCAGCAGGTGCGATGGTACCACAACGGCAGTTTGATCGAAGGCGAGTCCGATGACACCTTGGTGGTCGTGCAGGATGGATCCTATACCTGTGAAGGTGCACCGGACGAATGCCCCGACTTCGTCATGCCGCTCGGTGTGGAGGTCGGGATCCGGTTCGACCCGCCTGTGCAACCCATCCTGTCCTTTTCGAACGATGGTCTGTTGTGTGCTGAACCGGAAGGGGTAGCCTATCAATGGTACCTCTTCGACGCACCATTGGCCGGTGATCAAGCGTGCATTGAGATCGCGTCCGAAGGGTCCTATACCGTGGCAGTGACCTATGACCCGGATTGCAGCATACCCTCCGCACCATTCGTGGTCACCGGCTTGGGTGATCAGGAGGAACGCAGCGTGATCAGTGTCTTTCCCGTACCGGCGAAGGACCACGTGACCGTACGATGGAACGCTGCGATGGAAGGGAGTGCGTGGGAAATGGTGGATATCGTGGGCCGACGCATGATGGACGGAGAACGGGGTGCTACCTCAGAGCAGGTGATCGACATCAGCAGCCTCCCCCAAGGTCGCTATTGGTTACGCAGTGCTGGCGAAACCCCCAAATTGATCGCAGTGATGCGTTGATCCCGTTCCGCATGACCGATACGTTGGAGAAGAAGCGGTCGATCATGGGTGACAGGGTGCGAAAGTGCGAGGGCTGAAACCCTCGCACCTTCTCACTTTCGCACCATTCGCCTTGATCAGTGTGGAAAGGCCTGGACCTGGATCCTCATCACCGGCTCGGTCAGGATCGGCCCAAGGATGCGCCGTGATCTTTTCGCAGGACGATCCGAACGGATCGTTGCGTATCCGGAGCTACGGAATGATCCTGTCGGAGAAGACGAAAGGGCAGCGGATCGGACCAGGCTTCATCACGATCTGGCCTAAGGCCACAGGCGGTGAAGCTCGTACTGGGTCGGGTCAGTGGAAGAACTGCATCACCTTGCTCCAGAGCTTACGAGTGACCAGAAGCGGCGGAGCGTTCAATCCGTTGATCCCCCAGGATGCACGCACCTCGCGGTTGGCCTTCAGGATGTGGCGGATGCTACCATTGCTCATCCCACCAAGCCGGAACCGCACCAGGACCTCGGGAAGGTGTACTGCGGATATCCTGTGTCGATAGAGGAAGCGCAACATGATCTCGTAGTCCGCGCCGATCCGAAGGGCAAGGTTGAAATGACCGTATCGGTCGTAAACCTGTTTGCGGAAAAAGGTGGCCACATGAGGTGGCATCCAACCTTTGCGGAAATTCTCCCGGCGGTAGGAACCGCTGATCCAGGTGCGATGCACCTTTGTGATGTCCGCCTCATCCACCATGATGATATCGCCATACACCGCATCCGCACCGGAGCGCTCGAATGCCTCGGCCACGTGGGCGACCACCTGCGGTGTCATGAGCATATCCCCCGCATTGATGAATCCGACGAGGTCGCCTGTGGCACGGGACAGCCCCTTGTTCATGGCATCGTAGATGCCCTTGTCCGGCTCGCTCACCAGGGTACAGTTCCCCACCTCCGCCGCATAGCCACGAAGAACCTCCATGGTCCCATCGGTGCTGGCCCCATCGATCACGATATGTTCAATGTCGGGATGCGTTTGGAGGCGCACACTTTCCAGCGTTCCCGCGATCACGGTCGCTGCATTCCGGCATACGGTGATGAGCGTCACCTTCATGTGATCACCCTTTCACGAACGGGGACCGCAGGATTCCCCTGATGGATCATATAGGGTTCAAGGTCCTTGCTGGCCAGGCTACCTGCGGCAAGAACGCTATGGCTGCCCATGGTGACACCGAGGGTCACGATCGCGCCGGCACCCACCCAGCAACCATCCTCCAGGATCACTGGCCTGGTATAGGTCGGGTAGTCGGTCTTCTTGTAATCGTGGCTGCCTTGGATGATCATGGCACCCTGGCTGATCACCACATGGTTTCCGATCGTGAGCTGATCGAGGTTGTCGAGCCAGACGCGTTGGCCGATCCACGAATGATCGCCGATGGATAGCCTCCAGGGGAATTTGATGTTCACCGACGGATGGATCACCACACCACGCCCCACCCGCGCACCGAACAGACGCAAGAGCCGCGGTTTCGGTGAGCGGAACGGGAATGCGGGGTTCTGGAAGATCAACGCATTGACGAAATACCAGAGGGTGCGTTTCAACACACCGGCTCCAGGGTGGAAGGACCTCGAGTTGTCGAAGCGGCTCAGATCGACGGTGGGACGTTGGGTCATGCTGGCTTGAACATGCGGAAGCTGCGCTCCACCGGTAAGGGATCGTTCAAATATCGGGCACCGATGGCGTACGCGCCTTCCACCAGACGGTCCAACCCGACCTGGTCCATATCCACCGCCCGTTGAAGAGTCGCCGTGAACCGGGCGTCATCCTCCAAGGGTAGGTCCCAGCCAGCCGCTTCCTTTTCCAATCCCTTCCACGGGGTGCGATCGCTGATGAGCAGGGGCCGCCCGGCGATCAGGGCCTCGAGCATGGTATGGCCGAAATTCTCACCCACGCTGGGCATGTACAGGAAATGGGCTTCGGCGATCGCAGCGGCCACGGCTTCGTTCGCCAGTTGCCCATGCCAGCACACCTCGATGGAGGATGGCAGGTGTTTCACCGCCTCTTTGCAGCGCAGGAAGTACGCTTCATCATAAACCGCACCGTAAAGGTCGAACCGGATCCTGCCCTTCACCCCCTTAAGCCGCTCGATGGCGAACAGCGTGTTCTTCTCCTCGGCGATCCGCGCCACGCTGATCAGGCGCAAGGAACCGGGCTGCTTCGCAATAGCGGCGGGCCTTACAGCGGGCATCATACGGGCAAGGTTGGGTACCTCATGCACCAGCACATCCGATCCGAACCACCGTCTGATGTCCGCCGCCTCCTCCGGGTTCGTCGCCTGGAACTCCACTCCCCGGAAGCAACCCATCCGTTTCATCATCCAGAGGAACAGGCGTTTCTTCGCGGCACCTTGGCGCATCGGTCCCGCGGCCAGCATGCCACGCACCGCCACGATCCGCCTGATCCCGGTGCCCTGCAGGATCCACAAGGGCACAATGGTGGACCAACGGGAGTACAGGCCGTTGATGTACACCACCTCCCAGGCCTCACTACGTATCAAGCGCCGCCAGGTCCGGATGGAGCGGACCGCAGGTGAGGCGTGGTACACGAATTCCCCTGCGTCGGAGCGCACCCATCGGTCCGTTGGTACAGCCGCCTCGTTGGTGGTCGCCGTATAATCCCGATCGCTGGTCACGATATGGAAGGTGATCCGGTCGCCCAGCCGCTCCACGAGGTTCACCATGCTGCGTACCGGGCCACCCGCCTTGAAATAGGGCTTGTACCAGTCGATGAACACCAACACCTTGGGTTTGCTCACGGTTCAAGGAAATGGTGTACGGCAGTGCCTGCCCACATCGTTGGTGTCCAAGAGGCGCCGAGTTCTGCCGATCGTTCAGACATCCGCAGAAGCTCCGGATCGTTCGTTGCGATGATGCGCGCCAGACTGGCCTGTAGATCGGCCTTGTCCCCTGCACGGTGGTAGGATCCGTTCTCCCCTACACGGAGGAAACGTTCACCCGCTCCCACGGCATCGCTCAACAATAAAGGTAGTCCCATGCATGCGTGCTCCTGGACCACCACACCCCAAGGCTCGTATAGGCTGGGGAGCACCGAAACGCCGGCTTCGGCCAGTACACCAGGCATTTCCGAGGCCTGGACGAAGCCACGGTGAACGATCCGTGGGTGCTTTCCTGAAGGGCTTTGGCGCACTTGATCGAAAAGTTCACCAGTACCTACAAGGTGCAACTCCCAGTCACGGGCACGGCCTTGATCGCACAACTCGGCGAACGCATCGCAGAGTACCTGTTGGCCCTTGGTGGGAATGTAGCGCGCCACATGGATGAAACGATGCGGGAACCGCCTTCGGCGCGCGGCCTGTGCATGGGGATACGCATCGAGCATCGGCCCGGTATCCGCCGCATAGAGGCCGGTGAGGATACGATCCGCCGGCAGGCCCAATCGTCGCGCATACGCCACCTGTGGCGAACCTGTGGCCCAGACGTGGCTGTACGTGCCTCGCATCCAGAACCGCGCCAGCACTGCGGAGGCCCACTGACGCGGCCCACCACGCCAGGCCGTATCCAGGTTCATGGATGTTGGCACCCCCTTTCGGCGAAGGGCACGGCACACGCGCAAGTAACCTTTATCCACCCAGCCACTGGCGAGCACCAGGTGCGGATCGAACCCAGCAGCGAACGCCAACAGCCCGCGATCATCGAACGCGCGTCGATCATGGATGGTGATGCCCGGATGTGATCCTGTGTCGAAAGGCGCTTCCGTATTCACCGGCCAACGCACCAGTTCGATGCGTGCGCCGGACAGGGCCACCAGGGCATCGAGGCATGCGAAGACATAAGGGGCGGTCTCGGTGTAAAGAACCAGGACACGTGAGGTGGTCCCTATCGATCCATCCATTGGTGTATGCAGGGATCAAAAGTACCGCTCACTGCCCGCAACACCACTGGGAACGGCGTGTTACGGGATCCGGACCTCCACCAGGTCACGCACCCGTTTCCCCCGTCCGAGGCGTTTCCGGTAGCGTCGTGTCCACCAGTAAATGATGGGGATACCGATGATCGAAGGCCACAGCCACTGCAGCCAGACCGGTTTGATGAATTCCATGTTCACCGCACTGAAGGCCGAAACAGTTGCGATGTAACCACCCAGGAAGCCGGACATGTGCGCGTAGAGCCATTCGTGTTTCTCATGGTGGTGCTTGTAGAAGCGCTGCAAGTTGCGCCATACCATGAGGCTGCCGATGAGACCGAAAACGATGAAGAGGGTGGTGGCCGAACCCCGGTTGCCCAGCATGATGTTCACGAAGCCCCAGATGAAAAGCCCCCCGTTCACCACACCCGCCGTGCCTTGGAGGACAAGGTCCATGGTACCTGGTCTTTGCCCAGCATGGAGGCGTTTGTGGTACAACGACCGGTAACCAGAGGCGGCCATGTGGAAACTAAGGACCGCCATCATGGCCAGGAACATCTTGTTCAACCAGATGCCCATGACGACGGCGGTGATGGCCACGCAGGCCATGGCGTAGAAGAACACCTTACCCCAAAGGCGATGTGCATCCCCTCCTTTACGGACCGCCATGGCGATGGGTGCCACGAACAAGGCCAGGAAGCCGGAAACGATGTGCGACCACCGGAACACTTCGAGGATCTTCTCTTCCATGGGGTGTCCGGCGCGATCAGCGGGGTGAAAGTACGACATATGCGCCGATCGGTAGGTGAAAATAACGGGACCCATCGACACATACGCGACTTTCGTCCATAAGACGGGAAAAGTCGGCACATGCATTGGAGGCTGGTGGATCCTTCCGCGCCACAACCGTAATGCTGCCCGCTGGTCCATCGTGCGCGCTCAACAACAGGGTCTCGAATGCCAGGGCCCAATGCAGGTGCAAGCCCGCCTCATCCAGCGCCTCAGTTGAGACGCAGGCCTTCCGGACGTCCTGTTCCCGGCAGTATTCCACCAGGGAGACGATGTGCTGTAGCCTTTCCTTCGCCGGGCGTGAAGCGAAGGAGATCCCACGGAATTGGATGAACAGGACCACGGCGATGGCCAGTATGGACCACCATTGCGTACGCGGGGCCAGGCGATCCAATTCAACCATGAGGGGCAGCGCGACCAGAACGGCCAGTGGGACGAAGTTCTTCTCCATCATCATCGCGGTCTCCCCGGCATGGTAGGCCCATACATGAATGAGGATGAAGAGGACCACAGCGCCGACCATCAACGCCATTGCCATCCAACCTTTTCGGCGCGCCTGAAGGATAAGGGTGACGACCAGTACACACCAGAATGCCGCGTAGAAGGTGGTAAGCAAGGCGGTATGTTCCACCAGGAAACGGAAGGCGGGCAACCGTGTGAACGGCACCGGGCTGGCAGCTCCTTCGACCATGGCGTTGTATAGCCCAGCTTCGTAGGTGGTCGGCGGGAAAATGAAGCGGGCCAGAAGTGGCCAGGTCAACGTGAGGGCCATGAAGGCGATAAGGAGCTTGGACCGAACACCACCTTGCTGGTAGCGATGCAGCAGGACAAAGAGTGCGATCAAAGCCCCAACCGGATGGACCAGGAGCACGAGGAGCAGTGTAAGCAGAGCGGGCAGGCCCGTGCGAAGGTCATCGGGCCCTGGAGTTCGCCTTTCCAGCGCGGCCGCCAACAGGAAGGGATAGCTCAGCAGGTAATTCGCTTCGAGCACCATCCCGTAGAAGGTGAGGCGTGTGCATAGCACTTGGGCCAGCACCACACCCATGGCCAACCACGGCTGTCGCAGGCCGTGTGCGATGACCACGAAGATCATGTACGGGACGAGCACATGCGCGATGGAAGCCACGAGGAACAGGGTACTCAGCGGAAGATCGAGTCCGACCGCCACCTTCACGAGCAATTGCGGGATGATGGCGGTATA
>JADLAI010000210.1 GCA_020848295.1 Flavobacteriales bacterium
CATCAAGGCAGCAGCGATCACACGCGCGATCGACGGCCCATTCGCCGGCCGCATCCACCAGACCCTGGTACACACCGGACAGCATGCGGACCCCGCCATGAGCGAGGTCTTCTTCGGTGAGCTCGGATCCCACGGTCCGCACCACCGGTTGCTGGGCGATGGGAGCGATGCCTCGCGTTTCGGAAGGATGATGGCAGGGGTCGAGGCGATCATCACACGCAGCAGGCCGGATGTGGTCCTGGTATATGGCGATACCACCAGCACGTTGGCCGGGGCCATGGCCGCCTGCCGCACCGGGATCCCCTTGGCCCATGTGGAGGCGGGGTTGAGGTCTTTCGACAACACCATGCCCGAAGAAGAGAACCGTGTACTCACTGATCATGTGAGCACCTGGCTCTTTTGCCCGACCGCGAGCGCGGTGGCCCAACTGGGCAGGGAGGGGATCACCAACACGGCAGGAAACTCCCCCGGCATACGGGAACCCCACGTCTCGAACACGGGTGATGTGATGCTGGACAATACGATCCACTTCACGGAAATGGCCCGTGCGCGCCCCCTGCTCGATCACCTCGATCTACGGCACACCACCTTCGCCGTGGCCACCATGCACCGCGCCGGCACGGTGGATGACCGACCGACCTTGATGGGGATCCTTGATGCCTTCGGGGAATTGTACCACCGCACCGGTATGCAGGTGATCGTGCCATTGCATCCGCGTACACGGAAGACCCTCGGCGAGCCGTGCGCGGACCGACCTGGTGTCCGGCTCATCGATCCGGTGGGATATCCGGACATGCTGTGCCTGGTTGATGCGGCACGTATCGTGCTCACCGACAGCGGTGGCCTGCAGAAAGAGGCCTGCTTCCTGGGCAAGCGTTGTGTGATCCTTCGGGACCGAACGGAATGGCTCGAACTACTCGGATCAGGTGGTTCCACCCTGGTGGGGACCGATCGCGAACGGATCGTGGAAGGTGCTTTAACGGCACTCGCGGCACAAGGGTCCGTGCGACCCACCGCTTTCGGGGATGGACATGCGGCGGAGCACATCTGCCACGCATTATTGGATGGCGCATGATCCGATCGGCACTCTCCTACGCGCGCCAGGTGGCGTTGGCCATGACCGATGCGCGAACACGTGCGCTTATCGTGTCGCACACCGACGGGTTGAAGCATGGTGCTGGAGACCATCGGCTTGCCCTGGAGGATGCCACAGGCTATTTGTTGCGGGCACAACGGCAGGGCACCGATGCCGGGCTCGGCAGCTACCATCTTACCGAAGGCTGGGGCGCCTCGTATCCGGAGACCACCGGATATGCGATCCCTACGTTGTTGAGCGCGGGTGATCGCCTGGGGCGTGCGGACCTGCACGATGCCGCCTTCAAAGCGGCCGCGTGGCTGCTTGGTATCCAGCGTCCGGATGGTGGCTGGCAAGGTGGTCGCATCGGCGAGGATAGGCAGAGCGTGGTCTTCAACACGGCACAGGTGGTACGTGGCCTATTGGCGGTCCACGAACGCACCCGCGCGACACCCTATCTGGAAGCCGCCGTGCGTGCCTGTCGTTGGATGATCGCGGTACAGGATGCCGATGGTGCCTGGCGTGGATCGAACTTCATGGGTGTGGCACGGGTGTACGATACGTATGTGGATGCGCCCTTGCTCCAAGTGCATTCGATCACCGGTGAAGAGCACTTCCGTTCGGCGGCATGGAGGAACCTGGAGTGGGTCCTTGGGCAGCAGGCGGAGAATGGTTGGTTCGCCAACGCGGACAACACCTTACGGCACAACGACCGGCCGATCACACACACGCTGGCCTACACCATGGACGGTCTTCTGGAGTGTACGAGGACCACCGGTGATGAGCGCTGGGCGAAGGCGGCCTTGAAGGCGGCGGAGCCGCTGGCTGAGCGATACCTGAAGGATGGGGTCCTGCATGGGCGCTATGATGCGCGCTGGCGGGGAAGCGAACATGCGATCATGACCGGATGCGCCCAAATGGTGATCGTGTGGTCCCATGCCGCCCAACTGACAGGCTCGTCGCAATACCGGGAAGCCGCTGCCCGGCTGATCGACCAACTGGTATCGATCCAGGCGCTTGGAAAGCAAGGCCCCCCCGATGCCGTAGGCGCCCTGCCGGGTTCATTCCCGCTTTGGGGACGTTATGAGAAGTTCGCTTTCCCGAACTGGGGCACGAAATACTTCGTGGACGCGTTGCTTTGTGCCCAGGGCGGTACCAGCGCCCGGTGAACGTGACCGATCCGATCCACCTCTTCCGGCAGTCCGCCAAGCAATGGCCCTTGCGAGCGGCCTTGCAGGTGGAAGGTCGCACCATCACCTACCAGGAGCTTGATGCGTGGAGCAACGCCATCGCACATCGGGTCATCGGGCAGGGCCATGCGGGCGAACGCATCGCTTTCGTGGCACGGAAAGAGGCCCCTTCCTACGCGGCGATCCTCGGGATCATGAAAGCGGGATCGGCGTACGTGCCATTGCCGCCGGATGGGCCTGCCACGCGCTGGACCACCATGCTTCAGCGTGCAGGAGTGCGGGCGTTGGTGGGTCGTGAGGAGGTGGACGACCTTGATGGCATCGACGGTGGTGAACAGGGAACGCACGCACCGCCCGACATGCCCACGAATGGGGAAGCATACGTGCTCTTCACCAGCGGCAGCACCGGCGGTCCGAAGGGCGTGAGCGTCGGTCGCGCCAATGTAGCGGCCTACCTGGAGCACCAATTGGCGGTGAACGAGTTCCACTCAACGGATCGGTTCAGCCAGTTCTTCGCGCTCACCTTCGACCTGAGCGTACACGACCTCTTCGTGTGCTGGGCCGTGGGTGGCTGCTTGTGCGTACCCACGCCCAGTGAGTTGATGCGTGCGGCCTCTTATGCGCGCGAAGCAGGCATCACCGTCTGGTTCTCGGTACCATCCTTGGTCGTGCTACAACAACGGTTGCGCACGCTGAATGAAGGAGCCTTGCCCGATGTGCGCATCGCCCTGTTCTGTGGTGAATCGCTCACCTGGTCGGTCCTGCGGGCTTTCACCACCGCTGCGCCAAAGGCCCGGCTCATCAACCTCTATGGCCCCACCGAGGCCACCATCGCGATCGCGGCGTACGAAGCCGACCGCGGATCCCTTGGCCAGGAAGGAGTGGTGCCGATCGGCCGCACCTTCCGCTCCACCGACGGGCGGATCGCCGGGGAGGAATTGGAGCTATGCGGACCCCAACTGGCACGGGGCTACGTAGGGGATCAGGAAGCAACGGACCGTGCCTTCAGGGTGGAGCAGGGAGTGAGGTGGTACCGCACAGGCGATCGGGTGCGGATGGATGATCAAGACGTCCTGCACTTCCTTGGGCGTACCGATGATCAGTTGAAGATCATGGGCCACCGCGTGGAACCGGCCGAGGTGGATGCCGCACTTGCACCGTTGCTTGGCGGAACCCCGGTCATCACCCTGCCGCGCGAGGAAGGGGGGGCGGTACGCCTGTACACCTTCGTTCAGGGTGTGGTGGACCAACCGGCGCTCATGAACGAACTTCGCAGGGTCCTGCCATCGTACATGCTTCCCGAACGGATCCTCCAGGTGGACCGGATGCCGATGACGGCGCATGGGAAGTTGGATCGCAGGGCATTGTTAGAACAGGTGGAGCATGGATAGGACCGAATTGGCACAGCAACTGCGCGAACGATTGATCCATCGGGCGGAAAGGCTCGGCCTGCGGGCGGAAGAGGTGGGTGGCAGCCTGGACCTGGTGCGCAGCGGCCTCTTGGATTCGTTGGGGTTCGTGGACCTCATCACCGAACTGGAACAGGTGGTCGGTCGTGAAGTGGACCTGGCCACGGCCTTCGACGCACCTGGAGCCACGACCTTCGATGGTGTACTTGAACTTTTCCTGCGGTCATGAACGACATCACGGTCACCGCCATCACCGATCCTGCCGATGTCCGGCTGGAAAGGATCCTGCCCATGTTCGAAGACCTGCACGCCGTGATGCACCGGCACGGGATGATGCAGCAACTCCCCCCCGATGGTGCCCGGCTCTGGATGAAGGGGGTGAAAGCCGGCCTGGAGCGGTTCAACCGGATGGTGATCGCGATGCACGGCGAGGAGGTGATCGGCTTCACCTGTGGCTCGCTCAAACTCGCCCCCGAATACCTGGGCGGTGCGCGCGTTGGCCATTGGACACACCTGTACGTTAACGCGGCCCATCGGAGGGGAGGTGTGTCCCGTGCCATGTCGGACATGATGCATGCCTGGTTCCGCGAGCAAGGGGTGAGCAGCGTGGAGACCCAGGTGGTGCGTGATCATCCGAGTTCGATCCCTTTTGTCCAGTCCTACGGATATGCCGTGGAATGGCTCCATTTCCGTGTGACGTTGTGAGCATCCCATTACCCCTGTCCGAATGGCCGGGCCGGATCGGTCTGCGGCCCGGGCAGAACGTGGTGCTCGCGGTGGACATCACCCGTCTTGCTTGGCGCCATCGCCGTTCGGATGCCTCAAAGGTCCCGGGGATGTTACTGGATGCCTTCCGCATCGGGCTCGGTGAGGAGGCCACCATTCTTGTTCCGGCCTTTGACCATGAGTTGCAGGATGGGGAACGGTACGATCCGCAGCGCACCGATCCGATCACCGGGACCTTGGCGATCAAGGCATGCCTCCATGAAGGATTCAAGCGCACGGTTCATCCGCTGCATTCGTTCGCCATCACCGGCCATGCGCAGGACCGCTTCATGGCACTGGATGATCCGAGCAGCTTCTCGATGGGGTCACCCTTCGCGCTGATGCACGAGCTGGCGTTCACCGTGGTGGGGATCGACCTGGATTTCGACCACGCCTTCTCCTACTTCCACCATGTGGAGGAATTGGAGCAGGTGCCCTACCGGAAGTGGCGGCCATATACCATTGCCTATCGGCGTGAGGGGGCCTATGTGCCCACTACGTTCAAGTTGTATGCGAAGCGTTGGGGGTATGCCAACCGCCTGCGCGATCTGCGACCCTTGCTCGAGTCCGCGGGTGCCCTCCGTTCCATGGAGATCGATGGGAGCAACGTGGTGTTGGTGGACATCGCCAAGGCCCATCCGGTGATCGTGGCGGACATCCGCGACAATGGTGCGCGGAGCATCGTGCATTTCACCTGGCGGAACTGGCTTCGGGACGCCTTGCGCACCATATTGCCCCGGGGGCCTTCACGTCCTGCCATCCAACTGGCCCACGCCGATGCTGGTCCACATTGAACACCCCGGCCCGCGTGCCCGATACGCGGTGCAGCATGTGCTCGGACGCATCCTGGGCCTGGAAGTGCGGTACGTGGACGATCTTGACGGGTTCCAAAGCGCCACCGGCCCCAAACTGAGTTATGGTAGGCAGCCGGTGGCGGGTGCTTATCATGTGCCCTGGAGCGGTGCGATCGATACACTACCGAACGGGGATCCTCCGGTGCAGAGGGTCGGTGACCGAACAGGGCTCTTCCATGTGGATGAGGCGGAGGATGTGTTCGCGGGGATCTTCCACCTGCTGAGCCTGGTGGATGAGATCCGGTGCCGGGAGCGGGATGCGCATGGGCGTACCCCTGCAGAGGCCTTGTTCACGGTGCGCAGCGGTATCGCCGATCGGCCATGGGTGGAGGAGAAGGCGATGGAGCTCGGCGATGAGCTGGAGCGGCGATGGCCAGGTATTCCGCGGCGAAAAGGAGGCTACATGAACGTGGTCACCGTGGACATGGACAACATCCTGCGGTACACCGGTCGGCCATTCGGTCGGGCGATCGGCGCATCGGTGAAGGAGCTTGTCCGCGGTGAGTGGTCGGCATTGCGCGAGCGCTGGGGTACACGATCCGGAAGGCGTGGCGATCCCTTCCTCCGGTCGGTCGAACTGGTGGACGCGCATCGTGGGATGATCGACCGTACGATCCTCTTCTTCCTGATGCGGGGAGGCACAGCGTACGACCATGCGGCAGCGGCGGACCACCCGGCAACGCGGGAGGCGATCGTGCGGGCGGCGGCCTGCGCGGAAGTGGGGGTTCACCCCTCCTATATCACACGGGACGATCAGGTACGCATGCGGGCGGAGAAGGATGCGTTGGAGCACATCGCAGGCCGACCTGTCCGTGCGAGTAGGCAGCACTTCCTGCGTTGGAGGCTGCCAACGACCTTGCGCTGGGCCATCGACGCGGGCATGACCGAAGAGCACAGCCTGGGCTTCACCGACCGCGTCGGTTTCCGTGCGGGCACGTGTACACCATTCCCGTGGTACGATCTGGAGCAGGAGCGAGGAACGGCGCTGATGCTGGTCCCTTTCGCCGTGATGGACAGTGCCCTGGTCGAACGGAAGCATCTTGGTCCAGAGGAAGTGGTGCGCACGATGCAGGTGATGAACGATCGGGTGCGTCGGGTCCATGGCCATTTCGTGAGCGTGTGGCACGACCGCTACCTGAGCGGCCATCGGGAATTCGCGGCCTGGCCGGAGGTGTTCGAACAAGTAATGGCGCATGCAGCACGATGATCCGGCACTTACCACATAGCGGGATCGACAAGGCCGAATGGGATCGGATGCTGCTCCACTGCCCCGATCGGGTGTGGTACGCGCAGAGCTGGGTGCTCGATCGGTGTGCTCCGCAGTGGGAGGCATTGCTCGGCGACGATGGTTCCATCATGCCGCTGCTCTGGCGGTCGAAGTATGGCATGGCCTATCTCTACCAGCCTTACGCCATCCAGTACCAAGGGGTCTTCAGCCCGGTGCGTTCGGCCACCACCGATGCCGCCTTCCTCGCTGCCATACCGGAACGTTTCCGATACTGGGACATCCATATGAACACGGGGATGCAACTGATGCCATCGCAGGACCTGCGCATCACCACCAACAGCACACAGGAGCTATCCCTCCGTAGCCATGTGGAGGCTCTACGCGCGGCTTACTCCAAAGGGCACCGACGGAACCTGCGGACGGGTGCGGATGAGCCGGAGGTCAGCGATCGGGTCGGCATCCCGGAGTTCATCGCACTTTTCGCGCGGACCACGGGGCGGCGTTACCGGAACATACCGGTCGGTGGCATCGAGCTGTTGGGTCACCTCCTGTCCGGTGCGAAGGAGCGCGACGAACTCACCCTTCTGGGCGTGCGGAGGGGAGCGGAGCTCCTCGCGGCCGCCTGTTTCATCTCCTGGGAAGGGCGTGCGATCCTTTTGAAATCGGCCAATACGGAGGCCGGACAGGAGCGGAAGGCGATGTTCCGGATCGTCGATCATTTCATCGCGGAACATGCGGGCAGTGGCCTGCTGCTCGACTTCGCCGGGTCCAACACACCGTCGGTGATCCGGTTCAACGAGGGCTTCGGAGCGCGGTCAAGGTTATATTTACACCTGGTCCGGAACCGACTTCCGGTCCCTTACAGGTGGTTCAAGCGATAAGGTGAGCATGGTGTTGGAACTGGTGAACGAACGGAGCGTGGTGAACCACTTCATCGCGGAGTTGCGGGATGAGGCCGTGCAGAAGGACCCGATGCGGTTCCGGCGCAACCTGGAGCGTGTGGGGGAGGTGATGGCGCTGGAGCTGAGCCGCACACTGGAGTACAAGGAAGTGGAGGTGACCACACCACTGGGCGTGGCGCGCACCGA
Source organism: Flavobacteriales bacterium (assembly GCA_020848295.1). Taxonomy (GTDB): domain Bacteria; phylum Bacteroidota; class Bacteroidia; order Flavobacteriales_F; family PHOS-HE28; genus PHOS-HE28. The sequence continues at coordinate 7,610 of JADLAI010000210.1, forward strand.
ACTGATGGCCGAACAACCCGTGCTGGCCACCATCTTACGGGCGGGCCTGGCCCTGCACCAAGGGTTCATGAACTACTTCGACCGTGCGGACAGCGCGTTCGTGAGCGCCTACCGGAAGCACCGCAAGGGCGAGGATGCCTTCGACATCGAAGTGGAATACCTCAGCAGCCCCTCGCTCGAGGACCGGGTGGTGGTACTCTGTGATCCCATGCTTGCCACCGGCCGCAGCATGGTGCTCGTATACAAGGCCCTACTGCGATTGGGCAAACCGAAGACCCTGCACGTGGCCGCAGTGATCGCGAGCGCCGAGGGCCTGGAATATGCGAAGGCACACCTGCCCGCCGGAACACGGTTCTGGATCGGTGCGGTGGACGATGAGATGACCGCACAAGCATATATCGTCCCCGGTCTCGGCGATGCGGGCGATCTGGCCTACGGCGCCAAGCTCTGATCATGCAAGCCGTCCTTGCTGCACTGACCGTGATCTTCACGGCCATGGTGAAGTTCCTCTTCGCCGGCCTGGTCTCCTATGGCATGGGGCACGGCTTCGTGGAGACCTTGTTGTACATGGCGATCGGCGGCGGTGTGGGCATGTGCCTGTTCTATTTCGCGGGCCGTGGGATGATGGAATGGTTCCGACTGCGTTACCTGCGCCGCAGTGAAGCGCGCCAGCAGAAGGGCCTGCCACGGAAACGGGTGTTCACTCGTACCAACCGCCTCATCGTCCGGATCAAACAGCGTTATGGCATCATCGGCCTTTCCGCCTTCGCACCGCCCACGCTTTCGATCCCCGTCACCGCGGTGCTCGCGGCCAAGTACTTCCGCCACGAGCGGCGCACCTTGCCCATCCTGTTATTGTCCGTGCTCGTTTGGTCGGTGGTCCTCAGCACGGCCTGGAGTTTCATCCGATGAAGCGCTACCGCCATCTCTTCTTCGATCTGGACCATACTCTGTGGGATTTCGAGACCAATTCGCGGGAGACCCTGCGCGATCTGCATCGGTACGAGCGGTTGACCGAACGCGGGATCCCGGATGCCGCGGAGTTCATCGAAGCATACGAGGAGATCAACCAGGGGCTATGGCAGCGGTATGAGCTGGGCCACATCGACCGGCATGTGCTTCGTGTGCTTCGTTTCCGGAACACCCTGCTGCGATTCGGGGTGAAGGATGAACGCCTCGCCGATCGCATGGGTCGGGATTACCTGGCCTTGACACCCAAGCGCAAGACCCTGATGCCGGGTGCGGGTGAATTGCTCGCCGACCTTGCTCCGCGATACCGGATCCACATCATCACCAACGGGTTCCACGAGGTGCAGGAGGAGAAGATCGCCAGCAGCGGCCTTGGGAGGCACTTGGACCTGGTGCTCTCCAGTGAGATGGCGGGAGCGAAGAAGCCCGATCCCCGGATCTTCCGGGCGGCACTGGAGCGCACGAAGGCCACGGCACAGGAGAGCCTGATGATCGGCGATAGTGCAGCGGCCGATATCGAAGGCGCTCGCAACGCGGGTTGGGACCAGGCGCATTTCGCACCGAACGGTGATGGCGATGAGCGGGCGACCTATGTGCTACGCGGGCTGAACGACCTGCGTGCTATCCTCCTCTGAGGGTGGGGAACCATCCAGGTGGAAGATGTATTCCATCAGCTGCCGGGTCCCGGTGATGTGGCTGTGGCGGATGAAACGCACCATGGAGCCGCTGACCACTGCGCCACGGTACTCGATCTCGCCTTTCTCCGGCCGCGTAACGAACAGCAGGCTGTCATCCTTCACGGTCACGGGCACATTGTGCAGGCCCAGGCCAGGATTGCCGCGTGTTTCACGCACCAGGTAGGCTGGCAGGTCCTTCTGCACCTCCTTGGTGCCGTTCACGGTCACCACGCGTCCTTCGGGGAAGAATCGGATAAGGTAGAACAGGTCGCCCACACGATGGACGTAGTAGCCATCGAAACGAAGGCCTGTTCCCTCCAATGCACCTTTGGTCGTTAATGCTGTTGGGGTGTCCGCAGCGGGAGCTTTCGGCCCCAGTAGGCTTTTGGCGATAAGCGCGATGGCCAGCACGGCGATGATCGCGACCAGGATGTTCTTGATACTGCTGTTCATCTGTCAATGGTTGAAACGGGCGATCACCGTGTGCGCCCCAGTGACCACTTGTCCCAGAGCGACCTCGATCTTGGCATCGAGCGGCAGGAAAAGATCCACCCGCGACCCGAATTTGATGAATCCGAACTCCGCGCCCTGCACTGCAGGAGCGCCTTCGCGGGCGTAGGTGCAGATGCGGCGTGCCAACGCCCCTGCGATCTGTCGGAAGAGCACCTTGCCATGCCGGGGATGTTCGTTCACCACGGTGCTGCGTTCGTTCTCCGTGCTGCTCTTCGGATGCCAAGCCACGAGGTACTTGCCAGGATGATACTTGTAGTAGGCCGTGGTACCGGCGATGGGATGGTAGTTGATGTGGACGTTCAGCGGGCTCATGAAGATGGACACCTGCCTGCGCTTGTCCTTGAAATACTCCGGCTCATACACCTCCTCGATCACCACCACCTTACCGTCGCACGGGGCGATGATGGCGGTATCGTCATGAGGTAGGGGGCGTGCGGGGACACGGAAGAACCAGAGGACGATACCCAGGACCGCAACGAGTACGGAACCGATCAGCACACTGATCGGCATCGGAAGCACAGGCCATTTCGCCAAGGTGAACAGGCCGAAGCAGACCAGGGCGGAGACGAGGAGAAGTGTGGGAGTTCCTTCGCGGTGGAGGCGCATCGGATGGGGGAAGCGGTCAAAGATAGACGGCTCGGCAAGCCATCACCGGATCAGGTGCAGGTACAGGATCACGGCCGGTACGGCGAGCAGGAATCCATCGAACCGGTCGAGGATCCCCCCATGTCCCGGCAGGATGTGCCCCGAATCCTTCACCCCGCACGCACGTTTGAACGCCGATTCGAGCAGGTCGCCAAGGGTAGCGGTGAGCGCGATGAGGCCACCCACCAAGAGCCATTCTTGCGTATGAAGGAAAGGATGAAGGCGACTGAGCCACCAGGCCACACCAAGGGTGAGCAGGATCCCCCCCACCAGACCCTCGACGGTCTTCTTCGGGGATACGGCAGGCAGCAAAGGGGTGCGGCCGAGCCCTCGTCCTACGAGGTAGGCGCCCGTATCGTTGGTCCACAGCAGGATCATGAAACCGATGAACATCCATCGATCAATGGCGAAGAAGTGCGTCATCAGGCCAAAAGGGACAACGACCAACGCCAAACCGGTGAGCACCAGCCCCAAGGCCCGTCCAGGATCGGGTTGGCCGCGCCAAAGCGACCATGTGATGGTGATGAGCAACAGGAGGAAGGAGAGAGCCAGGGCGTGGCTCAGGTCCCATTGCTGGACCACCGCATGCAGCCCCACCGCGATGTAGACCGTGGCGCCCACGAGCATGGTCCAGGTCATGACAGGCTCTTCGGTGGGGGGGCGCAGGAGGCGATGCAGCTCATGCAGGCCGATCAGGCACACCGGCAGGTACAGCAGGAAGGTGGTGACCGGCCCGGCCCAGGCGGCACCCAAGGTGAGCAGCACGTACACCGCGCCGGTCATGGCCCGTACACCGAGCTCCTTCATGGCTCGCTGGACTGGTGGATCAGGTGCAATGCGCGCAGCACATGGTCCCGGTCCACCAGCACCTCGATGGTCCCCATCGAGGGGTAGATCGAAGAGCGTTGGTCCATCACCATGGTGGGGATGTCGTGGGCTTCCAGCTGTCCACGCAGCAATTCGGCCTCCTGCCGGTCACGGGCGGTATGGATCAGGGTCCAATTCGCCATGGGGTGGGCATTAAGCGCCCTCGGTGCGCTCGGTGGTGGCCTGCTCAGGAGTGGCTGCCGCACCTGTGGGCGTTCCATTGCCGTTCGGTGCGTCGGCGATGGTTTTCTGGAACGGCCGGTGCCCGAAGATCTTCTCCAGGTCCTCCTTGAAGATCACCTCCTTGTCCAGCAGTTGGGTGGCCAGTGCGGTCAGCTTGTCCTTGTTGTCGGTGAGGATCCGTTTGGCACGCACATACTGTCCTTCCACCAACTTGCTCACCTCCTCGTCGATCGTCTGGGCCTGGCGTTCACTGTACGGTTTTCCGAAGGTGTATTCGCTTTGGCCGGAGCTGTCGTAATAGCTGATGTTCCCGATGCGGTCATTCAAGCCGTACATGGTGATCATGGCGTAGGCCTGTTTGGTCACCTTCTCCAGGTCGCTAAGGGCACCGGTGCTCACCTGGCCGTACATCACATCCTCGGCCGCACGCCCGCCCAGCGCAGCGCACATCTCATCGAGCATCTGTTCGGCAGTGGTGAGGTGTCGTTCCTCAGGAAGGTACCAGGCGGCGCCCAAGGAACGGCCGCGGGGAACGATGGTCACCTTGATCAGCGGGCTGGCATGTTCCACCAGCCAGCTCACCGTGGCATGCCCGGCCTCGTGGTAGGCGATCGCCTGTTTCTCTTCCACGGTGATGATCTTGTTCTTCTTCTCCAGACCACCGATCACCCGGTCCACGGCATCCAGGAAGTCCTGCTTATCCACGGAGGTCTTCCGCTTGCGGGCGGCGATGAGCGCGGCCTCGTTGCAGATATTGGCCAGGTCGGCGCCGCTGAAGCCCGGAGTCTGACGTGCCAGGAAGGCCACGTCCACGGTCACGTCCAGTTTCAGCGGTTTCAGGTGTACCATCAGGATCTCCTCGCGTTCCTTCAGGTCGGGCATGTCCACGAAGATCTGGCGGTCGAAGCGTCCGGGCCGAAGCAGGGCGCGGTCCAGCACATCGGCGCGGTTGGTCGCACCGATCAGGATCACACCGCTGTTGGTGCCGAAGCCGTCGAGTTCGGTGAGCAGTTGGTTCAAGGTGTTCTCACGTTCGTCGTTGGCCCCCATGCTCACACTGCGTCCGCGGGCACGGCCAATGGCATCGATCTCGTCGATGAAGATGATGCTGGGTGCCTTCTCCTTGGCCTGTTTGAACAGGTCGCGGACCCGACTGGCCCCCACGCCCACGAACATCTCCACGAAATCGGAGCCACTGAGGCTGAAGAAGGGCACGTTCGCCTCACCGGCGATGGCCTTGGCGAGCAAGGTTTTGCCTGTGCCCGGAGGGCCCACGAGCAGGGCGCCCTTGGGGATCTTGGCACCGAGGTCGGTGTATTTCTTGGGTGTTTTCAGGAAGTCCACGATCTCCTGTAACTCCTCCTTGGCCTCGGCCAGGCCGGCCACGTCGTTGAAGGTGACATTGGTGCTCTTGCCACCCTCGAACACCTGTGCACGGCTCTTGCCGATGTTGAAGATCTGCCCACCGGGGCCGGCGCCACCGCCGATGCGGCGCATCACGAAGACCCAGATCAGCACCATGGCGCCGATGAAGATCATCCAGTTCAGGATCTCTCGCCCCCAGTTGTCCTGCGTTTCATACTCGTAGGGTACTTTGTATTTCTCGGCCTCCTGCACGATCCGGTCCTTCAGCACATTGCTGGTGCCCATGTTGAAGGCGTAGTGCGGTCCGGAGGTGTTCGGGCCGGAGATGGGGGAGCCCTTGATCCGGTCCTTGTGCGGCTCCTGGTCCAGTTTCTCCTTCTTGATGTACACCTTCACGAGTTGGTCGTTCACCACCACGATCCGTTGCACATCACCGGCCTCCAGCATGGCCTGGTATTCGGTGGGGTCGATCTTCACAAGGCCCCCTCCATATTGGAAGAGGTTGATGGAGAGGATCACCAGGATGATGATGCCATAGATCCAATAGAAGTTGAACGATCGTTTCGGCCGTTCCTTCTCGTTGTTGTTGCGCTCGTTATCCACGGTTCTCTTTCGTTCTCCTTGTGTTCATGCCACGTTCTCGTACCGCCTGGTCGCCGCATCGCCCCATAGGTCCTCCAGTGCGTAGTAGGCACGTTTGTCCCGGTGGAAGATGTGTACCACCACGTTGACGAAATCCATCAGGATCCACTCTGCATTGGTGGTGCCCTCGGTGTGCCAGGGCAGCTCACCGGCCTTTTCCTTGGCAAAACGTTCAACCGAGCGCTGGATCGCGTCCACCTGTGTGGGTGAATCGCCGTGGCAGACGATGAAATGATCGCTCACGGTATTGGGTACCTCGCGCAGGTCGAGATGGACGATGTCCTTGCCCTTGACCTCCTGGATACCTGCGATGATGGAATCGACAAGGAGGGCCGCAGCGCCCTCCCGCAGGACTGCGGGGGCTTTCTTCATCCGGTTATCTTGGTCCGCTCAAAGGTACGAAGTTACCCACGCTGGTCGCGGGCTGGCGAAAGTGTGCAAGGAGTATGCCCATTGGTGATCCGATCATCCGGTTCGCGACGTTGGAAAGCACCAACAAAACGGCGGCCGAACTGTTGAAGCTGTCGAAGGTGCAGCACGGTGCTGTCATTCTGGCCCATGAGCAGACCAATGGCAGAGGGCAGCGCGGTCGATCATGGCAGGCGGTTCCAGGCGCCGATCTGACGGTGAGCCTGGTGTTGAAGCCGACCCGGCTGCGGGCCGAGGACCAGTTCATGCTGGGAAAACTCGCGGCCCTTGCGGTGGCCGAAGTGGTGCAGGAGCGGGTGCCAGGCGCGGTGCGGGTGAAATGGCCCAACGATGTGCTGGTGGAACGGCGCAAGGTGGCGGGCATCCTGATCAAGAACGAGGTGGTGGGGGAACTGGTGCAGAGCAGCATCGTAGGGGTCGGGATCAATGTGAACAGTCGGGCCTTTCCTGAGGAACTGGTGGCCACCAGCCTTTGGTTGGACTCGGGTCGGGAAGCCGATCCGTCGGAGGTGCTCATTCACCTATGCGCGGCCATGGAACGCCGTTGGAGTGCGTGGGAGGGCGGCGATCGGGGCGCGGACCGGGCCTATTCGGACCTGCTCTGGTCGCGGGGGCGTTGGTCGGCGTTCGTGCGCGATGAGGAGCCGATCATGGCGCGGCCCATGGATGTGGACCGACATGGCCGGTTGATCGTGGAGATGGAGAACGGGGAGGTAGGGGCCTATGGCCTTGATCGTCTGCGGTTTGCGCCTCGGTAACGGGAGTTGCGGACGGATGTTTGCCAGAAAGGGGAAAAGCCCTACATTTGCCGTCCCTTAAGAAAGACCAACGGCGATGAAACGCACCTTCCAGCCCAGCAAACGCAAGCGCACGAACAAGCATGGCTTCCGCAAGCGGATGAGCAGCGTGGCCGGTCGTAACGTCCTGGCCAGCCGCCGTGCCGCTGGCCGTCACAAGCTCACCTCGAGCGACGAGCCTTCGCACAAGGGCTGATCTTCAAGTGAACTCAGAGGAGGGCTGCCCTTGTGGCGGCCCTTTTTCGTTGGTACGTGGTCCGGGTCAACGGATCAAGCCTGCAGGTGGTGGCGAATGGCCCGGCCCAGTTCCGGGGTCAGGAGCACATGGCCGAAGGGAAGCACCTCCAGGCTGATCAATTCAGGGGCGAATTGGCTGAGGTTGGCGCCCAATACCGGTTTGATCACCGAGTCGAACCGCCCGAAGAACAGGTGTACGGGGATACGGTGGATGGAAGCCTGTTCGGCCACATTCCGAAGATCCGGCTCGATCAGGCGGTAGCTCAGCCATACATCACGCACCAGGATCCGCTTGGCCTTACTGTCGGTCTGGCCGATGAGGAAGCGGTGCATCTTCTCATTCATCAGGCCTGCGGCACGCAATCCATGGATCATGCCGTGGATGCTGGCGGGGTGTTCCACGAAACGTCTGTACAGCCCGCGCCCGATACGGGAGGCGGCCAGTGTGCGGTACCATGGCCGTGTGATCAGCCCGTCCGGTGCGGCAAGGAAGACATGCTCCAGCCGCTCCGCCATGTGTTCCACCAGACCCAGGGCGATCCTTCCGCCGAGGCTGTAACCCAAAAGCGCACATTTCGACACACCCAGGCGATCCAGGAAAGTCGTGAAAAAGGTGGCCAATTCCGTGGTGGTGAACGGTCTTTCGGCACGCTCCGGATAGCCCGGACTATTCCCGTGGAAGTGCAGGTCGAAGGCGTGGATGGTGCATCGATCCCCAAGTTCCGGCTCCAGGACCGCGAAGTCGGCACTCGTTCGCCCGAAGCCGTGAAAGGCCAGCACGGTCAATGGGCCGTTGCCGAATGTGCGGTAGGCCAGGGTAGGGCCGTGGGTGAAGTAGGAGGTCACTTCTTAACGATCCAAGTTGGGTTCCACTGTTCGCGCATCGTGGAACCTATCGCTGGCTTCTGGCAGAGCGGTTGTCATACACGGTCACCACTTCAACATCGTTGGCATTCACCCGGTAAACCACCGAGACGTTCGGGTGTATCACGGCTCTGCGGCATCCGGGGTAGATCCTCGAGCGCTCGTATCCGTTGGGGAATCGCTTCACGAGATCCTCGAACCGTTGCAATAGGTCAAGGAAGCTCTCCACTTCCTTATCGGACCATCTTTCTCCGATGCGGGTCTTCGTCGCGTCAACCTGCTCAGTGGCCTCGTCCGACCAAAGAACGAAGCGTTCAACGCCCATGGCGCGACCAGAAGTCCTTGCTGGTGATCATTCGACCATGCTTCAAGTCTTCCAGGCCCCGTTCGATCGATCGGCGTTCCTCCGGCGAAAGGTCTTCGGCCCAGTCGGCGTTTTGGGTCGCCTTCTTAATGCCCAGCAAAGACCCTAAGAGCTCCTTATCCTTCAAGCCGCTGATCCATTCGATCAACTCGTTGCGGATGGCGTCTGTTTTCATCGTGGAATCAAAGTTAGCGTGCTTGTGCGCCCGAAGCCTTGGAAATCCAGAACGGTTAAAGCCCCGGTGCCGTAGGTTTGATAGACAAGGGTGGGGCTGTGGGTGAAGTAGGGAACTGCCAAACTCATGGTTCCACCGCGACGACGCAACGACGCGACGGGAACGCAACTTAGGTCCAAATGCAGTGCGGCATTTCGCTACGTCGTTGCGCCGGTGCCATCCGTCCCTGCATTTCTTGTCCACGATCGTCGAACCTTTTCCACATTCAGCGCCTTGCCTAGCCCTTCGGGGTACCTTCGCAACCCGGATACTGCGCCCTTCTGCGCGCAGGCTCTTCCGGAATGCCCAAAGACAACAGCATCAAGTCCGTCCTGCTCATCGGCAGCGGCCCCATCGTTATCGGCCAGGCCTGCGAATTCGACTACTCCGGCAGCCAGGCCAGCCGCTCCCTGCGCAACGAAGGCATCGAGGTCACGCTGATCAACAGCAACCCGGCCACCATCATGACCGATCCGGTCACGGCCGACAACGTGTACCTGAAGCCGCTCACCGTGGAGAGCATCGAGGTGATCCTCAAGAAGCACAAGATCGATGCCGTGCTGCCCACCATGGGCGGCCAGACCGCGCTGAACCTCGCCATCGAGTGCGAAAAGCTCGGCATCTGGAAACAGTACGGCGTGCGCATGATCGGCGTGGACGTGAAGGCGATCGACATCACCGAGAACCGCGAGCAGTTCCGCCAGCTGATGGAACGCATCGGCGTGCCCATGGCACAGAGCAAGGTGGTGAACAGCTTCCTGGAAGGGAAGAAGGTGGCGCAGGAGTTCGGCTTCCCGCTGGTGATCCGCGCGAGCTACACGCTCGGTGGCGGCGGCGCCAGCTTCGTGCACAAGGAAGAGGATTTCGACAAGCTGCTGAAGCACGGCCTGCAGGTGAGCCCCATCCACGAGGTGATCATCGACAAGGCGCTGCTGGGCTGGAAGGAATTCGAGCTGGAGCTGCTGCGCGACAAGGACGACAACGTGGCCATCATCTGCAGCATCGAGAACTTCGATCCGATGGGCATCCACACGGGCGACAGCATCACCGTGGCGCCCGCGATGACGCTCAGCGACCGCACCTACCAGAAGATGCGCACCGAGGCCATCAAGATGATGCGCTCCATCGGTGACTTCGCCGGCGGTTGCAACGTGCAGTTCGCCGTGAGCCCCGATGAAAAGGAGGAGATCTACGCCATCGAGATCAACCCGCGCGTAAGCCGCAGCAGTGCGCTTGCGTCGAAAGCGACGGGCTATCCCATTGCCAAGATCGCCAGCAAGCTCGCCATCGGTTACCGCCTGGATGAACTGGAGAATCCCATCACAGGGACCAGCGCCTTCTTCGAGCCAACGCTCGATTACGTGATCGTGAAAGTGCCGCGCTGGAACTTCGACAAGTTCGAAGGCAGCGACCGCAGGCTCGGCGTGCAGATGAAGAGCGTGGGCGAGACGATGGGCATCGGCCGCAGCTTCCAGGAAGCGCTGCAAAAGGCCTGTCAGAGCTTGGAGATCAAGCGCAACGGCCTGGGCGCTGATGGCAAGGAGACGCGCGACGCCGCCACGATCCTCGAAAGCTTGGCCAACCCGAGCTGGAGCCGCCTCTTCCACGTGTACGATGCGATCAAGCTGGGCATTCCCTTCAGCAAGATCCACGAGTTGACGCGCATCGACATCTGGTTCCTCAAGCAGATCGAGGACATGATCCTCACCGAGAAGGAGGTGGAGAAATACACGCTGGACACCATCCCGCGCGACCTGCTCTTCGAAGCGAAACAGAAGGGCTACGCCGACAGGCAGGTGGCGCACCTGCTGGGCTGCCTGGAGAGCCAGGTGTACAAGAAGCGGCAAGAGCTCGGCATCAAACGCGTGTACAAATTGGTGGACACCTGCGCCGGTGAGTTCCCCGCGAAGACGCCGTACTACTACAGCACCTTCGAGGAGGAGAACGAAAGCGTGCGCTCGGACAAGAAGAAAGTGGTGGTGCTCGGCAGCGGCCCCAACCGCATCGGCCAGGGCATCGAGTTCGATTACAGCTGCGTACACGGCGTGCTCGCGGCCAAGGAGCTCGGCTACGAGACCATCATGATCAACTGCAACCCGGAGACGGTGAGCACCGACTTCGACACGGCCGACAAGCTCTACTTCGAACCCGTGTTCTGGGAGCACATCTACGACATCATCCAGCACGAACAGCCCGAGGGCGTGATCGTGCAGCTCGGCGGGCAGACCGCGCTGAAGCTCGCGGAGAAGCTGGAGAAGTACGGCATCAAGATCATCGGCACCAGCTACGCCGCGCTGGACATGGCCGAGGACCGCGAGCGTTTCTCATCGCTGCTGCGCGACCTGAACATCCCGTACCCCAAGTTCGGTGCGGTGAACAACGCGGAGGAAGCCGTGAAGCTCAGCCGCGAGCTCGGCTTCCCCCTGCTGGTGCGCCCCAGTTACGTGCTCGGCGGTCAGAAGATGAAGATCGTGATCAACGAGGAGGAGCTCGTGGACCAGGTGCTGGACATCCTGCGCCTGATGCCCGACAACAAGATCCTCATCGACCACTTCCTCGATGGCGCCATCGAAGCGGAGAGCGACAGCATCTGCGACGGCGAGATGGTGCGCATCATCGGCATCATGGAACACATCGAGCCGGCGGGCATCCACAGCGGCGACAGCAACGCCGTGCTGCCGCCCTTCGACCTCCCCGACAAAGTGATCCAGCAGATGCGCGAGCACACGCACAAGATCGCGCTGGCGCTGAAGACCGTGGGCCTGGTGAACATCCAGTTCGCCATCAAGGACGAGGTGGTGTACGTGATCGAGGCCAACCCGCGCGCCAGCCGCACCGTGCCCTTTATCGCCAAAGCCTACGGTGAGCCTTACGTGAATTGGGCGACCAAGGTGATGCTCGGCGCCAAGCTGAAGGACTTCCAGTTCAAGCCGCGCCTCGACGGGTATGCGATCAAGGTGCCGGTGTTCTCGTTCGATAAGTTCCCGAACGTCGATAAGTCACTGGGGCCTGAGATGAAGTCGACGGGGGAGGCGATCTATTTCATCAAGGATTTGAAGGATCCGTTCTTCAGACAGGTGTATGGGGAGCGGTCGATGTATCTGAGCCGATAGGACAGCACTGAGCTTGTCGAAGAGTTGGGCGTGCCGGCTCGAAGACTCATTGACTGGCCATTTGTTACAAGTCCTCGCCGAAGACTGCTCCGGGCTTTCAACTACTGTCCCCAACTCGGAATGCACCGACGGCCAGTCAATAACTTGCGCCTATGAAGGAGCTAATCATCGAAATACTGAAGACCAATCCAGGCATCGGTACGGTTACACTCACGGCCGTAATTCTACCGCTGACCATACTCTGGATGACGAATCGCCAGAACCGAAAGCTCAAAGAGCGCGACCATGAGAACGAGTTGAAGCGTGCTGAGTTCATGAAGAACCTCGATAGCACTGCGACAGAAGGGGTCAAGAAAGCGGATCACGAGAGGCTGGTGTATTCTTCATTGGTTAAGATTCTCTTCGACGTGCAGACCTTGCACATTGCACTCTCAGGCACATGTGTGGACTACAAGTGCGTGGATGATGCTATCGAGAAGTTTCGCAACTCCTTTGCCAAGTACCAGGAAGCCATCGCAGACAATCAACTTTTTTTGTCTTCAAAGGTGACGAACCTTCTGTATCGTTTCTATCAGATCCTTGGTCAGGTGATGATCGACCTTAAGAATCTAAAGGACCAAAAACAGTACGAACTCGCGGTCGTTTGCGTCTATGAATCCTCGCAGTCCCTGGCAAATCAGATCATCGAAATCCAGGACGAGTTCAACAGGCATCGCAAGGATGTACAAGAGGAATTTACAAAGGCTGACTTGTCCAACTTTAGGCAGTGCTGTGGTCAAGCTCCGTCAGAGGAGTGGCAACGGCGATTCAAGGAAGCAAAGGACAGAATGAGCTTGTTGTCTGAACCACATGCTGGCGAGCTCATAGCGAGCCGCTGAATGTCTACAGAACCCTGAGCCCGCACCGGCGTTCGCGTGTCGCGAGTGCCATGGCTCATTCCGCCTCTGGCAGTCATAGTTTCAACTTGATATCGGCCAGCGGCCGGGAGTGCCAGGCCACTCGGTACAGCCGAGCGGCGGAATGAGGGCGGAGCATGTATTTGAGCAGGCGGGTTGATTTGTCCAACAGCTGTTGGACAATTGAGCCGGACGCGGGGCGTGGCTATCTTGGTCACATGCCAATGAGGCGAAGGAGGGTCAAGAAGCGGGCGGTGAGCGTGCTGCCCAAGAGCTATGGCGCGGTGCTTGAAGCCGTGAAAGCGCGCATCCGTGCGGCCCAGCTTCAGGCAGCCCGTTCGGTGAACCAGGAACTGGTCTCGTTGTACTGGCAGATCGGGCGG
>JADLAI010000211.1 GCA_020848295.1 Flavobacteriales bacterium
AGCCCGGAAACACCAGGGAGTTTCACCAACAGGCCACAGAAAAGAGCGAGCGCCGCACCGGTGAGCATGGTGACGGGGAGCAGCACGGCATGGTCGCTGGTGCGGCACAGGCCGCGTGCCACGTGGGGTGTGGCCAAGCCGAGGAACGCGACCGGACCGCAGAACGCCGTGACGGTACCCGCGAGCAGGCCGGTCACCCACATGATGGTACGGCGCATGCGCGCAACCGGCACCCCCAGGCTCGCCGCGTAGTCGTCGCCCAACAACAGTGCATTCAATGGCTTCATGCACCCGATCGCGCCGGCCAGGCCGATGACCACCGGCAAGGCGAGCCACACCATCCGTTCGTTCACCACCCCGTTGAACGAGCCCATGCCCCAGAGCACGTACCCTTTCAACGCATGGTCCGGTCCCGCCACTTGTAGCACATCGATGATGGCACCACAGAGGTAGCCCACCAGGATACCTACGATGAGCAACGCGACACCATCACCCATGCGTCGATCGGCAAGCATGATCAGGGCCAGGGCCACCATGGCCCCGACGAAAGCCCCCACCACCACGGCCATCTCCGCCGGTAACGCGGCCAGCAGCCACAGCGGACTGGCGAGCATGACGATGGCCACGCCCAAGCTGGCGCCAGAACTGAGGCCGAGCACGGATGGGCCCGCGAGGGGGTTGCGGAAGAGCGTTTGCATGAGCAGGCCGCAGGTGGCCAGGCCGCTGCCCGCCAGCACCGCGGTCAAGGCTTCGGGCAGCCGCACCCCGCGCACGATACGCGCGGCCCCCGCCCCACCCTCACGGGCCATGAGCGCCTCCCACACCTCGGCCGCGGAAATGGGAACCGAACCCAACAGCAAATGCAGGGCGAACAGAAGCGAACAGGCCAGTAGCAACACCACCATCAGCACCTTGTTCCGCACCCCCATGGGACTAAAGTAGGACCGCATCGCGGTACCGGACCGACGATGGTACGCCGCACACCCCCGATACGGACCCGGCCTGCGTTCTGGGCATCGCGCTATGCCGCGTTGAGTTCCTTCTCATAAACCTGATATCGCTTCCAGACCACCGCTCCCAAACGCTCCAATTCGGCGCGCATCCGGGTGTTGCGCTCCATCACCAGATGGCTGTCGAGATGCGTGAACCCACGTTGGCGGGCAGCCTCGAACAAGGTGATGCCAAGGGCCGCCGTGAGACCCCGCCCTTGGAGATCGGGCCGTACAGCACCCAGCAGCAGGTCGAGCTGCCGCGAACGCTTCATGGCGCGGAGGATATGGAGGAAGCCCAACGGGAACAATCGGCCCTTGGCCTTGCGCAACCCTTCACTCATGTCGGGGCTGGCGATCACGAAGGCCACGGGGTCGCCCTTGCCATCGGCGATCAGGTGGACCAGTCGGGGATCGAGGATGAACATGTACTTCTTCGCCAGGGCGTGCATCTCGGGCTCGCTCATCGGCATGAAGCCGAGCAGATCGCCATAGGACGCGTTCACCAAGCGCAGCACCGGCACCACCCACGGTTTCAGTGCTCCTTTGTTGTGGATCGGCACCCGATGCAAGCCCAGGCCCTGGAGGCACCGATCGGCAATGGCGGAATAGCTCTCCGGGAGCTGATCGGGGATATCCATACGGTAGCTCACCATACCCTCGAACGGGGTGTATCCGCAGGCTTCCACCATGGCCGGGAGCCAGCTGGGGTCGGATGGTGTGGCGATCACCGGTAGGTGCTCGAAACCCTCCACCTGCAAGCCTTGGGGGTCCTTATCGCTGAACCCGAAAGGACCGATCATGCGATCCATGCCTTGATCTCGGGCCCAATCCTCCACCACGCCGATCAACGCATGCACCACGCGGAAGTCGCGCACGCTGGCCAATTGGAAGAACCGTGCGGTCCGTTCTGCCCGTCGGGCATTGTAGCCGTGGTGCAAGACCCCCATGATACGGCCTACCGGCCTCCCACCTCGCCAGGCGATCCAACGCTCCACCGTACAGGCGGCCAGTTGGGGGTTCTTCGCGGGGTCGTGCAGTTCGCGCTCGTCCATGATCAGAGGGGGCACCCCGTTGGGGCGTTGATCTGGGAGGGAAAGGGGCAGTTCGATGAAACGGCTCAACGCACGTGCGCCCTCGACCTTCCGAACCTCGATCTCGTCGAACATGCCGGAAAGATGCGATGTTGTTGCGAAATTGGCACCGATGAAGAAGCGCCCACCCAGCGGCATGGGCGGTCTGGTGTACAGCACCGACCGCAATACGCCCACGGCCCACAACCCCACCACCCTACCGCCGCAGCAGCAGGACCTGCGCATACATCTGGACCGCCTTGGTGGCAACAAGGTGGTGACACGTGTTGTTGGGTTCGTGGGGAAGGCGGGCGATCTGGAGGAACTCGGGCGAGCGTTGAAGAGCAAATGCGGGGTGGGCGGTAACACCAAGGATGGGGTGATCCTGCTGCAAGGCGATCACCGGGACAAGGTGCTAGCCTACCTTACGGAAAAGGGCTACAAGGCCAAGAAAGCCGGCGGCTGAAGACCATACATCCACACCACCCGGCTACACGTGCGCCCCAAGAACCTGACCAAAGGATGCACACGGGACCGGGGGATCATCAACACCTGACACATGAAGGCTCCCGAATGCCCCAATTGCCGAGAGGCCATGAGTCCAGGATATCTCCTCGATCACTCCCACGGTTACTTCGCCCAAGGCGCGTGGGTGGCCGGTGTACCGGAAAAATCCTTCTGGTCCGGCTTGAAGATGCGGGGCAAGCTGAAGTACCCGATCACCTCATACCGCTGCGTACGTTGCCATCTGCTGGTATCCTATGCCCACCCCGAGCCTCCGAAGTGAGCCGGGGCTAGGTTCAGGGTAGTCCACACCAGTACTCAGCCTTATCGGGATCCAGCCTGTTGAAAAGGGGGAGTTCCATGCCAGGGTTCACCAGCAGCAGGTCGTGATCATCGAGCGGGGTCAAGAAGGTGGTTCCCTCCGCGGTCAGTTCGATGTTCAGATGCTGATCGCTGACCCGGTCGACCCGTGGTTTCGCAAGGCCTTCACGCAGGAGCCCTCCCTCCCCCGCTCCGGTACGTTTGGTGAATGCGCGGATATCCATGTACCCACGCAACAGGTATTGACGGAGCAGGTCGGCACGTTTGGCGCGCCAGCTATCGCGTCCGGCGTTCACCCGCATCTCCTCCATGGCCGCGAACTGTGCCTTGGTGGGCTCCGCGTAGGTCTCTTTGAAATGAGCGTTCGGGGCCGGGTCGTTCTTCAATTCCAGGAAAAGTGGTGCGCTCTTCCCGGGCCGTACCAATACCAGTTCCTTGTCCGGAATGTAGAGCAGGAACTTCTCGCCGGCCTCCGTAGGAATATATCCATGGTACCGCTGGAACTCGCTCCACTCCTCGCGTTTACGCACCAACCCGCAACGGACCAATGGCCCGAGCGAGGCGAAGCGCCCCAGGAAATCACCCAGCTCCTCATACCCTTGTTCCCGCGACCGCTGAATGCGGTTCCATCGGGCTTCGAACACCAATGCGGACATGGTGCCAAGGTCAGATGGGAACCGGGATCCTGTGGCGGCTCGGGGGTGGGGTTACCAACAACGGGATGTTCCGCAGTGGCGCACTTCGCTCGGAATCCGTTGTCCAGCAAGGGTTCCACGCCGTGCCCACCCGCCAGTGGCAGCGGGTCCAAACTATCAACACCTCCGCTGTTGGATCAGGCCCGGACCAGCTCAGGGGACCAAGACCCGACGCACCATGTGTTGGTGGCCCCGGCGCGCCTGAATGACGTAGAGCTGCCCCTCGGCCACGGATATGGACCAGTTCGCCATGGCGGTTGGGCCGAAGTGCCGGGAGGCGACAAGCGAGCCGGTGGTTGTGAACACCGCGACCTCGATGGGCTCCGGACCTCCGCTACGGATCAACAGGCCGATCCTGCCCGCGTCGGCCATGGGCAACAAGATCAGTGACGGCTGCTCATCGATCCCGTCAATGGACGTGGTGACCACACAATTCACTGGATCCAACCGGTTGGGCAAGCCAGGGGTGGCACACCCGATCACGAAGTCGGCATCGTTGTTGTCCGTATCCATGCCATCAGGCCATCTGCTCAGGCTCACACCATCGTCCACGTTCGAATCCTCTGCGGTGGTTCCACTGCCTTCGGTATAGCCGGGCACCGCCCCTCCGTAGCTCAGCATGTCCCAGACGGTCCCATCCACGTTGGACCTCAGTGCTATGGCGTCGGGCGATCCGTTCTGGATCAGGTTGGTGGCAGGTATCGCCACATGATCACAATTCAGGGTGAGGCCTTCGTTGGCACAGATCACGAAATAGTCGTTGGGAGCCAAAGGGGGCCATGCCGGGTTTTGAATGGTCAGATACTCCACCGCTCCGCCCGCATTGCCATTGATCAGGACCACTTGTAGGTACTGGAGTGGGAAGGGTGATGTTCCCACGTTCTTGATCTCCAGGAATTCGGCATTGTCCGTACCGACCTGATCCATGTCCACCTCGTTGATCACAACCTGGGCCTGGAGCGCGAACGACAGGTGGAGGATCGAGCCAGCGAGCAGGACTTGGCGGGCAGCACGCGTCTTCATGGCAAGGATCATTAAGGGATCATGAAGTTATCTTTCTTCCGGAGAATCATGCCTCCGGGATGTATGATCTTGCGCCACTGAACAGGGCCATAACCATCAGACCATGGGAACAACGACGTACCAGAAGTGCCGTGCATCGGTGGCGGTTACGCTCCCTGTGTCCTGTTCGTGCTGGTGGTGGATCCTGTGCATGTGCGGCCTCGTTCCACCGACGCACGGCCAGGTCAACATCACCACAGGGTCCTATTTCCAGGGTTTCGGCACCACGGACATCACCTCCTGGACCAATAACGTCACCTTTCCGGGCTGGTACCGCTCCTCCGGCACCTTCGCAGGCCACGAGAACATCACCAGCGCCTTGCCGTCGAACACCGGAGGGTTCTACACCTACGAGTGCAATGGCAACAACGACCAAAAGATCGGTTCGCGGGCCAGCAGCAGTGCATCGAACATCCGGTACGGCGTGGTGTTCCGTAACCAAACGGGGTTTCCGATACGGAGCATCAGGGTAAGCTACACGGGCTACCAGCTTTCCCTGGCGCAGAACGGAGGTGCGCCGAACACCATCTCCTTCGATCTCGTGACCTCGAACAGCGTTCCCAGCATCACGGCCAGTGCCACCGGTTCGGTGAGCGCGTTGAACTTCAGTCCGCTGATGAGCAGTCCCTCGGGTGGCTCCAGTCAACTGCAGAGCTACCCCTGCACCCATTCGACCGCGATCACGGCGTGTTTCGCACTGGCCACGCCCTTGGCCGTGAACAGCTACATCCTCCTGCGGTGGACCGACATCGACGACACCAACAACGACCACCACATGGCCATCGATGATGTGCAGGTCGACTTCGACATCACCGGCACGGGGTGCTCCCTGCTCCTGCCGATCACGTTGCTTGGTTTCGATGCGGTTCCGGAGGGCGATCGGGTGAACCTGGAATGGGCGACCGCGATGGAGAAGGACAACGCGCGTTTCGTCGTGTACCGGGGGTCGACCCCGTTCGCGCTGGCACCGATCGTCCAGCGCCCTGGCGCCGGGGACTCGTACCAGGTACGGCGCTACTACGATGAGGACCTCGCCCCCCTACCGGGCCTTTCCTACTACCGCCTGCAACAGGTGGATCATGATGGCGGTTCAACCTGGTCGGATGTGGTGGTGGTGCAGCGCGGTGCTTCACCGGACGAGCCACATCCCTACCCGAACCCGTCCAGCGATGGCCGGTATACGCTGATGTCCGATCCGGAAGAGGCGGTGGAACTGGAGGTGTTCGATGGTCGTGGGCGTCGGATACGGCACTACGCCGGATCCGGTGGCGGGATCGGGATCGACCTTTCGGATCAACCTGCGGGGGTATACCTGCTGCGCTACACCGCCGGAGCCGACCGCAGCCATTCGGTGCGCTTGGTGAAGGCGGACGGTGGAATGTGACCCACGTCCGACCGTATGGACTAGGAACCACGCCGAACAACCCGTTATACCACTTCGCAATGAAGCGTAGGCTCTAGAGATGCGAAGGGATCTTTTGGGTACCTCGTTGAACCTCGTTCCGGCGGCGTTCATGAGAAAGAAGCACAGCGGTCATCGCTTGCTCTCATTCGCCCATACTTTGTTGCTCCTCTGTCGGATACTTCGATCCAGTATCCTCTCTTCGGAGCGCCTCGTCTGGACGAATGATAGCGGCGCGCGCCATCCGTTCGAGGTTCTTCGAGGCACCCTTTTCGCTGGACGATACGGCGGGGTCGTTGCAACGCCGAAGGTGTGGACCATAGGGAGCAGAGCTGCCGATGGCCGTTGCTACGGAACGATCACGACGGAGAAGTCATGTGGTCAAGATCAAGCAGATCGGCCCACTCCTTCGTGCGAAGTGGTATAACGGCCACCACGGGTAAAGCGATCCCTGCGACCGACGGCACCTGTCGGGTGGAAGGAACATCGGCCCCTGGGCAGGTGGATGGTTGGCGGATCAGTACCGCGCCAGCTGCTCTACGGCTGCCTTCAGTCTGCCCTTCGGGAGGAAACCCTGTTCCAGGGGAATGGCGAAAGGCACCGGTGTGTCCCAGCTAGCCACGCGCACGATCGGTGCGTCGAGGTGCTCGAAGGCATGCTCCGCGATGAGGGCCGCCAGTTCCCCGCCGAAGCCAGCGGTCAGCGTATCCTCGTGTAGCAACAACACCCTGCCGGTCTTCCGTACACTGGCCAGGATGGACTCCACATCGAGCGGTACCAAGGTGCGCAGGTCGATGATCTCGATATCGAGCCCGGTCCCTTGCTGCGCCTCCACGGCCCAATGCACCCCCATTCCGTAGGTGATGATGCTCAAGGCCGAACCTTCACGCACCACGCGAGCCTTGCCGAAGGGGATGCGGTACGGCTGTTCCGGTACGGCGCCGTTGATGCTTCGGTACATGGCCTTGTGTTCGAAGAACATCACCGGACCGGGGTCGTCGAAGGCCGCCATCAGCAGGCCCTTGGCGTCGTACGGGTTGCTGGGGTAGGCCACTTTGAGCCCGGGGGTCTTCACGAACCACATCTCGTTGCTCTGGCTGTGGAAGGGCCCGGCTCCCACCCCCGCACCGGTCGGCATCCGTACCACCACATCGGCGTTCTGCCCCCAGCGGTAGTGCACCTTCGCCAGGTTGTTGCAGATCTGGGTGATGCCCTCGCTGACGAAATCGGCGAACTGCATCTCCATCATGGCCTTCATGCCCTTGATGCTGAGGCCCAGGCCAACCCCGAGGATGGCGCTCTCGCACAGTGGGGTATTGCGCACCCGATCCTTGCCGAACCGTTCCACGAATCCTTCGGTGATCTTGAACGCACCACCGTACTCGGCGATATCCTGCCCCATGAGCACGAGGCCACCATGGCGTTCCATGCTTTGGGCAAGGCCTTCCTGGATGGCATCGATCATGCGCTTCTCGGGGGCGCCGGACATGGCCGGTTCCGCTGGTAATGCAGCAGGTCGACCCGGTGGGTCGATGCTGCCGGTGCCACGATCGATGTCCGCGTACACGTCGCTCTCTTCCCGTTCCTTCACCGGCACGGGTTCGGGCTCCTCGAACGCATGCTTCAGGTCTTCCTCGATACCTTGCTTCAGGCGGGTCCGGATCTCGTCGCGCTTGGCGATGCTGAGCACACCGGTCTTCAGGAGCCATGCTTCGAAATTGGCCACGGGGTCCTTCCGCCCCCATTCCTCGAACAGCTCCTGGGGCACGTACTTGGTGCCACTGGCCTCCTCGTGCCCACGCATCCGGAAGGTGATGCACTCCACCAGGATGGGGCGCGGGTTCTCGCGCACACTATCGGCCAGCCGGGCGATGTTGTCGTAGACCTCGAGGATGTTGTTACCCGCGATCTGCACCCCTTCGATGCCGTAGCCGATGGCCTTGTCCACGAAGCTCTTCATGCGGAACTGCTCGCGGCTGGGCGTGCTGAGGCCGTAGCCATTGTTCTCGATGACGAACAGCACGGGCAGGTCCCACACGGCGGCCGTGTTCACGCTCTCGTGGAAATCGCCCTCGCTGGTGGCGCCATCGCCGGTGAACACGATGGTGCAGCGGTTCTCCTTCTTGAGCTTGTGCGCTAACGCGATGCCATCGGC
>JADLAI010000212.1 GCA_020848295.1 Flavobacteriales bacterium
CATGGGGTCGATCGTGCCCCAAGGTCCGCAACAGGTCGAAGCCGGTCTTGTCCTTGAGTTCGATATCAAGGAAGATGACCTGCGGGTCGGTCTTCCGGACCAGCTCGATCCCGCTTGGTACATCGTCTGCGGTACCCAACAGCCGGATCTCCGGATGCCTCCGCTTCAAGAGGTTCACGAGAATATTCCGAGGGGCTTCCTCATCGTCAACGATCACTGCGGTGAGCATAGCGGGATGGTATTGGGTGCTGATAATAGGATTCGACCGTGGCCCATGGTTCGTGGGTTGGTTCGGATGTAGTATGACGAGGGCTGCTCCTTGAGCCAATAGGGTGCACGATGGAGCAGTTGGTGCTCTGTTGTGGGTATGCGTGGGCCAGCCGCCCGAAGGATCACGGTTACCCCTTCCAGATGGATAATTCGACAATGCTCACCACCTGTGCGGAAGCGGTCGAGGTTCAGCTCGCCCAGGTCCATCCAGCGCGTGACCGTTACACGTTGGGCGCTCGCGGGATCAACATCCACCCGCATAGTGGCGAGATTCGTCTCTTGACTGCGGATGTTCCATGTGGTCGAAACCCCAGGACGCATATGCACGCAGAACACACCGTCCTCTTTAATGTTTACAGTGCCTTCGCGATCCGATATGGACAACTCTTGGGCATCACAGTCCATACCAACGAAACTGCCGTGGAGCACCAAGCGGCGCCGCGTGGACATTAGGATATGGACAAGCGCAGCTACTGCCAAGAGCAACAATGCCCCAATGTCGAGAACGATGTCGTACACGTTGCAAGCTGTAGCGGCTGCTCAGGACCTGCCACCCCAACTGAGGGGATGGCGGTATGCGGCGCGTAGTCGGTATCAGGCAGAAGCCTCTTGAGCCAATGGGAGCCGCACTTCCACACATGTCCCCTCTGGCACCTCCACATAACGGAATCCGGCCTCTCCACCGCGCTGCTTGCCCAGCATTGCCAATCGCTCCTGCGTGATGCCTGTACCCATCGAGGTTTTTGTGGTGGTCATGGGGCCCGAGAACCCAGTGGCCGCTTCTCGGCCTACGCCATCGTCCTCAACGGTCATTACCAGCATCCCACTGACTTGTTTGACCAACAACTTAAGTAGGCCAGCACCTTCCTTCCGCGAGAGACCGTGCCAGATTGCGTTCTCTACAAAGGGTTGAAGCACCAGCGGAGGCACGCGTGTCGCTTCTTGGTCAATGATCGGGTCGATGTCCAAGTCGTACCGAAAGCGGTTATTCAGGCGCACCTGCTCCAGGTCCATGTATAACTGCAGCGCCTCCAGGTCCTGAGCCAGGGGCACCTCATCATGTCGGCTGTTCTCCAACACCAGTCGCATGAGCCGCGCGAACTTCGTGAGGAAACCGCTGGCCAGGTCACGCTCATTCTCCTGTACGTAATGGTTGATACTGTTGAGCGCGTTGAAGATGAAGTGCGGGTTCATTTGGGTGCGCAGAGCTTGCATCTGCAAGAGCGCGGCATCCCGCTCGAATCGTTCCTTGCGACGACGTCTGTCGATCCGGTATACAAGCCCACCACCGCCAAGCAGCAGCAGCCCTCCGATACCGATTGCCCACGATCGGTTGCGTGCTTGCTCGCCTTCCAACACCGCGATGCGGCGCTCATTGTCCAGTTCGGCCAGGGTGGCCACATGAGCGATGCTATCCGCCATCTGTTTGCGATCGAAATCATAGCGCATCTGCAAGCGAACGGTCTTCTTGGTGTTCTCAGCATTGTTGAGGCTGTCCTTCATCTGCTGATGCAATTCCAGTATCTCCATGGCTTTTGACCAATCGCCTTGCTTGGCCAAGGCCTCGTGGAGCACCTGAGCAGCGCGCATGATATTCAGTGGAGAACCACTCCTTTGAGCAATGGCCAAGGCCTCCTCTGCAAGACTCTTTGCCTCCTTCGTCCGGCCCTGTTTCAGCCTGACATTGGCGATGCTGTACAACGCGGACGATTCCGATCCCCGGTCCTCACTGTTCCTGTCCAGTTCCAAGGCGGCAGTGTAATAGAACAGTGCTGAATCCAGCCGATCCTCGTCCTCGAAGAGGTGGCCCATCTTGTACAGCGCCGTGGAATGTTCTTGGGGTGTGTCCAATTCCTTACCCAGGGCCAGACTACGCTTCAGTTCTTCCAGAGCCTTTTTCCGCTCCCCTTTGTTCTTCCACAAGTTACCCAGGTGTCCTCTGACCATGGCTTCGCCGCGGCGGTCACCGGTCGCAATGAACAGGTCGAGGCTCTTCTGGAACTCTTCCAAGGCCATGTCCAGCTCACCTTGCTCATCAAGGGTGGCGCCCATGTTCATGTGGTTTTCCGCCTGTCCGACCCGATCAGCAAGAGCGATATTGATGTCCAATGCCCGATGGTAATAGCGTAAGGCCTGCTCGGCCATGCCTTGCTCTTGATAGACGCTGGCAATGTTGTTGAGACAGGTGGATAAGGCGTTTCGATCACCAATCCGCACGTACACCTCCTCGCTGGCAAGGAATCGTTCCAAGGCCTCCGCCGGTCGGCCGCGCTGTTTGTGGTTCATGCCGATGTTGAGCAAGGCGTGGGCCATTCCGCGCTCATCCTTGGCCTCGCGGTAGGCCTGCAAGCTGCTGTCCAGATAGACCAGTGCGCTATCCATGGCCCCTCGTGCGACATGGTATTGACCAATGTTGTTCAAGGCAGCAGCAAGTCGACTTCTATCCGTCGAGGTTCGGTACACGCGTACGGCTTCGTTCAGACAACGACGCTGCTGGGCATGATCGCCGCGCGCTTCGTGGATCATGCTCTCATTGTTCCATGCATCGGCTACTCCTGACGGCGAGCCGTTCGTCTGGTGAATGGTCCGAGCATGTCGGAAACACGCCAGGGCGCTATCAAGCTCGCCGTAGATGAAATAGGTGGCCGCCAGGTTATTGATGGCCGTGGCCTTTTGTCGAAGAAGCGTTGCGCGGGCAGGTGTTCCCCCCTTCGCGCTGGCAAGGGCCTTGTCTGCAAGCGCTATCGCATTCCGGCATATAACGGCGTTGGAATCCGGGTCGGAGGTGTAGATGTGCTCAGACATCGCGATCATCGCTCCGATCCGCGTGGTATCGTTGAGACCTTGGGAGAGAACTACTCGTAGCGAATCCATCACGGCATCCTGCGGTATGGCCGATGGATTCCCAGACAAAGTCGTGAACAGCACAAGTACGTGACGCCAACACGGAACAGCGCGACTCGGACGATATGCAGTCCAAGGAACCATGATCAAGCAGCCAAGGACAGGGGCAAGATGATTTCGACACATTGGCCTTTGGGCAAGGCGATCTTCGTCACCGAGGCCTCCTCGCCACCTTGCTTCGACAACAGGGCAAGCCGAGCCTCCGTAATACTTGCTCCCTCAGCGGCAGGGGAACTCTCACTGCCGCTACGTACTTCGCCATTCGCTTCGCCATCATCTTCGAGTAAGAGTACTAACCGCCCCTTCCGCTGCTGCACTCTTATCACCAAATGACTGAAGCCGCTCTTGTTGGCCAGTCGGCTCCAGATGGCTTGCTCTGTATAGGGCTGAAGGAGCATAGGAGGTACCATGATTCCCTCCGCATCGATATCGGGCTCCACCTCGATGCTGTACTTGAAGCCATCGGCTGTCCGTACCTTTTCAAGTTCCAGGTAATCCTGCACCACCGCAAGGTCCGCGGCGAGGGGTACCTCATCCTTCCGGGCATTCTCCAGCACAGCACGCATGAGCCGAGCGAAGCGCGTGAGGAAGGAGGATGCTAATTCAGCTTCATTCGTCTGGACGAAGTCATTTATGCTTTGAAGTGCCCCGTGGATGAAATGAGGGTTCACTTGTGCCCGGAAAACTTGGGTTTGGAGTTGGGCCGAAGCGCGGGCATGTTGGTATCTCCGTCGACGGCGAACCAATGTGAAGAATGTTGCAATGGTAACGATGAATACCCCACCGACGCCTGCGACGGCATACGAAACGTTCGTCTTCTTGATGGTCATTTGGCGCTCAAGAGCGATCGCCCTCTCTTGCCTCAATGCTTCGGCCCTGTTAGCTAAACTATCTACAGACCGCTCCCTCTCTTGTTCAAAAAGAATGGTGGTTTTCGCCAACTGTTTCTGATCGTCCATTTGTTTCAAACTATCCCGGACCGAGAAGTAAAGGACTTCATATTTGTACGCATGCTCAAGCTCGAACCTTGACTTGTAGATTTTCGCGAGTAAAGAATAGCCGTTGCTAAGATTCTTTATTGCTCCCTGGTCCTTTGCTATTGCAACACCTCTATCGGAGAGAATGATCGCCTCGGAGCTCGCTCCTCGCCGTAAGGCATATCCAGCCATGTGCAGCAAACCGTTTGATACGGCATCAAGGTCGCCGAAGCGCTCGTAGACGGTTAGCGCCTGACGCATGGAGGACTCTGCCCCAGGCAGGTCGTTCAAGGACTCCAACGTGTGAGCTAGGGATTCCCAACTTTGTGCCATCCCTAAGCTGTCACCAATTGCAACACTAATGGCTATGCTCTCTTGCACAAGGGGTAGTGCTTCCTTTGGTCGACCAACCATCCTGTAGTATTGTGCCAATGAGTTCAAAGACTCTCGCGCTGGGTTCGGCTCTTCAAGTGCTCGTCGTATCACCAAGCTTTTCGTGAAGGCCACCTCAGCGTCCGGCAGATTACCGCTATTCAATTGCAACTGGCCAATATTGTGGTAATTGTAGGCTATTGCGGTGGAGTCCTTCAAAGCGATCGAGATTTTCAGACTTTTGAACAGCAAGTCTATGGCGTCTCGAGTTCGACCGGATCGATAATGGAAGAATGCCAGATTGTTATAGCACTGTGCTATACCGAGGCTATCGTCTACCGTCTCACGTTCCTTCAATGCCAACTC
>JADLAI010000213.1 GCA_020848295.1 Flavobacteriales bacterium
ATGATGGGGCCTGCACGAACGCCGATGGCTTCGTGGATACACCCACCTCGGACAGCCCCACCTTCTCCTGCTCCAACACGAGCTTGATGAAGTGCGGCGTGCTCACCCAGTATGAGAACTTCATGGACTACAGCGACTGCCAGGTGATGTTCACCGAACAGCAGGCCGCCTACATGGCCTCCATACTCAGCAGTACCCGAAGCGGTCTGCTCCTGAACAGTGCATGCTCCGGGCCGGTGACCGGCCTGTGCATCCCCACGATAGGTTCCACCGCCGGTGGTGACTACATCGATCGTGTGGCCTTGGGAACCATGGACAACGACAACTCCGGTGGCACTTCTGCACCAGCGTACACGGACTTCAGCACCACCCATTCCACGCAGCTCTCCCGCGGTACCGAATACACCCTCACGGTGCAGGGCGGCACCTATGCCAACGACAACGTGGCCGCTTGGATCGATTACGACCAGGACGAGGTCCTGGAAGCGAGCGAAAAGCTCGGTGAAGCGAACATCACCATGGCCAACGAGGAGGTCACCCTCACTTTCACTGTACCGGCAGGAGCCACTTTGGGCAACACGGTGCTCCGCATCCGTAACGTGTACCACAATACCGGTGAGCCCAACCCCACGGATCCCTGCTTCAACTACGGCTATGGTGAAACGGAGGATTATGGGATCACGATCGTGACCAGCGGTGGTGGTGGCCTGTGCATCCCCACCTCGGCTGCGGGCACCATGGACGGCGATTACATCAACCGCGTGGCCTTGGGAACCATGGACAACGACAACTCCGGTGGCACTTCTGCACCAGCGTACACGGACTTCGGCGCCACCTATTCCACCTCCCTCACACGAGGTACACCATACACGCTCACCGTACAAGGTGGCACCTTCGACGACGACCACGTGGCGGCCTGGATCGATTACGACCAGGATGATGTTTTGGAATTGGACGAAAAACTCGGTGAGAGCGCGATCACCGTGGCCAACCAGACGATCACGATCAACTTCACCGTTCCTGCGGGCGCGCTGTTGGGCAACACCGTGCTCCGCGTCCGCAATGTGTACTTCAATGGCGGCGAACCCAACCCGGTGGACCCCTGCTTCGCCTACGCTTTCGGCGAGACGGAGGACTATGGTATCTCCATCCTCAACGGTGGCGGTGGTGGCCCGTGCATCCCCACCTCGGTCAATGGCACCGCGGACGGCGACTATGTGAATACGGTGGGCTTGAACACCTTGGAGAACATCGCATCCGGCGGGCCAACGGCACCCACCTACACGGACTTCAGCGGCACGCACAGCACCTCCCTTGTGCGCAATGGCTCCTATGGCATCGTCATCCAAAGCGGCACCTATACGGATGATGCCTATGCGGCCTGGATCGACTTTGACCAGGACGACACCTTCGAAGAAGAAGAGCTGATCGCCAGCTTCCAAACCACCGAAGCAGGGCAGACCCTGATATCGGCCTTCGCTGTACCGGATGATGCGTTGCTGGGTAGCACCACCATGCGCGTAAGGGGCGTTTACATCGGCGCCAGTGAGCCCAACCCCGTGGACCCCTGCTACAATTACGCCTACGGCGAGACCGAGGACTATGCGATCACGATCATGCCAGCCATCAGCGAATACTGCACACCGTTCGATGTGGTGGGGACCACCGACGGTGATTACGTGAACAGCGTGACCCTTAGCACCATTGCCAACCTGAACACCGGCGCGGTGGATGGCCCTTCGTACACGGATTACACCACCACGGAGAGCACCACGTTGGTGCGCGACGCCGAGTACAGCCTGGTGATCGAGAGCGGCACATATTCGCCGGACACGTACACGGCGTGGATCGACTACGACGGTGATGATGAATTCGAGGCCAGTGAGAACCTGGGCGAGTTCACCACCACAGAGGCCAGTGAGACGAGCCAGATCATCTTCACCGTTCCAGCGGATGCCGCAGTGGGTGTGACGCGCCTGCGCGTGCGCGGTGGCTACCTCCTGAAAGGCGAGCCAACACCATACGATCCATGCCACCCTTACGTCTACGGCGAGACCGAGGATTATGAGGTCCTGGTCCAGTTCGGCACCGCGGTGAGTGAGGCGCCCAATGCCGATCTCGCTCTGTGGCCCAACCCCACCACCGGCCTGGTGACCCTGAGCCTGCCAACGGATGGACCCGCCACGGTGAACGTGGTGGACATGCAAGGCCGGCTCGTGATCGCAGGGAACATCCGTGGCGCCCGCCATACCCTCGATGTCTCTGCGCTTGCCGCTGGCACCTACCTGGTGCAGGTGATCCAGGAGAACCAACTGCGCAGCCAGCGCTTGGAGGTCCTGGGCCGCTGATCGGGGTTCCCGGAGTAAGAGGCCAACGCCGATCGGGCGTTGGCCTCTTTTCTTGAGCCATTCATCGATACGATCCCACCACCGGACGAATTGCCCGGCACCGGCCGGAACCCTTGGTGCCATGCCCTCGTTCATGGGGATGACACAAGCTCTACGACCATGCGTTCCCGAAGCACCATCTTCCTCGCCTGCCTGGCCATCGGTGCGATCACCCAAGCACAATCCTCCGGCATCGGGATCAAGGGCGGCATTCAAGCCACAACGGCCAAGGCCATCCTGGTGCGCACCACACCCCTACCGGGTGCCACGGCCGGCCTGTACTTCCCATGGGGTATCGCCCCGATGATGGAGCTGCAGCCCGAGCTGGTGATCGCCACCTTGGGCACCGGATGGCTGGAGCCGGATGGCGATGCGTACAACGAGCGCAGCTATTACGTGCAGGTCCCAGTGACATTGAAGTACTTCCTCACCAACGGGTTCAACCTGGCCGCCGGCTTCCAGTTCGGCAAACCGCTTGCCGCCAAGGTGACCGATGGCGGAACGGGAACCGATGTGATCGACCGGTACGAGAACCTGGACATGGGGTTCGTGGGTGGCGTGGGCATGGACTTTCAGCATGGGTTGGACGTGAGCCTGCGCATGTATGGGGCCACCACCCGTTTCCATGGCGATGATGATGCGTTGTTCGCCAAGAACCGGTCGATCCAATTGACGGTCGGTTATCGGATCCACCAATTCGGGCGGATGGGATCCCGCAAACGGTAGCATCCTTCAGCCTTCCTGTGCGCGGCTATCTTTGACCGCCATGAACGGATACCCCACCATCGCCCTGCTCGGCGGCGGCCAATTGGGGCGCATGTTCATCGAGAACGCCCTGCGCTACCCCTTGCGGGTGGAAG
>JADLAI010000214.1 GCA_020848295.1 Flavobacteriales bacterium
GCCAGCACTTGTCAATGGCAGCGTGGAATGTTCGCATGTCCATGTTCCCGAGCCGGATGTGGATGACTTTCGGGGGCGGGCTGCTGAGCAGGATGCGGCTGGTGAAGTCGCTGTCCTTGGTGATGATCGTGAGGTTCTCCGCCTTGGCGTATTCCCAGATCTGCTGGTCATGACGCGTCGGGTCGATATCGTGCTGATGGATGTAGTCCGCGCTGTTCCACTGGCTGAACCAGCGCGGCAAGTTCGCGTCGACGAGGTAAAGAGGCATCCTACGCGGCGATGTCCTTCACCGAGAAACTGTTCCCCATCAACGACAGCGCGAACTGCCGGCACGCATCCAGGTCCTCACGCTCCAGCATGGGGTATTGCTTCAGCACCTCGTCCTCGGGTGTTCCCGCCATCAGGAACTCCAGCACGGTCTGGGCCGTGATGCGCATGCCGCGGATCACCGGCTTGCCGTTGCAGATGCGGTCATCCACCGTGATGCGCTTGAGCAGTTCCGGGTTGGCGTTCATACACACAAAGGTACAAGAGCCACCCTTGAACGTCCACCTACTTGTTAGTTTCACGCCGCATGAAGCTCTGGGCCGGCGTCACCGAGAACGATCGGTACACCTTCCTCTCCGCACGCGGACTGGGTGAGGTGAACCCGCCAACCGCCAGGCAGGTTTCTTGCGCCCATTGCCGGGGCCGTACTTCACCAGTCTGCCTGCGGGTACGCCGTTCCTGTTCAAACTGAAGGCGCCGTACAACCACATTGCTGGCGGAGGCTTCTTCGCGCAATACTCCACCCTGCCGTTGGAAATGGTTTGGGATGCGTTCGGCGAGAAGAACGGTGCCGCCACGTTCCGCGAGTTCGATCAGAAGATACGGATGTACCGCAGGCTGCCGAAGGGGCCGTTGGAGATGGGCAACAATGTGCTGGTGGAACCCTTCTTCTTTCCCAAGGACCAATGGATCCCGCTGCCCGATTGGCCGCGCTCTGTGGTGCAGGGCAAGACGTACGACACCGAGACCACCGAAGGCGCGTGGCTCTGGAACGAGGTGCAGCAGCGCCTGCATGACAAGGCCATCCTGGACCTTGTGGCCGAACCGGCGGCGGAATACGGCGGACCGCGCTACGGGGAGCACTTCCTCACGCGCAGCCGTTTGGGACAGGGCGCCTTCCGAGTGTTGGTGAGCGAGGCCTACGGGAAGCGTTGTGCCATCACGGGCGAATCAACCTTGCCGGTGCTGGAGGCGGCGCACATCAAGCCTTACGAGCTGGAGGGACTGAGGTGGTCTACCCGATCAGGACAGGTCTAGATCAAATGTAAGTGTGTTTGTCGGTGTTGAAATGAGGGGTCCAGGGGAGACTCATAACTCGTTGTTCTGTTGATATCTCAGGCGGCCGCGCGGTAGCATGCTGCTGGTGTGCGGTAGCCGAGCGAGGAGTGCTTGCGCTTGTTGTTGTAGCGTTCGATGAAGCGGGCGCAGCTCCGGTAAAGGGCGATGCCGTCCACGGGCGGAGACAGGTACAGGTGGCCGTGCTTGAGCGTGCGCCAGAAGCGCTCGATGAAGACGTTGTCGATCGCTCGCCCTTTGCCATCCATGCTGATCAAGACGCCTTCGGCCACGCCTCCCTTGCGGAACATGGCCGTGTAAGCCTCGCTGGTGAACTGACACCCTTGATCGCTATTGATGATCTCGGGTTTGCCGTGCATGGCGATCGCCTCGCTGACCATGGCCGTGACCCATTCGGCCTCCATGGTGTTGGAGATGCTCCAGTTGAGCAGGTAGCGGGTATGCACATCGATCACCGCCACCATGTACATGAAGCCTCCCTTCACTGGCAGGTAAGTGATGTCCACGGCCCACACCTGGTTGCGTCGCTCGATCTTCAGGTCGCGCAGCAGGTAGGGGTGCTTGTACTTGGCCGCATCGATCACGGTGGTCCTTGGCAAGCAGTAGACGGCCTTTATGCGCATCAGCCGCATGAGCCGCCGCACGCGGGCGCGCCCCACCGCAAAGCCATGGTCGGCCAGATCCTTGGCCAGCATGCGGGTGCCCTTGGTGGGGTCCTCCAGGTGGAGCAGGTCCATCAAACGCATGAGCTGTAGGTCCTCGTCAATGACGGGTCGCGAGGTGTAATAGAGCCCACTGCGGTGGATCTCCAGCACAGCGCATTGCTTGCTGATGCTCAGTCCGCCCTTGTCCGCTGGCTTGGTCGCCAGATCGCGATCCACCAGTGTGCGCCGCACATCCAAGGGCATCACAGCAGTTTTTTTTTGAGCCAGTTCACCGTCACGGTCAGTTCCCCGATCTGCTGGTGCAGCTGCGCCTTCTCTTGCTCGTGGGCCTTGGCGTCCACCACGGGCCCATCGCTGAACACCTGCTCGGCCCCTTCCAGGAACTCCTTCTTCCAAGCGGCTATCTGTGTGGGATGCAGCCCGTGCCGTTGGGCCAGCTCGCTCAATGTCTCGCGCTCCTTGAGCGCTTCCAGCACGACCTTCGTCTTGAAGGCGGGGCTGTGCTTGCGGTAGGTCTTCTTCATGGTGTCGTTCAGAAAAGTACTGACCGCCACCTGTCCTGATTCACCCTACCACCTCACCTAAAGCTGAGCCTTGGCAAGAAAGACTTCGGGTCGGTCTTCCTTGGGCGGATTAAGGAGGCTGCGATGAAGAAGGGTATTGAGTTGGCCTTGATCGAGCCGCTCGTTGCTGAGCTGACGAAGATTGTGGATTCGCGCTAGGCATGTGCGAATGGAGCGCAAGAGGTTAGCATTAGATTGCCCGGTGGACTGCCTCGAATTATCTAAGTTCAGGTTCACAAGTGAGTTCGAGATAGACGCGCCGGCCAGCCGAATGCCGACCGGCGCGCTCCGTTCGCTACTTGTGCAGCTCTTCTAGAAAGGCCTCCGCTTGTCGCCCCTTGCGTGAGAGGAGTAGTTGGGCATCGTGCAAAGTCATGTGCTCTATTCTGGTAGCCCAGTAGCGGCCTATCAATGCGTCGTTGCCTTTTTAGGTGCACCGCAGCACCCCTCAGTTCTTCACTAGCTTGATCGTTGACCGCTCATCACCGAGGTATACGTCAAGCAAGTAGACTCCAGGAGGTTCATCGAGTTGTATACTCAGTTGACGGACATCCGAGAAGCTATCCTGCAGCACAAGTCGTCCTGAAACATCCTTGACTTCCAGCCGTACTCTAGCGGAAATCGCAGGAAGCACTACAATGAACGCACCTCGAGTTGGGTTGGGCTGAACTCGGATACCATTGTGGGTAAGGTCGCTGACCCCCGTAGTGCCATAGAAGAGGCATGACGTGGTGTCGACGCAAAGGCCATTACTCACGATCACTGCATAGTTGCCGTTGACCGCAGGCGTGAATTCCTGCTCGGTTGCACCAGCGATGGGCGTATTACCTGCATCGCAATTCAGCCACTGATAGGACGCTCCTGGAGAGGATTCGTTCGCGATGAGCGTTGCGCCGCTTGAAATGGTCAGATCTGGTCCTGGGACAACTGTGATGAGACTATCAAGCGTCAGCGTGTCCACACCATTGATGAAGGTGGTGACTATCGTGACCGAATAGGTGCCTGGTGTCGAATAGATCACCTGTGGCATCGAGTCTGTCGAGGTCGCAGGCATTCCGCCTGGGAAGGACCAAACGCGACTTACGACCAGGCCTTGAGACTGGTCAATAAATGCAATAGGTGCATTTGCGCAGGTTTGCTCGCTGGAATAATCGAACCCGGCAACAAGGGCTGTCGAATCATCCACAATGGTGAATTGCACCGTATCGGTCACACCCAAGTATTCGAAGACTACCTCGGTGCTGCCTACAGACAGAGCTTGGAATACACCATTGCCATTCTGTGCAAGAAAGGCTCCGTCCATATAAATGTTCAACGAGGGGGAACCGTAAAGGTCTACCGGAATCGTCGAGCCGAAGAAACCACTGGCCTGTATGTAGTGTGTGAGCCCTAGAGGAAGGGTCACTGTGTTCGGCGAACAGACAATGCTGTCTGGAACAGACGGAGAGGAGATGGTGATGAACGTTTCGTCGCTTACGGTCCAATCAGTGCCATCACCGCCGAGTAAGAAGATCGACAGGGTGCCAATTGCATTGGCCGGAACTTGGAAGGAAAGCTGATCCACGGCGACGGTGTCAATCGCTAATGGGCTAATGCTCGAACCCGAGACAAAGAGAGCCATTTGTGAGACATCCGAATGGATGATATCCAAGGTGACCGTGCTTCCTGGCGTGTATACGGCACCTGGAACAGGAGCCGTAATCTCAACTGACGCAACTGCGCGTACCTCGTTGATATCGGCCAATTCCACATCTGGGCTGAGCGGGAAATAATTAAGCAGGCCTTGCGAGAATCCAGTTTGTGAATAGAACGATGAATTGGTGGGATTTACATTGAGCATTTGAGCGGCATGGGCCAGAATCGTTGGATTCGATGCGGATCCAATGTGCCATTGCTGTCCTGCGGTCGGATAGGAACCCATTCCGCTTGTTTGAGAAGTCTCAGGGACAATGAGGTCGTGAGCTTCTCCGTCGTAAATATTCCACAATGGCGACAGAGCGTATGAGAGTGCCAGATTTGCGAAGTACGCACCAGAACTAGGGTCATTCAATTCGTCGCTTGATAGAGCAGCACAGGGAATGTTGTCCCATTGAGGCCAAGTGTTCATTCTCTTAATTGGTCGTGAATTCACCTTCAAATCCTGGACAGCACCATAGAGCGATGAGGTGAATCCAAGCATTCCGAGGACAGGTCCACAGCCAGGATTAGGTATTGTCGTTCCGCAGAAATTCGCAAACTGGGTTCCCCGGTGGGGTGTATTAATCGTTATCAAGCGGTTCATGTCTTCTCTGTATAGGACACCATTCATGGTATAGAGATACATCCGGGCCAACACCCCTCCCATGCTATGCCCGAATACGGCTGCTTTTCCGCACGAGTATCCATGTCCGATTGCTTGGCCAATTAGGTAGTCAATCGAGTTGGGTACAATGAAGCGATTGTTATGAAATCGTTGCACGCTGCTTAGTGTATAGTCGGCCCGATGGAAAAGCGGTGAACCTGACGCCCAGCCAGCCAAACTTGGGTACATGTTGTTGCTCAGTAGCGAATTACTCATTGTTTCGAACGTGTTCTGTCCGCCGACTAACCCATGCACGAATGCGATCGGTGTTCGATAGATCCGAACAGGGCAGGACGCTAGAATCACACCCTCATTCCCGTCCTCATAGACCTCTAAGATGTCGGAGCGATAGGGCGTGTTGCCGGTAGCCAGATAGGTCGGATGCGAGAATCTTGTTCTTGCTTGACCCGGCACTGATGTGTTGTATGCATTGTTAAAGGCGCCAGAGTAGGCAATGTCGGGCGTAGCATTTTGTAGCTTGAAGCGCAGGGCGGATGTTGGAACTCCCCCCGTTCCGGTAACAGTTACAGTCACCCAGGTGGCCCTTGATCCATCTGCGCAGATCTTGAGCGGAGTGGTCGACAACGTAGTATTGGGGAAGTTTGCGTATTCCGGTTGGCACGACGCACTGATTGCATATGTCGCAGTGCTTCCAAGCCCAAGCTGCGTCACTTGGAAGATCTGCCCTGCAACGGTCATGTTCCCGCTCCTTGGAGACGTGCCGGGGTTGTTGGCGACGTTATAGTTAACTGTACCATTGCCGAAGCCAGCAAACCCGGAAGTGATAGTGATCCAGGATGCATTTGTAGAAGCCGTCCAACCACAGCTGGGTGCCGCTGTTACTGCAACGGTTTGTCCTGTTAGGCCTGCAGCGGGTACGGATATGTTATTGGCCGGGCTTATTGCGTAGGTACAGCCCGGTATTGCCTGGGTAATGAAGAGCGCCTCACCCGCGACCGTGATCGTTGCGGATCGAGGGTCTGGGCCGGGGTTGGCCTGCACAGTGAAGCCCAGTGTAGCTGAACCACTGCCACTCAATGGGCTTGTCCAAGTCACCCATGCCGGCACCCCGGTTACTGTCCAGGAACAGGACGGGGCGATACTGACGTAAACGGAGTGACCACTGGAAACTGGTGCGGCTGATATGCTTGACGGAGATATTGAAGCAGCACAGCTCACGCCCGGGCAGCTATTCGAGAGCCAGCCTGTGCTGGCATTCAATACACAGTTTTGAGTGCCAAATGTGGCACCGCCAATAG
The DNA here is from genome assembly GCA_020848295.1 of Flavobacteriales bacterium. Taxonomy (GTDB): domain Bacteria; phylum Bacteroidota; class Bacteroidia; order Flavobacteriales_F; family PHOS-HE28; genus PHOS-HE28. Next base: position 6,173 of record JADLAI010000214.1, read on the forward strand.
CGCACAAGTTGTTGAGCGTGCAGTAGCTGATGCAGACTGGACCACTGGCTTTGGAGATGCGCGTGGTGCACGAGCCGGAGCCGTTTAGTATCGTGGGGCTCCCTGCAGTTCCATTCGCAATCAGTTCACCAAGCAGGGTCTGAGTTGTGGAACTCGCAAAGGTGTATGTCTTACTCTGACCTAGAGTAAGGTTGTGGAACGTGCTATTGCCACTGATTGTGGCATTTCCCGTAAAGGAGACATCGTGGAACGTATTACTCCCGCTGAGGAATGATGTCCCTGTGTTCTGGAATTCGACATCATAGTACGGAAGGCTGCCTCCCGAGAACTCGGAGGTCGAACCGAGTAGCCGTATCCGTGAAGTGCCCCCAGAGAAGTTCATGTTCGTGCTGCTGATCTGCCATGCCACAGGCGCGGTCGTGCTCGTGTTGGTCAGTTCAA
>JADLAI010000215.1 GCA_020848295.1 Flavobacteriales bacterium
CGAACGGCTCTTGTTGTAGAGCACGCTCTCCGGGCTGTTGAAGTACTTGGGCAGCTTCTTGTCGCTCTTGAGCGTGCGCGCGCCGAAGGCGATGGGCTGACCGCTGAGGCCGAGGATCGGGAAGGTGACACGCCCTGCGAAGAAATCCCACGGTGTGCGGGCTTCATCCTCGCGGCGTTTGATCCAGCCGGCTTTCTCCAACAGTTCCGGGTTGAAGCCGTTGGCGATGGCAGCCTGTGCGAATTGGCTCCCATACTCGGGTACATAACCGAGTTGGAAGGCCTTGATGGTGGCATCCGAGAAGCCGCGCTCGTGGAAGTACGAGAGGCCGATGCGTTTGCCTTCATCCGTGTTCCAGAGTTGCTCCACGCTCCAGTTGAGCGCCCATTGTTGGATCACCGCGAGTGCCTCCCGCTCGCTCTGCTCGATCTGCTGCTCGGGCGTCTGTTCCTCTTCCGGTAGGTCGATGTTGTACCGCTTCGCCAGCCACTTGATGGCCTCCACGTAGCTGAGGTGCTCGTGCTTCTGGAGGAAGGTGATGCTATCGCCCGCCTCGCCACAACCGAAGCATTTGTAGATGCCCAGGTTCGGACTCACGTTGAAGCTCGGCGTCTTCTCGTTGTGGAACGGACAGAGGCCGAGGAAGCGCGGGCCCTTGCGTTTCAACGCCACGAACTCTCCTACCACCTCCTCCACACGGGCGGCGTCCTTCACTTGTTGTATGGCCTGAGGGGCGATCATGGGATCATGGGCCTGCAAGGCCTCACGGATCAGGGCGTGAATTTACCGGTATCACAAGCCGGGAGCTTCATTGTTCGGATCTCCTGTGGAACGTGATCGATCGAGAAGAACCGCGATGCACCGGGCAGCCGGTATGTTCCATTGTTCCTGCCGATACGCGGATGCCGCCCACAGGGTCGAGTCGTTCTCCACACCGTGTCGGCGATCCCTACTCGACCACCGCACCCGTGCTATCGTACCGCACCCGTTTCACCTCACTGCCTGTCGGGTCGAAGAAGACCCACTCCCCGATCGGCACTCCACCCTGGTACTGCCCGGTGTAATACGGCGTGCCTTCCGGATGGAACACCTCCGTGGCCCCCTCCTCGAGCCCATGCACATAAGTGGACCGGCTCCAAAGGCTGCTGTCCGCCCGGGAGCTGATCCACGGGCCTTCGCGTTTCCCCTCGCGCATCGTTCCCTCCATGCGCCCACCTTCTTTCAGGTGGATCACTTGCGGTCCGTTCAAGAGAGCGGGCGCGGCCGTGCTGTCCACAAGTGGTACCGGGTCGCTTGTGGTCTGGCGTTCGCCACAGGCCGCGCAGGCGAAGAGCAACAGCAGGAGTGTGTGGCGTATCGGCATCACTTGGTGCGTTCAACGGTGAGGTGGACCAGCCGTTCAAGTGCATCGCGGGCCTCATTCCGCGGGAATCCGTGCAGGATGGCCACAGCCTTGTCCCGGTATTCGTGCATCCGTTGGCGCGCATGGGCGATGCCACCGACTTCGGTCACCTTCCGCATCAAGCGCCCCACCGCCGCATCATCGGTGTTGTGGTTCTTCACCACATCCACCATCCATCTGCGGTCATTGGCCTCCACCGTGCGCAGGGCATGGATCAAGGGGAGGGTGAGCTTCTTTTCCTTGATGTCGAGACCCGTCGGTTTCCCCGTATCCTGCCCACTGCCGTAGTCGAAGAGGTCGTCCTTGATCTGGAAGGCGATCCCGGTGAGTTCCCCGAACTGGCGCATGCGTTCCACCTCGTCCTCAGGGCGCCCGGCCGCATTGGCTCCCGACGCGCAACACGCTGCGATCAGGCTGGCCGTCTTCTTGCGGATGATATCGAAGTACACCTCCTCGCTGAAGTTCATGCGGCGGCTCTTCTCCAGTTGGAGCAACTCGCCTTCACTCATTTCCCGTACGGCCGTGCTCACGATCCGCAACAGGTCGAATTCCCCCTTGTCCACGGCCAGCAAGAGCCCACGGCTCAGGAGATAATCGCCCACAAGCACCGCGATCTTGTTCTTCCACAAGGCGTTGATGCTGAAAAAGCCGCGCCGCAGGTCGGCATCGTCCACCACATCATCGTGTACCAGGGTGGCGGTGTGCAACAGTTCGATGAGGCTGGCGGCGGTGAAGGCGCTCTCGTTCACCGGGCCGAACAACCGCGCGCTCAGCAGGGTGAACATGGGCCGCATCTGCTTGCCCTTGCGCTTCACGATGTAGTGCATCACCCGGTCCAGCAGGGCCACCTTGCTGCGCATGACCTCGCGGAAGTGCGGCTCGAAGGCCTTCATCTCCCCACTGATCGGTCGCTGGATCTCTTCGAAGTTCGGCATGGTCCGGGGGCCTTTCCGGGAGCGCAAAGATGGGGATCGGCCTGTGCCGGGACGCAACCTTTGGCCGGTGTTCCCGTCCATTCGTATGTGTCGGGGCACGCCTATCTTCGTCACGCATGACCAATCGCACCGATCGCCTTCGCTGGGGACTGAGCACGGCGCTTTCCCTGTTCGTTCTCGTGGCGTTGGCCCAGCCGGGCAAGACCAGGGTGGTGCTGTACAAGGACCGCCTGGCAGCGGCCTTCGATACGGTGGATTGTGTGAAGAACGTGCTCAAGATCAATCCGCTGCTCTTCTTCCGTGGCGAGATCCCGATCTATTATGAACGGGCCATCAACCCGCGCCTCAGCCTCGAGGTGGGCCTGGGTGTCACCCTGCGCAACTACCTCGCGCTCTCCTTCACCGGTGATGATGCCGATGATTTCGGAGCGGGTACCGAGATCATCCCCCGCATCAGCTTCAACGCGGGTTTCCGCTACTACTTCGTGGATGACCTGGAGCCACAAGGACCCTACGGCCAGATCAGCTTCGCCCACCTGAATTACACCAAGGACATTCGCACCAAGGGCCCCACCGGGGAGCTGTCGGACCTGGTGCTGCGCGACGACCGGACCTACAACGACGTGCGCCTGCTCTTCGGTTACCAGATGCTCGGCACCAGCAGCAATTGGCTCTTCGATGTGTATGGCGGGCCGGCCTTCCGGGATCGGTTCAATGTGAAGGTGGAGGAACACCTCGACCTTTCCGGTGATCGCCCGAAATGGGCGTACAACGTCACCGAGACCAAGGACCAGACGGTGGCCTTCTTCCTGGGGGTGAAAGTGGGTTATGGTTTCTGATCCGAACCGTTCGAGCACGATTCACTTCATCACCCGTTCACCGTCCTTCAGGGCCGGTTCGTTCTTGTTGGCGAGCTGCCCGCAGGCTGCATCGATGTCGCGCCCACGGCTGCGGCGGATCCGGGCGATGATCTCCTTGCGGTCCAGGTATTGCTGGAAGGCCTCGGCATCCTTGGCGTCCGTACGACCGAATCCCCCGTCGTCGATCGGGTTGTACTCGATCAGGTTCACCTTGGCATGCACATCGCTCGCGTACTTCACCAGCTCCTGCGCATCGTCCAACGAATCGTTGAAACCGCGCAACAGGATGTACTCGAAGGTGACCTCCTTGCGCAGGGTGCGGGTGTAATAGCGCAGGGCCGCCTTCAACTCGGTGAGCGTGTTCTGTTCGTTGATGGGCATGATGCGGTCGCGCTTCGCATCGTTGGCCGCATGCAGCGAGAGCGCCAGGTTGAACCGCGCACCATCGTCGGCCAGCTTACGGATCATCTTCGCGATGCCCGCCGTGCTCACGGTGATGCGCCGTGCGCTCATGCCCAGGCCGTCCTCCGCCGTGATCCGCTCCACACTGCGCATCGTGTTCGCGTAGTTGAGCAGCGGCTCGCCCATGCCCATGTACACGATGTTGGTCAGCCCCTCCTTGAAGTACTTGTGCGCCAACCGGTCGATCTCCACCACCTGGTCGTAGATCTCCTGGGCATCGAGGTTGCGGATGCGCTTGAGTTTTCCCGTGGCGCAGAAACTGCACGCGAGGCTGCACCCGATCTGGCTGCTGATGCAGGCGGTCAACCGGGTGGGGGTGGGGATCAGTACACCCTCCACCACATGGCCATCCCAGGTCCTGAATGCGCATTTCACCGTGCCGTCCTGACTGCGTTGCTCTTCAACCAGGACCAACGGCCGCAGCACCGTGCGCTCCGCCAGCTGGGCACGGAACGCCTTGGGCAGGTCGCTCATGTCATCGAACGAGCGGGCCTTCTTCCTCCATAGCCATTCCCAC
>JADLAI010000216.1 GCA_020848295.1 Flavobacteriales bacterium
AGGTGTTGCGGAACTGATGAACGCGGTGAAGCATAGTGGTTGTTTGGGCGTGCCCCCGCCTCAAATGCAGGCGGGGTCCGGCTTTCCGCTACAAGTCCGCGCCCTGATTACAGGGCTTGCGGGCTTTCCGCTCCAATCCGTCACGCGAAATGCGGCCGGTTATGTCAGTAGTTTGTACACGTTCTGCTGACAGAATGCCCATCACCACGCATGCCTGAACGCCGTTGTAACCCATGAGCTTCATCAACGCCGATAAACCCCACCTCTGGAAGGAAGACGTCGAACGCTCAATCGACTTCTACAACGATTGGTTCATTGAGTTCGCGCCGGAGACCTTCAGAAAGCAGCGAGAGAAGACCTCGGGCCAAGTTGTCAACGCGCTTGAGATCTCCGACTACCTCAGAAAGTTGACGCCGGATGTTCTCATCTCGCACCCAGGCATTCTACCGGTAATGCGGATGGCCACCGCGCCCCCCTTGGCCCGTGACAGACTTGTAGGATTGGCTCACGCCAGCAAGTCGCTCATCCAAGCCATGGAAGGCAATGACGAGGAAGCACCTCGCATACCGCCACGAATGGCGAAGCCACGGTTGGCTGATGAACTCGGACGCATCTGTGATCTGCTCATGGAGCTTGCCGACCGTGATTTGTTCACTTGGCTAGAGCAGGACAGCGAACCAACGAAGGCATCAATAGAACGTGCGTCAGTTGTTGTGGCCGACCGGCTTTGTGGAGCAGCTTCGGACCCGATCATCAGGAATGCACAGGAGCGCCGACAACTCGACTCGCTGAAGAAGTGGTTGACCAAACGGAAGTACCGGTTCATTCCCGTCGAACAAGTCGTGAGCTTCAATTCGATGGTGCCTGGGACCTTCACGTTCAGGCTCAACATCCCGGTGGGCGAAGGCGATGGGGCAGTGAACATCCCGGTCGATTGCGCGATCCAGCCGAAATGGGCGAACGAAGGGGATATGCCCTTGCTCATGGAGGCAAAGTCAGCCGGGGACTTCACCAACACCAACAAGCGCCGCAAGGAAGAGGCACAGAAGGTCCGACAGCTGCGAGAACGCTATGGCAAGGATGTCCGATTCCTGCTGTTGCTCTGCGGCTACTTCGGCCCAGACTATCTGGGATATGAAGCATCCGAGGGGATCGACTGGATCTGGGAACATCGCTTGGCTGATCTTGAGTTTGCCTTGGCTGACCCAACAGCGGGACCAACATCCGTTGTCGCAGAACCCACAGCGGCGTATGCATCGAACGCTGTCGAGCGTCTGCGCCTGCGGCAACAATCCGAGATCGATGCAAGCCGCTCGGCACTGGAACGCAACCAGATGGGGCAGTTTGCTACGCCTCTGCCCTTGGCCTTAGAAGTCGTGGAGCGCGCACTAAGCCACCTCACGAAAGACGGAACGATCCGCATGCTGGAACCTTCATGCGGAACCGGTGCGTTCTTCTCTGCGCTCCGTTCAGTGGCCGCTGACAGGCAGTTGGATTGTACAGGCGTTGAGATCGATGAACTCTTCGCGAACGCAGCGAAGGAGCTATGGGCCGGCTCGGGCATCAAGATCGAGCAGGCGGATTTCATTCACTGGTCGGCCCGCGCAGAGAACAAGGGGCAATTCGACTTGCTGTGCGCCAACCCGCCGTACGTGCGGCACCATCACATGAGCAGCGCGGCTAAGCGGTCGTTGCAAAGCAGGGTCGCTACTGAATTGCAGCTTCCGTCCAGTGGCCTTACCGGTCTGTATGTCTACTTCATCTTGCTCTCCCATTCCCTTCTCGCGGACGGAGCAGTCGCCTCGTGGTTGATCCCATCGGAGTTTTTGGTCGTGAACTACGGGAGAGTGCTTCGTGACTACCTGACCAAGAAAGTCCAGCTCATCGAAGTCTTCCAGTTCGATCCGGAGGGAACACAGTTCGGCGATGCGCTGGTCTCTTCGTGCATTGTCACCTATCGGAAGGCTGCTCCGCGTTCGGATCAGCAGGTCCTCCTTCGTTTCGGAACCAGCATGAGCCAGGCATCAAGCGAGCGCACGACGACAATAAGCGACCTGGCTTCATCACCCCGCTGGCATATGTTGGACAGCGAGGAAGCACGACCCACTGACGAGGCTCAGATAAGCGTTGGCGACCTCTTCAAGGTGCGCCGTGGGATCGCCACCGGAGCAAATGACTTCTTCATCCTCACAGGCGAACAGGTACGCGAACGCGATTTGCCCAGTGCATTGTTGCGGCCTGTGTTCACAAGCCCGCGACAACTGGAGAGTGAGATCATTGAGGCCGATGGCAGTGGAACTCCGCTGGTGAAGGAGCCACTATTCCTATTGGACAGCAACCTGTCCTTAGCCGAAATCGAAAAGCGCTATCCAACAGCCCATCGGTATTTGGAAGAAGGTCGCGAAGCAGGTGTGGCGGATGGCTACCTGTGCAAGTCACGGGACATCTGGTACCAACAAGAGAAACGAGAGCCAGCGCCTTTCCTGCTGTCCTACATGGGTCGCTCAACATCGACACGCTCTTCGCCCTTCCGGTTCTTCTTGAACCGCACCCCTGCAATCGCTACTAATGGCTTCCTCTGCCTCTACCCAAAACCTGCCGTTGCCCGATTGCTCCAAGAGGATCCTCGACGTGAGTTGGAGTTGCTTGAACTTCTCAACTCCATCAGCGCCGAAACGATCAAGCGCAATGGCCGGTCCTACGGCGGAGGATTGCAAAAGGTGGAGCCGAATGAGCTTCTTGGTCTTCCTCTCCCATCGCTACCTGCATGGCTGACGGTGGAAGAACAATTGGTCTTGCTCTGAGGCGGCACACTGAAAGCTCAATCAAACTCAAAGCGATGAACTCAGAAAAGCACAACCCTCTGACCACCAAGCCGCTTGGATTGAGTGCGCCATTGACCAAAACTCAGTGCGACCTCAAAGAGATGTTTCTGCAATGACGACAGGATTACCATTCAAAGCACAGAGCCCCGCGTGAGCGATCGAAGCGGCACCCCGCAGGCCGGTAATCCGGCCGAGGAGTACAGCGGAGAGCGCGACCCCGAGGCTTTGCGAGGGGACACGCCCAA
>JADLAI010000217.1 GCA_020848295.1 Flavobacteriales bacterium
CCCCGTCAATGCGTTGAACGATCTCCAGGTACTGCCGTCCGCGGCGTTCACATCGATCGTGGCCGACTTGGCCGTGGGCGGCACGTAGAAGCGGATCACGGTGTTCTCGTTGAAGGGATTGGGGGCTTGGTGTCCGTGTGTTCAGTGCTTCACCATCAGACGCTTCACCAGTGTTCCTGACCCTCTGCTCAAGCGCACCAGGTAAAGACCATTCGATTGGATCGGTGCAAGTTTGTACGTGTCCCCTACGAATGTGGCCTGTTCAATCACCCGGCCAGTTGCATCGATCACCGTCACATAAGTGGGTGTCGGGTCACCCTCAAGTGCCGACAATTGGATCATGGTGCCAGAGTTGTCGGTCGGATTCGGGATCAACTCGGCATCGTAGTCGATCAGGTCAGATGATGGATCCGAAACGACCGATTTGTATGTGGTGCCATACTTGAAGCTCTGGGAGACAGCCTTGTAACGCCCTGGGGGATAGTACATGCCAGGCGTGTAGTTCAGGACCGTCGTCGTGTTGCCGGACTTCAACCTCCAGCCTTCCATGGCCCTCACATACATCATCAAGCTGTACGCACCACTGCGGATGCTCCCCATGGAGGAGAGCGTCGGGGTGACCGGATTCACATAGGTGACCGCAGGAAATCCGGGCAACGGTGTTCCCTTGCATTCAGGCCATGGGGAAGGCCGACAGGTGAAGCACTCTTCAAAACGGGCCCAGTAGAAAGACGACGCTACCTCCTCTTCAAACCCGGGGTTTCGCAATGTGTTCCACCCATTCGCACCGTTGATGGACACATCGTCGAGTTGGATCTCAACACCACGTACCTCGGCGCCATCCACATTGGAAACAGCCTTCAATCCAATTTCCAATGAATGTTGCTGTAGCGGTAGGCTCACATCGATGAGATTTGTGATATCCACATCCACGTGGCGCCATTCGTCGATCAAGGCGATGTCGGTGCTCCATACTTCGCTTCCGTCCACCTTCGCGTACACCACGAACCCTGTGGGAGCGGGATTTGTGATCTGGTCGGTGTTCCAGTACTTGGACGCGATGGCACTTGGTGGTGTACTTGGGCAAGGGAGCAGGCCACGCCCAGTGTAGCTATCCGAAACCCAGAACCGCAGATGGACGGAGTTGGGGTCATTGGGTTTTACCACCACCCGCTGCGTGGCGATGTCCGACACCCGGTAGGTGTTCTTGTCGAAGGCGATGAGGTCCACGTTGATCGTTCCAGGTGTATTGAATTGGTGGAATAGCGGCGTACTTTCGGGTTTGTCATCGGTCCAAATGATCGACCCTGGATCCATGTCGTCCGAACTTTCGTGGAAGCGCCACATGTACCGCAGGTTACCTGAATTGGAACTGCCGTCGGAATCGAAGCAGTTGTCGGTGAAGAAACCGAGCGATCCGCCTTCCTGGACTTCTTGCGCCCCTCCTATCTCAAGTCCTGGCGGAGCGCCCGGAACGTAGGGCTGGCCGACATCCCATGATGCGACATGCGCCACCGGCGGCTTGAAGATCAGAGGGGCGAAATCTGCCGGGCTGGATGGGCTGGAGTTCAAGTACACGTTGTTGCCGATCTGGATATGTGGGTGCCCGGTTGACCACTCGTTCTGGTCGACCACTTCTGCTATGACGATATCACCAACTCCCGAGCCACGGAAGAAGTTCTCTCGGAAGTTGATGACTCCTGGCGTGTTGTTGCCGCACGCGTTCGTGTTCGGATACGGCACCTGGACCGAGCGCCCAGGCCTGTAAAAGAAGCACCGTATGAAGTCCATGTTCTGACCACCTACGTCCGTGATGACCTGCTCCCTGGCTGGGGATCCTTCTGGGGCATCCGGGTTTGGTACAGCATTGCACGTCCACCAGTTGTAGGTGTGACGGTCAACGTTCACATCACCGGTGCTGCGCGAGAAGGTGCAATTGGTGACGAAGTATGAGTTGATGTTGCCGGAGCCGGCGATGTCATGCTTGTTCTCCCAGAAAAAGCAGTCGGAGATAAAAGCGGTCAAACCCGGCACATCCGTCGTTTTGAAGTTCGCCATGGTCGATGGTGGGATCGGCTCGCCGGGGCAATCTGCTGTTGATGTGCAAGGACTCAACGAGCGCCCCGCGACCCAAATGCCGTATCCGTATCCGCGCATTTTGTTATGATGGATGAAGTTCTTCGCGAAGGTGAACGTGGCATTAGCGTCCTGTACGTCCACGAGCACGGCGAAATAGGAGAACCCGTTGATCTCGCACTTCTCAACGGTGCAGCCATCGGTTCGCACACTGATACCACTGCTCAGTCCTTCCACCTGAGGTGTTTCAGGCGCCGAACAGTTCCCGAGCAATCGGTAATACCTCCAATCCTTGATGAAGTTGGAGGGGCCTTGAAGATGGATGCCCCGGATTGTGGAGCCCGACCCCATGTTGAATGCGAACCCGGTCGGTTTTGCGCCTGAAATGGGTTTACCGTAACGACAACTCATGTCCTCCTTGAACTGATAGGGCATCCGTATGGTGCTTCCCGTCGGGTTGGTCATGAGGTCAAAGTCACCTTGCAACGTCACGTTGGGCTGCAGGTCCAATGGGAATGCATCAACCGGAAGGTCACCCAAGTTGATGTCGCCGCAGACCTGGATGGTACCCGACGTAGTGTTGGCAAGGGCCTGCTGAAGATCAACCGCAGTTGTTACCGTGCATTGCCCACGGGCCACCACCGAAAGAAGTGACAGACCGACCACGGTGAATAGTTGGGATGTGTTCATGTGAATCGCGTTTTCGTGCCGAGTTCAC
>JADLAI010000218.1 GCA_020848295.1 Flavobacteriales bacterium
ACACCGAGCGGTGCGAAATTCATGACATAGCCGACCATCTTCAGGATCACGTGGGCGACGCTCTCCAACAGCTTCACCACGGGTTTGGCGTAATCGCCGATGCTGGCACAGGCCACGCCGAAGAAGATGCTGAAGACCACGATCTGCAACACTTCATTCGTGGCCATGGCCTCCACCACGCTCCTGGGGAACAGGTGCGCGATGAAATCCTTCAGGGTGAACACACCCGTCTTGCCGATCACGTCGGCGGCATCCCCACCGGCTTCCAGATGAAGCCCAACCCCCGGCTTCAGGAAATTCACAAGCACCATACCGAGCACCAGACTGATCAATGAGGCTGACATGAACCAGAGCAAGGCACGTCCGCCCACGCGGCCCACGGTCCTCATGTCCCCCAACTTCGCGATGCCCACCACGAGGGTGCTGAAGACCAACGGTGCGATGATCATCTTCACCAGGCGCAGGAACACCTCGGTGAGGATCTTCAGGTTCTCGGCCACCTCCCTGCGTGTGTCCTCCTCCATGCCCACATGCATGCCATAGCCCAGGACGATACCGATCACCATGGAGATGAGGATCCAGAGCGTGAGTCGGTTGGTCTTGGACATCATGGGCGTGAGGGCGCGAGTTTACTGTGGCGGTATCCGTAGGCGAAGTAGCAACACAAGCCGATGAGCAACCATACCGCGAACCAGGCCCAATTGCTCACGGCCATGCCGGTGAGCAGGTAGCAGCACGAGAGCAAGCCCAACAACGGGATCAGCGACCATTGCCGCAGGTGTGCCATGGCCACCAGTACACCAGCAAGTGGCCAGAACACGAGTTGCGGGATATTCTGCGCCGCATGGCCCTGGATCACGAGCAGTCCGGGAAAATAGGAAGGAACGGCCAATACCAGGAGCGATGCAACGACCACGAACAGGAAGGGCGCCACCCACCGGCTATTGACATAAGGCAGATGGAAGCGGCCTTTCTCACGCGGCCGTGGTGGCAACAGGAGTACACCACCACATACGAGCACGAAGGCGAACAATGTCCCGATGCTGGTGAAGTCCAGGATGAAGGTCTCGTCGGTGAAGAAGATCGGGATGCCCACCACAAGACCGGTGACGATGGTGCTGAAGCCGGGTGTCCTGTACTTCGGATGAATGCGTGCGAACCGCTTGGGAAGCAATCCGTCACGGCTCATGCTCATCCAGATGCGGGGCTGACCAAGCTGGAACACGAGCATCACGCTGGTCATGGCCACCACGGCGGCGATGCTCACCACGAAGAGCATCCACTTCACACCCCGCAACTGGAACACTTCGGCCAGGGGATCGCTCACGCCGAGCCGGGACCAATTGACCATGCCCGTGAGCACCAGCGCCAGCACGATGTAAACGATGGTGCAGATCACAAGCGACCAGATCATGCCACGGGGCAGGTCGCGTTGCGGGTCCTTGCTTTCTTCGGCCAGGGTGCTTACTGCATCGAAACCGATGTAGGCGAAGAACACCGCGCTCACGCCCGCCATCACACCACCGAAACCGTTCGGCATGAAGGGCGACCAGTTATTGATGTCCACATGGAACACACCAACGATCACCACGAGCGCAATGATCGCCAGCTTCACGATCACCATGGCGTTGCTGGCGTTACGGCTCTCCTTCACCCCGGTATAGACCAGCCAGGTGATGAGCGCGTTGATCATCACAGCCGGTAGGTCGAAGATGATGCGCAACCCACCCAGCGTTGGGGCGGTGTTCCAAGCATTCAGGCCCTCGCCTGTCGTTCCCTCCGCGAATGCCTTGCTCGCACTACGGTAGTTGATCGTCAACCATTCGGGAAGGTGCAACCCCAGGCCCTCCAGCAGGTTCGTGAAATAGCCGCTCCAGCTGAAGGCCACATAGATGTTGCCGATGCTGTATTCCATGAGCAGCGCCCAACCGATGATCCAGGCGAAGAGCTCTCCGAAGCTCACGTACGCATAGGTGTACGCGCTTCCACTTGCGGGCACGCGGGCTGCGAACTCGGCGTAGCACAAGGCCGTGAAACCACAGGCAACACCGCACATGAGGAAAAGCACGATCACTCCGGGGCCGCCGCTGAAGCAGGCCTGTCCCATGCTGCTGAAGCTACCCGCACCAATGATGGCCGCGATACCGAAGAAGGTGAGGTCACGTACGCTCAGGTGCCGTCCCAACACATGCCCACCATGGATCTCGCCTTCGGGAGCGTTGGCCGTACGCAGCGGCTTCTTGCGGAACAGACCCATCGCAGCCAATGTAATACCATCCCGCATTACGGTTCGATCCGCTATGAACACGTGGATGCCGAGGGCGACCTGCACGAAAGACCGTGGATCGGTCCGTGTGGATACGGCCACCATTTCCGCTCCTCAATGGATCACATATAAAAGTATTTATTTGCTTTTATTGTTGAGCGGGGCCTACCTTTGCGCTCGCAGATACCATTCATCCAACCATGGAAACAACGACCGATCGGATCCTTGACGTCACCAAGCTCGCTCCCGCAGTGAAGCACACCACCATCTTCGCTCATGTGGAAGCCTTGCGGGATGGCGACAGCTTCATCATCCATAACGACCACGACCCCAAGCCGCTGTACTTCCAGCTCCACAATCTGTATGGCGATTCCTACACCTGGGAATACCTGGAGCAAGGCCCGCAATGGTGGAAGGTGCGCATCGGCAAAGAGCCGGATGCCACAGAGAGCCCGGATGGTCGGATCCTCGACGTGACCAAGCTGGCACCGGCCGTGAAGCACAGCACCATCTTCGGACTGATCGCCAAACTGAAGGAGGGTGAAAGCCTGATCATCCACAACGACCACGACCCCGCCCCCCTTCGCCACCAACTGGGCCACACACACCCCGGTGTCATCGGATGGGACTACCTGGAGAAGGGGCCACAATGGTGGAAGGTGAGGATCAGCAAGGTCGCCCCGCGCCATGCGGAAGCCGGGATGAACATCCTGGACGTGACCAAGCTGGCACCGGCCGTGAAGCACAGCACCATCTTCGAGCGCATCGCCAAACTGCAGGGCGGCGAAAGCCTGATCATCCACAACGACCACGACCCCAAGCCGCTGCGCTACCACCTGGAAGCCGAGCACGGCAACGCCTACAGCTGGGAATACCTGGAGCAGGGCCCGCAGTGGTGGAAGGTCAGGATCACCCGCAACATCACCGAGGCGACCAGTAGCCACGAGAACATCCTGGACGTGACCAAGCTGGCGCCACGCGAAAAGCACCCCACCATCTTCAGCCGCTACCATGCGCTGAACAAGGGGGCAAGCCTCACCATCCACAACGACCATGACCCCAAGCCGTTGTACTACCAGATGCAGGGTGAAATGGGCGACGTCTTCACCTGGGAATACCTCGAACAAGGACCGAAATGGTGGCGCGTGAAGATCACCAAGCGGCCCGACGGCGCAGGTGCGGAGACCCTGGCGCAGATCGTGACCAAGGACATGCGCAAGGCCGAGGTGTTCAAGAAATACGGCCTCGATTTCTGCTGCAACGGCCACCTCACCATGCGCGAAGCCTGCGCCGCCAAGGGCCTGGACGTGGTGCGCATTGAACAGGAACTGCGCGAAGCGGACAAGGTGCAGACCTCCACGGCCTTGCCGTACAACGACTGGAACATCGACTTCCTGGCGGATTTCATCGTGAACACCCACCACAGCTACCTACGGAAGAACCTGCCCGAGATCGGCAAATACGCCGCCAAGGTGGCACAGGTGCATGGCCAACAGCATCCCGAGTTGCACGAGGTGAACGAGTTGACACAGGAGGTGATCGCCGAATTCACCGCGCACCTGCCTGAGGAAGAAGACAAGCTCTTCCCCTACATCAAGCTATTGGTAGCCGCGAAGAACGCCGGAAAGGCATTGCCCACCAGCACCATGGGGCGGTTCAAGGACCAGCTTGACACCCTGGTGAAGGAGCACGTGAGCGTGGGCGGTAAACTGGACCGGATCAACGAGCTCACCTCCGGGTACAACGTGCCCAGCGATGGATGCGCCAGCTACACCCTGCTCTTCCGCTTGCTGCACGAGCTGGAGGACGACACGCATGTACACATCCACCTGGAGAACAATATCCTGTTCCCGAAGGCGGAGGAATTGGAACGGTCGTTCAATTGAGGTGAAAGGGTGCGCCACACCTTGCTCCATCATCTTCACACACTCGTAGCGAATGCCACACATGACCATCGGCGCCAACACCAGGATCTCCGAACTGCTGCGAGGGCATCCCGATGCGTTGGAGGCCATCGTGAGCATCTCGCCCAAGTTCAACAAGCTGCGCAACCCGTTGCTGCGCAAGCTCATGGCCTCGCGGGCCACCATCGGCATGGCCAGTAGGATCGGGGGCTGTACGCCAGAGGACTTCTATGCCAGACTGGAACCACTCGGTTTCACGGTGGACCGTGCGACGAAGGAAGTCGTGGAGGACCGCACGGCGACACGGCCCGGTTTCATGAAGGAACTGAAGCCCGAGCGGGTGCAAGAGCTGGACGTGCGCCCGATCCTCAACGAAGGCAAGGACCCCTTCAGCCTGATCCTGGGCAGGGTGAAGGCCCTTCAGCCTGGCGAGACCCTGAAGATCATCAACGATTTCGAGCCCATCCCCTTGCTCCAGATGCTGGGCAAACAAGGATTCGGCACACACAGCGAACTGGTCGATGGTGGCACTTGGAACGCCTATTTCTTCAAGACGCAGGAGGTGCAGCTACCAGACACAGTACCACCGGCCAACAGCGATGACTTCGAAGCCTGGGTAGGGAAATTCGAGGGCCGCACACGGACCATCGACGTGCGCCACCTGGAGATGCCCCTGCCCATGCACACCATCCTGGACGAACTGGAACACCTGCCCGAGGATCATGCGCTATATGTGAACCACAAGCGGATCCCGGTGTTCCTGTTGCCCGAACTGGTGGAGCGCGGACTTGAGTACCGCGTCAAGGAGATCGCCGAGGGCGACGTGAAGCTCTTCATCTTCCGGCCCGAATGACCGGATCACCGATGGGCGGCAATGTGGCACGCACCACCTCCCACAAGGTGGTGCTCCCCTTCTATGCGTATGCGGCCGTGTCGTTCCTGGCGTCCACGGTGCTGCTGCTCTTCTCGGGCGATGGGTTCGCTGGGCACTGGTTCCAACCGCGGATCCTGGCGGTCACGCATCTGATGGCCCTGGGCTGGGCCACCATGATCATCCTCGGCGCCAGCCACCAGCTTGTACCCGTGCTCATCGAGAACGACCTGTACAGCAACAGGCTGGCACACGCCTCCTTCGCGCTGGCCGCCTTGGGTATCCCGCTGCTGGTGTACGGATTCTTCGTGTTCGACCTGGGTTGGCCCGCACAACTCGGCGGTTCACTGGTGGTGGCCGGTATGCTCGCCTTTGCGGCCAACATCGCCATCAGTATCTCCAAGAGCAAGCGGGAGAACGTGCATGCCGTATTCGTCTTCACGGCCACCGTATGGCTATTGCTCACGGTCTTGTTCGGACTGGCTTTGCTCTTCAACTTCACCACCTCCGTTCTTGCCCGCGACTCGGTCCATTACCTCGCCCTGCACGCACACCTCGGCATGGTGGGCTGGTTCCTACTGCTGGTGCTGGGCGTGGGTTCGCGGCTGATCCCCATGTTCCTCATCTCCAAGTACACGAACCCACGTCTGCTCGGGGTGGTGCTCATCCTGGTGAACGCGGGGTTGATGCTCTACGGCCTCTTCTTCCTCTTCCACCTCCCCGCTGCGCTCAACCTGCTTCCCGTGGTGATGGTGTTGGTGGCATTGCTGCTATTCGCCTGGTACTGCCGCAAAGCGTACGTGGAACGCATCCGTAAGAAGGTGGACGCCCAGATGAAGGTCTCCCTACTGGCGGTGGTCCTGCTCCTGTTGCCCACGTTGGTATTGATCGTGCTGATCGCCCTGCTGCTGGGCACCTCCGGCGAGCGAACGAACCTGGTGCTGCTCTATGGTTTCACCATCTTCTTCGGCTGGCTCACCTCCATCATCCTGGGCATGACCTTCAAGACGCTGCCCTTCATCGTTTGGAACAAGGTGTACCGCCATCGGGCCGCACTGGGCAAGATGCCGAGTCCGAAGGACATCTTCAGCCATCCGGTGTACACGGCCATGAGCGTGACCTATCTCGTCGGCTTCGTCCTTTTCGGCTGCGGCATCCTGAGATCCAGCGACATGCTCTTGAAGGTCGGAGCCATCGCCTTGCTGGCCGCCGCTGTGTTGTACAATTGGAACGTCGCTAAACTGCTCACCCACAAACCGTTCGGGAAATGACCGATACCGAAGAAAGCAAAGCGCTGCTCGACAAAGCGTATGAGGCGCTGAAACTCGTGGACGACCCCGAAGTGGGCCTCAACGTGGTGGACCTCGGCCTGATCTATGAACTGGATCTGGACATGGAAGCGAAAAAGGTGACGTGCCTGATGACCTTCACCACCGAATTCTGCCCCATGGGCGAATCCATCCTGGCCAACGTGACCGAGGCACTGCAGGTGGCGCTGCCGGAGTTCACGCCGGAGGTCACGGTGACCTTCGATCCACCGTGGCGGCAGGACATGATCTCCGACGAGGGTCG
>JADLAI010000219.1 GCA_020848295.1 Flavobacteriales bacterium
ACCAGCGGATGTCCATCCCCGGTGCCCACCAGATGTAGTTGCCGCCATAGCCTTGCACGAAGTGCATGGCATGGGCACGGATCTCCCGGCTGAAATCCTCCGGGAACCAGCCCTGGTTGGTAAGCGGACTGAACTTGCCATGTACGGATAGGTTCCGCATGGCCCAGGTCAGGTCAAGGACGAGGAAGGGGACCATCAGCAACCAGGCCCGGGACCACCTCCTGTTGCGCGCCGCATGCAGGAAGGTCAACCCGGCAGAAAGCGGCACGAGCAACAACCCGATCGGGCGAAGGAAGACGAACCAGGCGAGCAGTGTGCCGCACAGAAGCAATCGCCATCGTGAATCCTTGTCGATCGCGGATTGTAACAGGTACGCATGGAAGATGAGCGCCGAAACGGAGAAGCTATCCGAGGCGACCACCGGATCGAACCAGCTACTGTACGCACTGGCGAGGAAAGCCCAGAACACGACCTGGGCGATGCGATCGGAGCCCGTCATGCGCAGCGCGATGAGCGCAAGCACATACACGTTGATGCCGGATAACAACCATTGCAGCACAACGATCGCATCGCGGCTGGGGCCCGGATCAATGAATTGGCGCACGATCCAATAGGGAGCCGCGACCCCTGGCATCCGGTAGTCCGGTTCGTAGCGCCCATGCGCCAAGAGGTTCTCCACCGGGTCCAGGTAGCCCTTCGTGTCCCCCGATTCCACCGAGAGGTGGCCAGGAATGCCGGGGTCGTTACGGTAGTGGAGTTGGATCCCGATGAAAAGCCCCCGGAACAACAGGGCTGCCAGTACGAAGAGGTACCAGCGGCGCTTCAGAATGGAAGGCTGACCGATCGTGTGATGCACAAGGAATGGACGGAACACCTGTCCTGGAGTGGCGCAAAGGTGCATCGCGGAAGCCGAACCACACCCGACGACCGGAGTGGTCAATACCCCTGGAAAGGTCGGAGGGGCTTTCGCGACCGTTCACTGTACCGTTCTTTTGGGGCCACGAGCCACCGGATGGACGGAACCACGATACCACTGACCGACCCTCGCGCGGGCTATCTGGCTCTCCGGGCAGAGATCGATGCTGCCATGCGCACGGTGCTCGAGGGGCCTTCGTACATCCTGGGAGAGCACGTGGCCCGGTTCGAGAAGGAATTCGCGACCTATGTCGGCATGGCGCATGGGGTCGGGATGAACAACGGCACCGATGCGATCCACCTGGCTTTGCGTGCGCTCGGAATAGGCCCGGGCGATGAGGTGATCACCGTGTCGCACACGGCCGTGGCCACGGTCGCTGGGGTTGGGATGAGCGGTGCGGCACCTGTCCTTGCCGATGTGGATCCAACGACATGTACCATCGATCCCCAGGAGGTGCGGAAACTGATCACTGGCCGCACAAAGGCCGTGGTCGCCGTCCATTTGTATGGCCACCCTGCGGACCTCGATGCACTATCGGCGATCTGCCGGGAATACGGGCTTCGGTTGATCGAGGATTGCGCCCAGGCACACGGCGCTTTGTACCATGGTCGTATGGTCGGATCCGTGGGCGATGTATCCACCTTCAGTTTCTACCCGACGAAGAATCTTGGCGCCATCGGCGATGCTGGCATGGTGATCACCAATGATGAGGCACTGGCCGGGGCATTGCGGCGGATCCGGCAATATGGCTGGGAGCAGCCCCAATGCAGTTTGCAGGAAGGCTGGAACAGCCGGTTGGACCCTTTGCAGGCGGCCATCCTCTCGGTGAAATTGCGCCACTTGCCCGCTGCAACGGAATGCCGACGCGGTTTGGCCGCAGCTTATTCCAAGGCGCTTGCGGGCCTTCCTCTTGTCCTTCCTCCGGAAATTCCCGGTGTGGAAGCGGTATACCACCTGTACGTGGTACGCGCCGAGGATCGAGCAACGCGGGATGCGCTACTCACACATCTGGGGAAGAATGGGGTGCGTGCGGCCGTGCATTACCCACATCCGGTACACCTCCAACCCGCTTATGCCGGTAGGTTGCGGACGGGTCCCATGCCGATCACCGAGGTGTTGGCCGGAACGGTACTTTCGTTGCCGCTTTTCCCGGAACTGACCGAGGCTGGACAGGATCAGGTGATCCGCACGATCAAGGCATTCCACCAATGACCACCATGGAAGGTTCCACGATCGGATCGTTGGTCCAGTTGCGCTTCTGGCAACACATCCAGAACGGTACGCTCACCGTGCTGCCGGACCTTGGGGGCGAAAGCCTGGGCATCCCGATCAAGCGCGTGTTCACCATCACCGGCGTGGAGCCGGGTGGCATCCGCGGGGATCATGCGCATCGCACCTGTACGCAGGTGCTCGTGTGCCTGCACGGCCGGGTCTCGGCCATCCTCGACGACGGTCGTTCCCACTGCCGGATCGTGCTGGACAGCCCGGAGCAGGGCCTGTTCATTCCACCAGGTATCTGGAACCACATCGTCTTCGAAAGCGCCGATACCGTGCTGGCCGTTTTCTGTGACCAGCCATACGATCCGCAGGAGTACCTCCGGGACCGCAAGGAATACCTCAAGCTCAAGGGCCTATGAGCATGGTGGCCGAGGAGTACGAGCGCATGGCAGCGCTCGAGGATACCATGTGGTGGTACCAAGGTCTGCATGGGAACGTGCGTGATGCATTGCGACGATATCATCCCGCTCCATCGGCGCTCTTGGATGCGGGTTGTGGGACTGGTGGCACGCTTTCGGTGATCGGCAAGGCTTTCCCGGCGACAGCGTTGCATGGCCTGGACATCGCTGAACAGGCCTGTGCCTTCACCCGGACCAAAACGGGAGCGCAGGTCACCGTTGGTTCAGTGGACGCACTGCCTTACAAGGATGCATGCTTCGATGCGCTGGTCAGTTCGGATGTGCTCGGATACAGGATCGATGTGGATGCGGCCGTGGCCGGGTTCC
The DNA here is from genome assembly GCA_020848295.1 of Flavobacteriales bacterium. Taxonomy (GTDB): domain Bacteria; phylum Bacteroidota; class Bacteroidia; order Flavobacteriales_F; family PHOS-HE28; genus PHOS-HE28. Next base: position 2,920 of record JADLAI010000219.1, read on the forward strand.
ACCGGGTGTTGCGCCCCGGAGGTCTCTGTGTGATCAACCTGGCGGCCTACCAGTGGATGCTTTCGTACCACGATCGTGCCGTGGGGCAGGTCCGTCGTTTCACCCGGAACGAGATGCTGGCACTGTTGCGCAAGCACGGCTTTCAACCCATCTTCGCATCGTACTGGAACACATTCCTGTTCCCGCTCATGGTCCTTCGACGTAAGATCCTACCTGCTCCGGCAGCCAGCGATGTCACGCCATTCCACCCTTGGATGAATGCCCTGTTCCGGCGCTGTGTGGCTGCTGAAGGAACCTTGTTGGGTCGCGGGGTGACGCTTCCGTTCGGAGGCTCGCTCTTCATCGTCGCACGTAAGCCACGGTCATGACCGCCCTGTCCATCGTCATCCCGGTATACAACGGCGCCGCGAGCATCGAGCACTTGGTCCATGAACTGGCCCGGCTGCATTTCCCCGATGGGGTGGAACTCGTGTTGGTCAATGATGGCAGCCCGGATGATAGTTGGTCCGTGATCCAACGCCTGTGTGCGGCCGCCCCCATGCCGATCATCGCGATCGATCTGGCCCGCAATTTCGGCGAGCACAACGCGGTGATGGCGGGTTACGCGGCCGCCAGCGGAGCATACATCATCAACATCGACGACGATTTCCAGAACCCGCCATCGGAGGTGGTGAAGCTGTTCGAGCATGCCAGGGCACATCCGGAATTGGATGTCGTTTATACGCGGTACGAACAGAAGCACCATTCCTTGTTCCGCAATCTCGGCAGTCTGTTCAACGACCGGATGGCACGCTTCATGATCGACAAGCCGAAGGGCCTGTACCTGTCCAGTTTCAGGTGCGTGAACCGGTTCCTGCGCGATCGGATCGTGGGATATACGGGTCCATACCCGTACATCGATGGCCTGATCCTGGAGAACACACGGCGTATCGGTCGGCTCACGGTGCGCCATGCCCCGCGTGTGAAAGGGAAGAGCGGCTACACCCTGCGGAAGCTCGTGCGGCACTGGATGATGATGTTCGTGAACTTCTCGGTGATGCCCCTGCGCATCAGCAGCCTTATCGGAGCGGTGTTCAGCATCATCGGTTTCCTGATCGCGATGGTGGCCGTGTATGAGTACTTCTTCAAGGGCACTCCGCAGGGCTGGGCCTCGATCGTATCGGTGGTCCTGGTCTTCGCCGGGATCCAACTGCTCACACTGGGCCTCATCGGCGAATACCTCGGTCGCCTGTACCTGATGCAGCGGGGCAAGCCGCAATATGCGGTGAGGACCACCCTCGTGGCCTCCACCCATGCGCGACCGGATGAATGAGAAGGAGGGTCATACGGATCGTGTCGGAGCGGCCATGAACAGGCGGATGTGGTCCGGACGGTGGCTCCGGAGCCGTCGGTTCACAGGCTACCTCATGGCCCTGCATGTGGTGCTCCTACTGGTCGCGATCGCCTTGCCACAACCTCCATCGCCCGATGAGGCGACCTACCTCGCCTTGGCGGAGAGCATGACCCATGGTGGGTTCTCGGTATGGGACGGGATCTATGATCCGGTGCCGGTAGAGGTGCATCGCACCCACGGATACCCGGCCTTCCTCATGGTCGTACGGATGGTCTCCAAGTCCAAGTTCTTCCTGGGCCTGGTGCAAGGGGCCTTGTACCTGCTGGCCCTTTGGCTCGTGCTTCGTTACCTGCGGACCCAGGAGGACGCTGACCTCCGACGGAATGTGTTCCTGCTTGCCATGCTCCCACAACTCCAACTGCTGTACTATGTGGGGCAGGTCTTCCCGGAGCCGCTCATGGTGCTCCTGCTTACCGCCCTGGCCTTGAGCTATGGCCGTGGCATGGGCAGGCTTCACGATCCGTGGGTCAGGATCCTCCTTCTTGTGGTCGCTTTCTGGGTGAGGCCGATCGTGCTCTTGCTCCCCCTTTTCCTCTTGGTCGTTGATCTGTTCCTGGAACCCAGGGCACAATGGATCGCGACGGGCAAAAGGCACCTGGTCGTGATCGCCGGGTTCGTGCTTCTTGGCCCCTTTCTTTTCGCCTGTTGGAACCTGCGTACACACGGCTACTTCAAGCCGGTACCCTTGACCGGGAGTGCCGTCATCTCCAACCTGGGCCTCTGGCAACTGCGGCTTCCTGGTTACGGCACCGTCCATTATTTCCAGTACAACACCTTCGGTCGGGAGATCATCCCATGGGTCGATGAGGCCAACGCCGCTCGATATTATTCCGCCTACCAGGAACAGTGGGACCGGATCGAGGCCCGCGCGGCAACTGCGATGACGCCTGAGGACCGCGCACACGTCCCAGCGATGATGGAACACAACGTCTGGGCCACAAGGTCGCCTGCGTACACCATCGCATTGGACCAAGCCATTCGTGAAGAGAACTGGGCCATGATCAAAGCGGATCCATGGTACTACCTCGTCTCGCGCCTGTACACGTCGGTGCGATTGTGGGTAACGAACATCAACCTGCCGATGGAGCGGGTCATCTATCGCCTTAGCCCCGGTGAACATCCGCGTGTGGGGCGACCCGCCGGGGCCATGGGCTGGGCCAAGGCGCTCATCCCATTCCTGATCACCTTCGTTACGTTCGGTCTCGGTCTTCCTTTCCTCCTCATCTCCGTGATCCGCGACCCGCGACGCTGGTATGCCCGGCGCTACCTCTTGGCCACCGTGGGCTACGTGTGGCTCATCCACATCCCCATGCTCATCCAATCGCGTTACACGGTGCCCGTACATGTCCTCGCCATCCTCTGCATCGTGCTCGCCCTCACCGACCGCAAGCAGGCGCCGGCTCCGGTCGGCCAACCCGGCAGGTAGGCCATGCCACGGCGAGGGATCATGGAAAGGTCATGATCTTCGCACCATGCGACGTCTCGTCCTCTGTACCGGCAACCAAGGGAAGGTGGCCGAACTGAAAGCCCTGCTTCCGGCAACATTCGAGCTGCTCGGAGCCACGACCGTAGGTCTTCCAACGGAACTTCCGGAAACAGGCACGACCCTGGAGGCGAACGCGATGGAGAAAGCGCGGTATGCCTTCGATCGCTGTGGTCTGCCATGCATCGCCGACGATACCGGGCTTGAGGTGGATGCCCTTGGAGGCGCTCCCGGTGTGTACTCCGCGCGGTATGCAGGCCCTCAGCGCGACCCCAAGGCGAACATGGCCCGGCTCCTGATGGAGTTGGAGGGGAAGGAACGCGCCGCCCGATTCCGAACCGTGATCGCCTTGATCGATGAGCAGGGTGCCCTTACGGTTGAAGGGGTCGTCCGTGGTTCCATCGCCGGTGCCCCCCGTGGTAGGGGAGGCTTCGGTTATGACCCTGTCTTCGTGCCTGAGGGTTGGGATCGGTCCTTCGCGGAGATGGACCTTGCGGCCAAGAATGCCATCAGCCATCGGCGGCGAGCCGTGGATGCCCTCGTGGCCAAGCTTGCTACGCGCTACCGCTGAAGCATCCCCGCCACCAGGCCATTGATCGCACCCGGTACTCCGATGCCAGCGACATTCAACATCTTCGGGAAGATGCTCGCGCCGCTGAATCCGGGTGTGGTGTTCACCTCGATCGTCACCACGTCGGTCGGGCTTGCCCCAGGCTCCACCCAGAAGTGGTCCACACGCACCATGCCCCTACAACCGAGGGCTTCGTATATCGCTACGGAGCGGTCCTGTACGATGCGTGTCACCTCATCGGGGATCGGAGCAGGGATGAGCTCCTGGGTATCCGCCGCATGGTATTTGGCATGGTAGTCGAAGAACTCGTTGGTGGTCCTGATCTCACACACCGGGAGTGCCTGTACGCCTTCTGGCAGGCCGATCACCCCACAGGTCAATTCACGCCCCCGCACGAAGCCCTCACACATCACGGACCGATCCTCGGCAAAGGCCTTGTCCAATGCGGCGGGCAGGTCCTCAGCCGCCTTCACCTTGCTGATCCCGAGGCTGCTGCCGCTTCCATCGGGTTTCACGAAACAGGGCAGGCCGACCTCCTTCAGAATGCGCTGCTCGCTATCAGCGGTGCGTGTACGAAGCAACAGGGATGGTGCGACCTGGAAGCCCATTTGACGCAGGATCCCGGTGGTGCTGTACTTGCTCATGGTGAGGGCCATGGCCAGGACCCCTCCGGTCTGGTAAGGTATCCCCAGCATGTCCAAGTAGCCCTGTAGCCTGCCGTCCTCGCCCGGTGTACCGTGGATCGCGATCAAGGCCGCTGCGAACCGCTCCGGGCCGTTCCCTCGGTCGGCGGTGAAAGCGGCGCGGTCAAAGGGTACGGATCGCCCATCGGCCCGGGAACAGGTCCACCCCGATCGTTCCACCTGTACGTAAAGGCCTTCGTATCGCGTTGGATCCAGCGCTTCCATCATGGTGCGCGCGCTTTGCATGCTGATGACGGATTCGCCGGTATACCCGCCGCGGCAAACGGCGATCAGGGAAGGGGCCATGTGGGTTGGTTCGACGCAAAGCTGGTGAGGCATGGGCCGTGGCGATGCATGATGTACGTTGGAACTGTGAACGAAGCCCTGTGGAACCGCCGCCACCCGCTCCGGCTATCTTTGGCCGCCCCGTTCCATGCGCTCCCGCCTTTTCCATACCCTGGCCCCGGTGGTGTTGGCGGCCTTCCTGCTCTTTGCGGGTTGGCTCTGGCTCCGCACGTACACCTTGCACGGTACCACGGCCAGGGTCCCGGATCTGAAGGGACTGTCGTTGGAAGAGGCCAGTGCCACCCTGGCTGCACGCGACCTGCGCTTCGAGGTGGTCGACTCCATCTACTCGAACGAGATGCCCAAGGGAGGCGTGGTGGACCAGGATCCGGATGCGGGGCTTGAGGTGAAACCGGATCGTAAGATCTACCTGGTGCTCAATGCCAGCCAGCCCAAGATGATCGACATGCCCCGGTTGGTCGACCTTTCCAAACGGCAGGCCATTTCGGTCCTGGACATCATCGGCCTCAAGGTGAAGGAACTTCAATACAAGCCGGACCCGTGCGTGGATTGTGTGATCGCCCAATTGTACAACGGGGCGCCCATCGCCGCGGATGCGCGGATCGCACAAGGCGAAGCCATCACCTTGGTCCTGGGCAGCGGAGACCACGGTCAGCGCGTCCCTGTACCGGACCTCGTCGGTCTCACCAATGTCGAGGTGCAACAAGTGTTGAACATGGCCTCATTGAACCTGGGTGTGCTGGTGGAGTGCGTGGGGTGCAATACCACGGCGGATTCCACGTTGGCCAGGGTGCATCGACAATCACCATCGGCCAGTTCGGACAACCGCATTTCCCTGGGAAGCACGATCGACATCTGGTTGACGGCGGATACGACCGGCCTGCGCCCCCAGGCAGGGTGGAACGACCCGGCCCGCTACACCGAAACAGACACCTTGGATGAAGCAGAGTAGGACTTGGATGGCCATCGTCGCGTGTGGCGTGGGCCTGGGTGCCATGGCGCAAGGAGAAGTCCTCCAAGCACTTTCGGCCAGGCCCGTGGAAGGAGCGGCCAGGATGAAGTCCGACGATGGGGTCCATCGCTACTTCAACTACCTCTTCGATACGCTCCGGATCCCATTGATGGATGATTTCTCCATTGACCGTACGCGGAAACGGAACGTGACCGAAGATGATCCCGGAGTGAGCCTGGATCATACGCGTTATCACCTGGAGGTGGGTGGGGTGTCCACGCCGGGTATGCGGTACATGACGGACACCACCTACCATACCGTCATTGATGCCAGTGATCCACCCGTCACCGTGCGCACCCCGCTCCCAAGCGTATTGGTCACCGTGTGGGACTTGTCCGTTTATCCGCCCACCAGCACGGTGGTCGAGGGTTGGCCGGCCTACAACATCCGCGATTCGCTCAGCGCACCACCGCCGGACACGATCCACATCCCAACCCCTTCGTTGGTCCAGGATTCGCTTTTGGTATATGCGGTGCCGCCTGCCGGGGGTACATACATGATGAACAATGTGCCCACGCCATTGATCCTTTGGCAGGAGGACGATGTGTACATCAACGGGACCTATCCGGTCGATCCGCCCACCATCGGTGTGGCCACCTTCGATGGCCTGGCGCGGACAGGTTATCCATACGACTTCGAGAACTACACGTCCCACGGCCGTGCCGACAAGCTCACCTCGGTGCCGATCGACCTGGAGTACCCCGCCAGTGATTCGATCTACCTCAGCTTCTTCTACCAGGCCAAGGGACTCAGTGGCGATACCTTCCCGCAGGTGATCGACAGCCTGCTGCTCGAATTCTATGCGCCGGATGAGCATACCTGGTACCGGTCATGGGGCATCCCTTATGTGGATCAGGCACCGTTCCAGCAGGTCCTTGTGCCGATCACACAAACACGCTTCCTCAAGCCTGGCTTCCAGTTCCGCTTCGTGAACTACGCCACGCTCAGTGGTTCGTTCGATCATTGGCACTTGGACTACGTGCGATTGGGTCGTCAACGCACCTACAACGATGTGCGCATCGTGGATGTGGCCTGGGTGATGCCCGAGGCGAGCATCCTACAGACATACACCGCCATACCATTCAACCAGTTCCAAGCTGCACCGGGTTCGGCCATGGCCCTGCAGGTGAATGAACGGATCAGGAACCTGGACATCAACGACCGCTTGATCGAATACGGCATGACCGCCGTGAATGAGGAAGGTGGCCCATTCATCGATGTGGTGAACGGGGTGAGCCCGAACGGCAACGCGGCCTCCATCATCAGCAGTACGCACCCGATCAATAGTGCTCCGAACTTCTTCGTGTTCGACAACACCGCGTCCAGCGATGTGGCTTTCCATGATGTCCGCTTCCTTGCGGAAGCCACGCCGGACATCAATCTGTACAACGATACCATGCGGCTCACGCAAGAGTTGAGCAACTACTACGCGTATGACGATGGCTCGGCGGAGATGGGCTACAGCCTCAACAGCGCCGGTGCGAAACTGGCCTATCGTTTCGATCTGGTCGGTCCGGATTCGCTGCGAGCGGTGCGCATGTATTTCAACCCCATCGCCAACCAACCTCCCGATCCCGGCCCATGGCAGGGTTCCTTCCTGCTCACGGTATGGAGCAGCTTGAGCCCCGAAGTGATCCAGCACCAGAACTTCTCCTTCTCATCCCCGGAATACCGCATGGATGGCATCGGCAAGTTCGTCGAGTACCCGCTGGACAGTGCGATCCGGGTGGAGGGCACCATTTACGTGGGATGGGTGCAGACCAACCCGGTGAAGATGAACCTGGGTTTCGACCGCAACCGCAACAACCGGACGAGGATCTTCTACAAGACCACGGGCAGTTTCCAGAACACGAGCTTCAACGGTTCGCTCATGATGCGCCCGGTGATGGTCGCTGCCGAGGATCCCTGGGCGGGATCGGGCGAGGAACAGCACCCCGGCAGGCTCCTCATCTTCCCGAATCCCGCGACTGATGCAGTGCGCATCGCACTGGCCGATGGCCTGGTGGCCGGCCTGCGGGTGGAGTGCATCGATGCGACCGGACGTATCGTGCGGAACGAGCGGTTGAACGGGACTGCGATGATGCGTACGACCGATGTGGCGAACGGCCTCTACGTGCTCCGCGTGCTGGATCAGGATGGTAGGCTGCAAGCCCAAGGCCGCATGGTGGTCCAGCACTGATGGACCAGGAACTTGACACCGGCGGGGAGGAGCAGGAGCTCTACGAGCACCACCGTATCGTCTGCGACCCCAAACAGTCGCTGATCCGGTTGGACAAGTTCCTGTTCGATCGGCTGGCCAACACCTCGCGCAACCGGATCCAGGTCGCTGCGAAAGCAGGTAATGTCCTGGTGAATGACAAGGTGGCGAAACCGAGCCAGAAGGTGAAGCCGGGGGACGCCATCAGTATCGTGCTGCCTTATCCCCAGCGCGAAACGGAGATCCTGCCGGAAGACATCCCGTTGCGTGTGCTGTACGAGGATGAGCACATCCTGGTGATCGACAAACAGGCAGGACTGGTGGTGCATCCCGGCCATGGCAATTGGACCGGCACACTGGTGAACGCCTTGCTCTTTCACTTCGGCAAGCTGCCCAGCACACCGGGCGCGGAGATCCCGAGGCCTGGATTGGTCCATCGGTTGGACAAGGACACGAGCGGTGTGATGGTGATCGGCAAGACCGAGGAAGCGCTGACGCACCTGGCCCGGCAATTCTTCGACCGCACCAGCGACCGGCGTTACAATGCGTTGGTTTGGGGCGACTTCGCGGAGGAGGAAGGGGTGATCGAGGGCCACATCGGCCGCAGTGTGCGGGATCGAACGGTGCAGGCCGTGTTCCCGGACGGTGATCAAGGTAAACCGGCCGTTACCCGTTGGCGGGTGATCGAACGGTTCCGGTACATCACTTTGGTGGAATGCAAGTTGGAGACCGGCCGCACGCACCAGATCCGCGTACACATGCAATGGACCGGCCATCCGCTCTTCAACGATGCGGCCTACGGCGGCGACCGGGTGCTGAAGGGCACCACCTTCACCAAGTACCGGCAGTTCGTGGAGAACTGTTTCAAGGCATTGCCGCGGCAGGCCCTGCACGCACGCACACTCGACATCGATCATCCGATCACCGGGGAACGCATGCACTTCGAGAGCGAATTGCCTGCCGACATGCAGGCCGTATTGGAGAAGTGGCGCACCTACACCGTGAGCAAGCCGCTGGACGATGACGATGAACCCCTGGATGCAGAGGCGGTGAACAACATGAAGTGATCGGCTTCCACCATTCCGCGGAAAGAATTGCTCTGATACCCTTTTCGGAATAATACCATTTCGCAGTAAGGGGTGGTCCAAAGATGCGCTGCAATTTTTTCGCTGTGCGATACGACGGGATCGTTGCGTAGCGGGGCCTACGGAACCTGTTTCGCGGAGAAGGCATCCGGAAAGAGGCCAAGCGGATCGGCTGGTATTGAATGCGTGGATGGTATCATGGCCGGTGCAGCAGGTTCAGGCCGAAAGCGATGAGCAAGGCCGTTCCGAAGACCAGGAAGTAGAGTCGCCAGTAGGAGGTTTGTCGATGGAACCTGGGGTCGTACCGCTCTTTTCGTATGAAGAGGATCCACATCGCGTGCAGCGGCCACACCACGATGAGGAACACGGCTGCATAGGAGAGCAGGAAGAGCAGGAGGTCGACCGGGTTCACAGTCGGATCGGTTTTCCCGTGCCGGTCCGTTCCATGTGGCGGAGGGCCTGCACGCGGCGCGGCCATTCGTGTGGGTCCAGTGCCTGCATCAGGCGTTCCATCACCTCGGGCAGTACTTCATCCTGCGGCCGATCGGTCTCCAGGACGAGCATCACGGTTTGGCCGAGCACCGCGTCCGGCGCTGCGGTGAAATAGTGGGCATATGGGATCACACCGGCGGTCTTCGCTTCAAGCTGCTCCGGGAAGATCTTCTTACCGCCGCTCAGGATCACGTTGTCGAACCGTCCGAGCCACCTGAAGCGCGTATCGTCCAGCAATTCCACCAGGTCGTTCGTAACATGTTGCTTCGCCGTGAGGTGCGGTGTGTAAACGACCAGGCATCCACGGGGATCCCGCCCGAAGCTCACGTTCCCGATCGCGCGGAATGGCGCGTTGGTCCCGAACGCATGCGCATCCGCGCTCGCATTCAGCGCTCTCACCGCCACATGGGTCACCGTTTCGGTGCTTCCGTAGCCCTGGTACACCTTGGTGCTTAGGCTGGCGATGTCCTCTACAAGGACGGTGCTCACCGGGCCGCCACCGAGCAGGATGGTATCGAACTGCTCCTCCACCCGGATGCGATCCTCTTGGATGGCGCGGTGTAGCTGCAGCGGTACCATGGCCGCGAAACGGAAACGGTCCCTTGTCCGCAGGTTGTCCAAAACGCTACCGCGCGGGTCGATCAGGTGCAGGTCCAGGCCGAGCACCATGCTGCGCACGATCATCATCTTACCGGCGATGAAGGCGGTAGGAAGGCACGACAGGGCACGGTCACCGCTCTTCAGATCGAAGACCGAAGCGGTCAGGCGAGCGCTGTTCACCAGGTCGCGACGCGGGATCCTGAGGTTCTTCGGTGGCCCGGTGGTGCCGCTGGTCTGAACGTGGAGTGGCTTGGTCCTATAGCACAGCAGTTGGTACACCAGCGTGGTCAATGGCCCTGTCCATGGCTGATCCCTGACCTTTCGGCCGAGTCGGTCGAAATGGGCCATGGCATCCACGGAGCGCAGCGGCTTCCCATCAACAGTGATCGTGTCGAACACGAAGGCCATGCCCCAAAGTTCGCAACAGGAAGGGGACGATGGAAGGTCAGGGAGAGATGATCCCGCTGATATCCCAGGCTTTTTCGGGACGGGACCAGAGCGCACCGTTCTCCACCTCAAGGGGCGCGGGGATGTTGTTCGCGTAAACCGACCCGGTGCCCAGGCCCTGCGCTCGGTCCAGCGGAAGGGTCGCCGCCCATTGTGCGATCGCGTTGAGACCGATGCTGCTCTCCAAGGCACTGGTGATCCACCAGCCGATGCCGTGCGCCTGGGCCAGTTCGATCCACTCCTGTGCGGCGGCCCAGCCACCCACAAGGCTCGGCTTGATCACGATGTGTTGGGGCCGTACGGTCTCGAGCAGGTCGCGTTTGTTGGCCGGATGGTTCAGTCCGATGAGGTCCTCGTCCAGTGCGATGGGGATCGGCGTGTCTGCACAGAGTTCGGTCATCGCCTCATACAAGCCGGGCGCGATGGGCTGTTCGATGCTCTCCACGTCCAGTTCAGCTAACCGGTGCAGGACATCCCGTACCGTGCGTTGGTCGAAGGCGCCGTTCGCATCCACGCGGAGGGTGATCGCCCTTGCGTCGTATTCGGCACGCACGGACTTCAGCAGTTCCAGTTCGTCCTCGATCCCGATGGCACCGATCTTCATTTTCACGGTGCTGAAGCCCTTGTCGATCTGTTCACGGATGCGTTGCCTCATCAAGGCCTTGTCGCCCATCCACACCAGCCCATTGATCGGTATCGCACGTTGTCCGAGGGTGAATTCCGATGGGAAGAGATCCTTCGTGCCGCTCACTTCGAGGTCGCGCAGGCATTGTTCCACCGCAAAACGCACACTGGGTACATCGACCAGGTCCGTGCCCGATCGGCGATGCCAGTCGGTGGTATCCGCACACAGTTCGATCAACTTCGTCCTTACATCCGCCGGGAACTCCTTGCTGTGTCCGGGGAATAGCGCCGCCTCACCGATGCCTACGACCTCGGGCCGTTCGATGTGCCAGGCGAGAAGGTACCACACGGTGCGTGCGTGGATCGGACCCTTGGAGGTGCCCAGCTCGAACCGGGGTTGCAAGGTGCGTTCGATCCAGCGCGCCGCGATCATACCGCAAGGATAACGCCTGCTGCGAAGAGCAGAGCGGTCGCGAAGGTGCCCAGGGCCAGTACCTTCAGTTGTGGGTCAAGGGCGCGGGGTTCCGGTGCTGACCATACATGCTTCAGGTGGATGATGAAGCCGGGAGCAACAAGGAGGAAGAGCCACATCGACCATCCGAGATCGGCCAGCAGAGCGAACCCGATCAGGCCAAGGAGACCACCACAGATGAGCAGGGTGTGATAGATGCGTGCATTCGCCGATCCCATGCGCACCACCACTGTCCGTTTTCCGCTGGCAGCATCGTTGGCGATGTCGCGCATGTTGTTCACATTGAGCACACCGGTGCTTAAAAGGCCGAACGCGATGGCCGGGAAGAGCACGGGCCATGCGAATGCCGAGGTGTGCAGGTAGAAAGTGCCACATACACCCACGATACCGAAGAAGAGGAACACACTGATGTCGCCCAGCCCGGCGTAGCCATAAGCGTTCCTGCCGAAGGTGTACTTCACCGCTGCGCCGATGGCCAGTAGGCCGATGGCCAGGAAGAGCATTGTTCCCAGGGTGAAGCCGAGCGCGATGGTGATCAGGGCGCAGCCACTGATGAACGCGAGCATCCCACAGATGACCATGGCGCGTTTCATCCGTTCGGGGGTGATGGACCCGCTCTGTACGGTCCGTTGAGGCCCTACGCGGCCAGCATTGTCGGTGCCGTGCTGGTGATCGCCGAGGTCATTGGCCAGGTTGCTCAGGACCTGGAGCAGGATGGCCGTGAGCATTGCCAGCGCGAGAACGGTGCCACTGAAGGATGTGCCTTCCACACGACCATCAACGATCATGGCCATTGCGCTGCCCGCGATGATGCTGCTCACTGCGAGGGGCAGTGTGCGCGGTCGGAAGGCGTGTAGCCAGTGTATCATCCCCTGCATCTCAGTGCCTCTGTGGCGAACACTTACGGGAACTTAGGGAACTTCTGGAAATCCGGCGCCCGTTTCTCAAGGAAGGCGGTCTTGCCCTCCTGTGCTTCATCCATCAGGTAATACATCAGTGTGGCATCACCGGCGAACTCCATCAACCCGCGTTGTCCGTCCAGTTCCGCGTTCAGCCCGCGCTTGATCATGCGTAATGCGAGCGGACTGCGTTGCATCATGATCCGGCACCACTCCACGGTCGTGTCCTCCAGTTCCGCGAGCGGCACCACCTTGTTCACCATGCCCATATCCTCGGCCTCCTTCGCGCTGTATTGCAGGCAGAGGAACCAGATCTCGCGGGCCTTCTTCTGGCCCACGTGGCGAGCGAGGTAATTGCTGCCGAAGCCTGCGTCGAAGCTCCCCACCTTGGGGCCGGTCTGTCCGAAGCGCGCATGGTCCGCGGCGATGGTCAGATCACAGACCACATGCAGCACGTGACCACCACCGATCGCGTACCCGTTCACCATGGCCACCACGGGCTTGGGTAGCTCGCGGATGCGTTTGTGCAGGTCGAGCACATTGAGCCGTGGCACACCATCGGTGCCGATGTAGCCGCCACGGCCTTTCACATTCTGGTCGCCACCACTACAGAAGGCCTTGTCGCCAGCACCGGTCAACACCACCACGCCGATCGCCGGGTCCTCACGTGCGATATCCATGGCATCGATCATCTCCTTGTTCGTGTCCGGCCGGAAGGCATTGTACACCTCGGGTCGGTTGATCGTGATCTTGGCGATGCCCTCGAAGAACTCGAATTTGATGTCCTCGTAGACCTTGATGGTCCTCCAGTTGCGGGAGCTCATTGCTTGCAGGTTGACGGCGACTACACGACGAATGCAGCGGGTGTGCATCGTTCATGTGGTGCGGAGTTGGTTGAAGTGGTCGCGGAGCACTTGCGGAGAGGTCCGCGCATCCGTGGTGATGTGAAGAACGGCTGGTCTGTCATGCACCGCGTACAGCTTGTCGATGCCTGCTTCCAATGAAGCCTGCTCGCTCGCATGGTAGTAGGGCAGGTCGAAGCTCTTCACCAGTTGTTCGATGCTGCGGCCATGGGGCGCCTCGAACCATTGGAGGAGGTCCGGATCCTTGTCCGGGCCTTCGATGAAACGGAAGATATTGCCGCCGCCGTTGTCGATCACGATCACCTTCAGGGATGGGGGGATGTGGTCGTTCCAGAAGGCGTTGCTGTCGTAGCAGAACGCGGTGTCGCCAGTGATCAGCGTGGTGGTCCGCTTCGTGGCGAAGGCGGCGCCCACCGCCGTGCTCGTGCATCCATCGATGCCGCTGGTGCCGCGGTTCCCGAACCAACGGATCCCACGCACCCGGTCGAAAAGTTGCGCATAACGCGCTGGTGTGCTGTTGGCCAAATGAACATCGGTGCCACCCGGTATCCGGTCGTTCAACGTATGGAATACGGTAAGGTCGCAGAATGGTGCGGCGGCGATCAGGCGGTTGTGCTTGCCGCGCGTGCTCTCATCCATCATCTTCCACGCTTCGCCATAGAAACTCTCGTTGGGCTGTACGCCCTGAACGATCTGTGCGAAGAAGATCTCCGGGCTCACGGCGATGTCGTGCGTAAGGCTCTGGTAGGTGTCATGATGACGCTGCCCCGCATCCACGTTCCAGTGCTGGGCTGGTCGCCATTTGCGCAACAGGGTCTTGATGCGTTTGCTCACCACCGCCCCGCCGAAGGTGATCAGCAGGTCGGGTCGCAGGTCGTTCTCGTTCCTCCCGCTCACCCCCTCGATCACACGATCGATGCAGGTGATGAATGCGGATTCGTCCAGGTTGGTCGTGGCCTCGGTATGCACGGTCACCTGTGGTAGCGCAGCGAACTGGACGAGCTGCTTCCGCATGCCTTCGCTCCACACGCCCTGGCCCGCGAGCACCATCACCCGCTTGCACGCGGAAAGTTGCCCGATCAACCAGCGGGCGTGGTCCGGTAGTATGAAGGATTCGGTCATCACCGGTGCGATGAAACGCGAAGCCTCGACGGCCTCGGTGGTGCCGTATAACGGCTCAGCGAACGGTACGTTCACATGCACCGGACCGGGAACGGGAAGCAGGGTGCTGTCGATCGCATCATTGATCAAGCGTCCGCAATGCCATCGCGCCAGTTCATCGGTCAGGATACGCGGCAGTTGCACACTCAGTTTCATGTGCAACGCGAGCACCCCCTGCTGCCGGATCGCCTGGCCCTCGCCTTGGTCCACCCATTCCTCCGGTCGGTCCGCCGTGATCACCAGTAAGGGGATGCGCTGGTAGAAAGCCTCGGCTATGGCTGGGCCGTAATTCAGCACCGCGCTGCCACTGGTACAGATCAAGGCCACCGGCGCGTGCAGTTGCTGGGCCATGCCCATGGCGAAGAAGGCCGCACTGCGTTCATCGATCACGCGCAGGCATTCGATGCCTTCCTGCTTGTTGAAGGCGATCACCAGTGGCGCACTGCGACTGCCGGGGCTGATCACAGCGTACTTGATGCCTTTCGCGGCGCAGAGCCGGGCCAGTTCCGAAGCGGCGAAGTGGTTGCTCGTCATCGATCAAGCCGGTTTCGGATCGCGGATGAGCAGCCGCCAGCTGTCGGCCTTGTGTTCGGTCTCCGTCCATTCCTGCGATGGAACGGAGCCGGCGGTGATGCCCGCGCCCACCCGCAATTCGGCATGATCGCGGAATACCTGCAGGCAACGGATGTTCACGAAGAGTTCCATTCGTCCGTCGGCGCTCCACGGCCCCCAGAAACCGGCATACAGCTCGCGGTCGCGGTCCTCCATGGTCGCGATCCGGGCCGTGGCATGTTCCCGTGGGATGCCACAGACCGCAGGTGTTGGATGGATGGTGGACACGAGTTCCGCGATGGCACGCCCATCCACGTTCGCGGTGATACGCGTACACAGGTGTGCCACCGGACCTGCGGTCAGAACCTCAGGGCCTTCCACATGGATCGTTCGGGCCCCCAGGTCGATCATCGATCCGACGATGCTTTTGGTGACCACGCGTTGTTCGTGCAACTCCTTGTCGGTCCAACCGGTGGCATCCATCGGCGCCTTATCCGCATGCATGGTACCGGCAAGAGCGTCCACTCGCACATGGTCATTCTCGGCGAGGATGAGCCGTTCGGGTGTGGCGCCCAACCAGAGGCCATGGTCCGGTGTGGAGACCAGTGCGACAAAAGCATCCGGGCGGTGTTCCACGGCCTCGACGAAAAGCCGGGGGGCTTGGTCCCTGCCTACATCCATACGGATCGTTCGGGACAGCACGACCTTCTCCATGGCCCCGTTCGCACATTCCTGTCGGATCCGGTCCACGGCATCCTCATACGCGGCCTGTGTGGTTCCAGGTCGGTCGTGATCGGGGGCAGGGGTGGTGGTGCCGATGCACTCCAACAGCCGGTGCCAATGCGGTTCGGCATCGCCGAAGGTCAATTCCACATCGGATCGGATCAAGGCGGTACGTTCGATCGGGCGGAAAGGTGCGATCAGGAATACATCGTTCAGTTCCCACCATAGCCCGCTCTCGCAGTGGTCGAGTTCGGGGGTCTGTTGCGCCCAAAGCGTCACCTGGCCACCGGGCACACGGAAAGCGGCGAACGTGATGCGTTCCTCGATACAGTGGCGTAAGGCCTGTCGCAGTGCGGGGACTGAGCTCACCGGCGTTCGATGATCATGTTCGTGAGTCGGCAGATGGCAACGAGCCGCCCGGCTTCGTCATGGACCCTGATGTCCCACACATGCGTTCTCTGGCCTTGGTGTACCAGTTCGCCCGTGGCGATCACACGGCCTTCCTGCACGCCGCGGAGGTGGTTCGCAGTTATCTCCATCCCCACCGGGGCGTGGGTGCTCAGGTCGATCAGCATGGCACTACCCATGCTGCCCAAGGTCTCGGCCAGGGCGGCGGTGGCGCCACCATGCAGCAGCCCCATGGCCTGGTGGGTCCTGTGGTCCACGGGCATGCTCGCTTGCAGTCGCCCCTGTGGGTCCACGCCGAAGTGCATGTCCAAGTGCTCCACCAGTGTACCGGCTTTCATGGCGGTGGCCGCCTCGGCATGTTGAGGTGTGAAATGCATCCTTCTTTTGCGGGGGACCAAAGGTAGCCGTGGGCCATCTTTGCGGAAATGGAAGGGAACGCCACCGGACCACGCCTGCTCCTTGTGGAGGACGAGGAGGCCTTGCGTTCGACCCTGCGCCTCAATTTCGAGATGGAGGGATATGATGTGACCACCGTGGCGACCGGCCCGGACGCGCTACAGCGTTTACGGGGTGCGCATTATGATGTGGTGGTCATGGATGTCATGCTTCCGGGAATGGACGGGTTCACGGTGGTGGAGACCGTCCGGCTGGAAGGCAACGCCACGCCGGTCCTGTTCCTTACGGCGCGTACGGGCTCGGTGGACCGGATCCGGGGCCTCAAGACCGGGGAGGACCACCTGGGCAAACCCTTCGAGTTGGAAGAATTGCTGCTGCGGGTGGCCAAACTGGCCGATCGCTCGGCGGGCCGGACGGCTGGTACGGTCCTGACCTCCTATGCGTTCGGGGGCAATGAGGTCGATTTTCAGCGTTACGAGGTGAAGGGGCAGGCAGGCTTGATCAAGGAGTTGAGCCAGAGGGAGATGATGCTCTTGCGGCTGCTCATCGAGCGCGAGGGCGAGGTGGTCTCGCGTGAGGAGATCCTCCAGAAGGTCTGGGGCTATAATGTGTTCCCGACCACCCGGACGGTGGATAATTTCATCGTCGGTTTCAGGAAGTATTTCGAGCCTGAGCCCCGGGATCCCAGGCACTTTCACTCGATCAGGGGGGTGGGCTACAAGTTCACCAGGTGATTTTTTTCCATCGGGCTGGCAACCCTTTTCCCTCGGCCTCGTCATATGGTCAGAAAGGTCAGTCTTCCTGGCCTGTTCTGGTTCCATTATTCCTTGCAGGTTTACCGCGCAGGGGTCCCGCATAGGGGCCCCTGTTCGGTTTTTGGCTATCGGGACCGATCGCTTGCGTTCCTTCGGACATCGGATTATCTTGCGGCCTCCGAAAGGTCGTCGCTGCCCGTATCCAGGTGTGTCGTGCCGATCGGAAAAATCAACCAACCATGATCCGCACATTCCGCAAGACCGCACTTTCCGCATTGCTATTGGCCGCTTCCGGGTGGGCCACTGCTCAACAGAACGTCGATATCGGGCTGTACCAGAACGATGGGGTGCTGGAGGTCAAGGTGCGTCCCGAGGCTGATTTCTCCGGGATCTTCTCTTCCATGGTCTTCACCATTCGTTGGGACTCGAATTCAAGCGCCAGCTTGGGTGCGAGCACACAGGATGAGGCCGTGGCGAATTACATGGGCGTGGAGCGGTCCGGGAATATCCGCGAACAGGGCGGTTTCCGCTACGCGGTGTACGCGGGCTTCGGCATGCGATCCCTGAGCAATGCCGGTGCGAACTGGCAGGCAGGCCAGGAGTACACGGTGCTGCGGATCCCCGTTACGGGCCAGGGCGAATTCGAACTGGTGAACGATGCTTACACGGCCGATCGCCAGAACAATGGGAACTATTACGTTTCATTGGGCGGAACGGACCGTACCGGGATCATTTACAAGGGCCTGGCACCCGCATCCGAGGATGGCAGTGTGCTGATCCAGCCCAACCCGAACAACGGTCGTTTCACCCTCAGCTTCGCGAACAGCACGAAGTCGGATGTCACCGTGGAGGTCATCAACAGCATCGGGCAAACGGTGTTCAACGAGACCGTGCGCGACCTGGAAGGCAACTACAAGCGGGAGATGGACCTCAGCACCATGGGTGCTGGTGCCTATTACGTGAAGCTCAAGCGCAACGGCAACACCACCTCGCACAAAGTGGTCTACCGTTGATCGTACATCGCACTTAAAGGAAAGGAGGCTGCGGCCTCCTTTCTTTTTTGGCCGGTCCCATGTGTGTTCCCGGATCGGGATCGAGCATCATTTCTTGTTCTCCGATCACGGCGTCATCCTGGTCGTGAACGATCAGGATACAAGGCCCACACACACCCTGCAATAGCGGCTCTGCTCACGATGCGCAAAGGGCGTATCGGGGTCGCACAACTCGTCCACCAAAGCGGTCAGCAATAGCTCGATCGCGGGTAGTTGCGACCGTTCGATGACTATCCCACCGCGCATGCTCAAGAACTCGCCATCGACCTGGGAGGGGCGTTGCAAGGGAAGGATGGCCGCACTTGCGGCATCCGCTTCCGGGTGTTGTTTCATGTAAGCGAAGAGGTACACCAGCAACTGCAGGGCATAGGTACGCTCCGGCGTGATGCACTCGCGGATGGGTTCGGCCAGGCGCAGGTCGCTGTCCTTCACCGCACCGGTCTTCACGTCGATGATCGTCAAGCGCCCGTCGCGCAGGTCCACACGGTCGCAGCGGCCCTTCAACAACGCCCCATTGGGCAATACGGCCTGTACCTGAGCCTCCAGAGCGAGGATGCGCGTATGAACTTGCGCACAGCGTTGCTCCTCGGCGAGCAAATGGTCGGTGATCGCCTTGGCCGCCATATCACTTCGTAGCCGGTAATGCCCGTGATCCAGGCTGGCTCCCGGTAGTTCCTTCACAAGTTCATCGCGTAGCACGGTATGTACCTGGCGCACCGCCTCAGCGATGAACGGTGGGGTTAACTGCTGCCCGATGGATGGTGAGAGTAACTGCTGCAAGGTGCGGTGTACCGCATTGCCGAGCACGTCACTGCCCAGCCGGCCATCCGCCGGGTCGTCCTGTTCGATCCCTACGATGTATTTGAAGTAGAAGTCCAATGGACAACGCAGCCAGGTGCTCAGGGCCGAAGGGGAGAGGCCGCGTTGGCAGAGGGCATGCAGCCGCGCCATGATCCCAGCGTCCTTGGGCACCACGATCGGTCGCATACCGCGTACGGCAACGGAAGCGGCTGTTCCCACGGCCACCAGTTCGGTATGCGACCGGCCTACCACCTCGTGTTCCCATTGCGCGATGAATCGGGATGGCTCGCCGGGTTCCTTCCCTTCCGCAGTGGTCAGCACCCATTCCACATCGGTGGCCAGGTGCATGGCGCGTTGGAAGTTGTAGGCGGTGATCGCTTCGGCATCGGCGGGCATGGGCAGGCCATGGTGGCGGCGCAGGTCCAACGGGATCCAGGAGGCGGGCGGGTCGGTGCGCGGCAGGGTGCCTTCGTTCATGCCAACGAGGATGAGTCGCGCATGGTCCAAGGACCGCGTTTCGAGCAGGCCCATCACCTGCGCTCCCCGTAAGGGTTCACCGATGATCGAGAGCTTCTCTTCGCGCAGCAACCGTTCGCGTATGGTACGGTATGCGCGGAGCTCCAGCTGGGAGTGGCCGAACCTGCCGAGGAGCCGGTCAAGCCGCTGTTGCACACCGCGCGAATGGGCGAGTTGTGCTTGTACCATCGGGTCGTTCGGGGCCAAGACGCCCACCAGGTCGAAGAGCGCCTGGAGGCCATCCCCGATACCGGAGGGTTCACCCAGCATGTCGAATGCACGAAGCATCGCGGGCGTATGCAATGAACCGGACTTGCGGATCAGTTCGGATACGGCGGGTCGTTCGACATGGGTGTGCGGAATGGTGTTCATGCCACCGATGATCCGGTGCGTGGCCCCCTCCTCGTTCAAGAGCGGATGCATGAAGACCGCGAGCAGCGACCGGACGGGGATGTCCGGCCGACCTGCATGGGCATACAGGTCGAGATAGTGCTGCACGAGGCTGTGGACCGGCAGCATGGAGAGTGGGATGCCCATGGTCACGTTCACCGGTCCAAGCTCCTCGGGAATTCGTTGAAGCAGGGGAAGGAGCAGATCCTCCTGGGCAAGGACCACGGTCGTATCGGCTCTTTCATCCGGGGTCATGGCGGCGAGGCGTTGTGCGGTGTAAACCGCCTGGGCCAATGGGTTGGGTGTACTCACCTTGCGGATCCGCCGTGTCGTGTTCATGATCCCCGGCTGCGGCGGCAGTTCACCTTGTCCGAGGGTGGCGATCGAACGTCGCAGGTAGCGTCCGGCTTCCTGGCGTGGATCATCCAGGTAGAAGGGGTCGGCATCCCAGGCCACGCTTGCCCGGCCTTGGGCTTGGATCAGTTCGATCGTTCGGGTCGTTGCGGGGTCCAACGCGTTCAGACCGGCGAACCAGATGTGTGTCCAGGGCAAAATATCGGATCCGCCTGCCACACCCGCGGCCTTGCGTGCGACGAAGCCGGAGGTGCCCACGCGGTCCTTTTCCATGCGTGCGGTGAACGCACGGTGCAGGTCACCGGTGGCCCGCCATTCCTGGTTGGTCCGTTCCTGTAGGGGGCTCAGATCGCCCAGGCCGAAGCTCCATTCCTCCAGTTCATGGTACGCACGCAGGTCCTTGTAGAAACGGTCAAGGTCGATCAGGTGCGCATCCACTTCGCTCAGGTCGCGCAAGGTGGTCGGTGCCCATTCCAGGAAGCGGTCCAATGGCTCGGCCTGGGCACCCCGCAGTTCGCGGTAGGTATCGAAGAGTTGGAGCAGCAGTTCCATGGTGGTGCCCTGCTCCACGCCGGCGAGTTGCTGCAGGAAGGCTCCGATATCCAGGATCTCCGGGCTCCACAGTGGGCCTCCCTTGGCAAGGGCGAGATACCTTCGCAGATGCAGACCGGCCCGTTTGCCTGGCAACACCACCGCAATGGATCGTGGATCATCGGGGTGGCGTTGTAGAAGCAGTTCGGAAAGGCGGTCGAGGAAGGGGCGCATGGCAGCGCCGGAAGATAACTGGTAGGCGCAGATGGATCCAGAGGCATATCCCGTATACCGTTGCCTGGTCGGCGGTGGCCACTATTACCGGATCGATCGTCCCGATCACTTCGAGGAATTGCAGCGCATCGGATCGCGTTGGCTGTACCATGCGGTGGATGCCAAGGCCTATCCGGAACAACTACGCGTACGGGAGATGCTGTCCTTGGATGGGCCCTACGACGTGCTTGATCCGCAGGAGTGGAGCCGCACCTTGGACCTGGCCAGGGCGTTGCGCTGACCATGCCCATACCATGGAGCGCCATCGACCGTTGGTGAAGGGAGGGTTCCGGGCAACCGGGTAGCGCTTATCTTGGTCTCATCGACGAGATGTCCCGCATCCTCCATACCATCCTATTCATCGCGATAAGTGCGGTCTCCTGGGCCACACACGTGCTGGGAGGGGAGATGTATTACGATAAGCTGACCGGGAATCAGTACCGGATCACCTTGCGGCTGTTCCGGGATTGCGGGCCGAACAACGTGAACAACACCGGGTTCGATGCGCAAGCGGTACTGGCGGTGTACGATGGCAACGGATCACTTCAGTTCACCACCTCGCCCTCCTTCACGGGGGAGAATGAAGTGGAGGTGGACCTGAACACGCCGTGCTTGCAGGCACCCCCCACGATCTGTGCGGCCTGGGCGGAATACATCGCCGTGGTGGATCTGCCGCCGAACAACACGGGCTACGTGATCAGCTATCAACGCTGCTGCCGCACACCGGCCACCACCAACCTGCCAACAAGCCTGCTGCAAGGGCTCACCTGCACCGTGCAGGTACCTCCTGCGATCGCCGGCAACAACAGCAGCCCACGCTTCAACGGATATCCGCCTGTGGCCATGTGTTTAGGTCAGGACATGGTCTTCGATCATTCGGCCACGGATCCGGATGGCGATGTGCTGGAGTACGACCTCTGCGCTCCTTATGCTGGTGCGACCGCCAATGACCCGGCACCGGTCGCCGCCCCGCCGCCTTACACACCCATCGTATGGGCGCCCGGGTACAACAGTGGGTACCCGATGGATGCCAACCCTGGCCTGTCCATCGACCCATTGACCGGTGAATTGACGGTACACCCGACACTGCTCGGCAGCTTCGCGGTGGGTGTGCGCGTTCGCGAGTTCCGCAACGGCCTCCTGTTGAGCGAGTCCATTCGCGATGTGCGCTTCGATGTGGTGGCCTGCGATGCCTTCCTCAGTTCGGTCATCGCGGACCAGGCAGCCGAGGAGCACTGCACCGGACTGTCCATGTCCTTCACCAACGAGAGCATCAACGGGCAAAGCTGGCATTGGGATTTCGGTGAGATGAGCACGGATGCGGATACCTCTGACCTGATGGATCCGGAGTGGACCTATTCCGATACCGGCACCTTCACGGTATCCTTGGTCGTCAACCCGGGATGGCCCTGTGCGGATACCAGCACAGCGCAGTTCTCGATACACTACCCGCTTGACCCCACCTTCGAACGCCCACCGGTGGCCTGCGTGGATGCACCGCAGCTCTTCGTGGCAGAGGGGAGCTTCACACCATTGGTGGATGTGACCTGGGTCTTTGGCACGGAGGGTGACCCGATCACCACCACGGGGATCAATGGGTCGGCTTCCTTCCCGCAGCCGGGCACCTTCCCGGTCACCTTGCAGGTGCAGGAGTTCGGTTGCGAGGCCAGCTTTCAGGATAGTGCCACGGCCTATCCGCGGATCGTGCTGGAGGCGTTGGTGGATTCCGCCGGTTGTGTGGATACGCCGTTCGACTTCGCCGCCACGGCCACGGCCTGGACCCCGGTGACCTTCGCCTGGGACCTTGGCGATGGTGGTCACTCCTCACAGGCGGGGGCGACCCACATATACACCGAACCTGGGAGCTACGATGTGTCGGTGACCGCACAGACCATGGAAGGATGTGTGGATTCACGCACCATCTCGTTGCCGGATCATGTGAAGGTCTACCCCGAACCAGTCCCCGGATTCACCGTGGACCCGTTGGAGGCCTCGTTGCTCGATCCCGTGGTACGGATCGAGGATCATGCAGAAGGAGCGACCATGTGGACCTATGAAGTGGGCGGCGAGCGGATCGCGGAGCCTTCCTTTACCTATGAGTTCGAGGATGCGGGACAATTCACGATCCGGCAAACGGTGAGGAGCGGGGCCGATTGTGAGGCCACCATCACACGAACGGTACATGTGTCCGACCATCTTTTTTATGCGCCCACGGCCTTCACGCCGGATGGGGATGGGGTGAACGATATTTTCCTGCCCGTGGTGCGTGGAGCCCGGCTGTATGAACTGGTGATCGTGGACCGTTGGGGTACCGAGCGGTTCCGCACCACCGACCCGACCAAGGGTTGGACCGGTGAGGGTTCACCGCAGGGCACCTATGGGTACAAGGTGCGTCTTTCGGAATTCGGACCGATGGGTAAGGAGTACCTCGGTCACTTCACGCTTTTACGCTGAGGTCCCGCTCGTCCCGTACCATGTCCACGTGTGCGATGCCATCCATGGTATAGGCCGGTCCTGCACGGACGAACCCGTGACGTTCATAGAAGCCTTGCAGGTGTTGCTGTGCGGCAAGGGCAGCACGCGCACTGCCGCTGAGCGCGTGGATCCGGTCAAGCACTTCCTGCATGAGGCGGTGTCCCAGTCCGTGCCCGCGATGATCCGGATGCACCACCACCCGGCCGATGTGCGGAAGGCCATCCGGGCCGGTCGGTAGGATACGTGCGTAGGCGATCACCTCCGCTGTTTCGTCATGGCCCAATACATGCAAGGCGGTGAGGTCCGCATCATCCACCTCGGGATAGGGGCATGTCTGCTCCACGACGAAAACGTCAACGCGCAGTTTGTACATGGCATGGATCGCCACCGGAGAAAGTTCCTGGAAGGGATGGATGGTCCAATGGATCATCAGGCGATCACGTGTTCGGTCGTGCCGGTGGTGAGGTACCAGATCGTGCCTTCCACCTTGGAATATCCCATGGTGCGCAGCGTGTCCATGTAGCCGCTGAGCTGGGTGCGGTGCGCGGGTGCCGGTTTGCCCGTTTTGATCTCAAGCACATGCATGCCCTGCTCATCCTCCACCACACGGTCGGGGCGCAGGCTACTGCCATCGGCGGTGATGATGGCCGCTTCGGCGCGCGCACCGCCCACGCCGGAGAACCAGCGGCTCAACGGAGGGGAGGAGAGCGCCGTGGTGAGCCGTTCGATGAGTTCGGTCGCTTGTGTCGGTTCAAGATCGCCGCGCACCACCGCCAGTTGCACCGCTTGCGTCACGTCCTCCGCCCGATCAACCCTTGCGAGCAACGCGTGTACGGCTGTTCCATATTCGCGCTCCTCGGCCCCGGTGTTGGCATGCTCCACACCCAGGCGGATCCGCCAGGACCCATTCGGTTGTGGAGAAGCTGCATTGTGCAACGTCAAAGGCTGCTCTGCCTCCGCATGCGGTCGTTCCGGGGCGGGTGGTACCTCCGCATCGAACAGGTGTCCGTTGCCCTCGACGAAGGTGAGCAGGGCCCTGGTCACCGGATCCTTGCCGGGTGGGATGAAGATGAACAGCCGTTGCTCGGCACGGGTGAAAGCGACATACAGCAGGTTCAGCGCATCCAGGTCGCGAAGACCTTGTTCCTCGATGAGTTCGGGCAGATCGATCCCGCGCAGCGCCTTGCTCTCTTTCACGAGTGCTTGTTCCAGGCCCGGCACCGCATCACCTGGATCCATCCAGAACAGTTCGCCATGCGCTCGGCTGGAGACCATACGAGCGTCGGGGATGATGACCACTGGGAATTGCAGGCCCTTCGATTTGTGGATCGTCATCACCTGGACGGCATCGGCCACTCCCCCGCCGGAACTGCGATCCCCACCGCTGCGGTCCCAATGTTCAAGGAAGCCGGCGATGTCCTGTGTATGCTCGGTGCTCCATGCGTGGGCCTCATCGAGCAGGGTGAGCAACGCGGCATCCGCGATCGGGTCGATGCCGAAGCAGTGCGCAAGCGCCTCGATCAAGGCGGTCAATGTGGTGCGCAGGGTCGGGGCCCCATGGGCGCGGAGGTACTGGCGCAGGCTGTCCCGTGCATCAGGTCTACCGTCCGGTCGCGGGTGGATCTGCCAGGGGACGGGCTCAGACCCTTGCGATGCACCGTTGACCACGGCCTGCCATTGCAAGGCACGTGCGGCGGAAATGGCGTCATCCTGATGGATGAAACGGAGGCATTCGATCAGGAGTTGAACGGCCGGATCACTGGCGAGTTGGAGGCCATCCGGTGAGACCACGGCGAACCCGTTCGCCTGGAAGTGTTCCGCCACTGCCCGCCCCACCCGCTTCGAACGCACCAGCACCGCCACCTCGCCGGGCCGGTGGCCAGCGGCGATCGCGAGGCGTAGACTTTCCAACGCATGCGCCAGCATTTCATCGCGCATTGCCGCACCTTCCTTTTCCTGCCCCACCCGTACGCGGATCGTGCCCGCCTCCGGCCGCCAGGTCTGCTGGGCCGATCCGTCATAGACCCGACGGATGTTCTCGGGAAGTACACCAGCAAGGGCATCGAACAGGGTATTGTTGAACGTGATGATCCCCTTTGCGGAGCGTCGGTTCAGCGCGAGCGGTTCGGCTGGCGACCAGGTACGCTCGAAGGTGGCCTGCACCATGGACAGAACGGCATCGGCCTCCTCCTTCGCGAACAGCTTCGGCAGTTCCACGAAAAGCCTCACCTCGCCGTTACGCCAGCGGTAGATCGCCTGTTTCGCGTCGCCGACGAGCAGGACCGTACCGCCGGTGGAAAGGGCATTATCGAGCAATGGTAGCAACGCGTTCCATTGCAGTACCGAGGTGTCCTGGAATTCGTCGATCAGGAAATGGCGGAAGTGTTCGCCGAGGCGTTCATAGATGAATGGGACCGGCTCGTCCTTCACCACTTCGGCCACGCGGCGTGTGAGGTCGCTGAAGAAGGCCACACCATCGGCCTGCTTCAGCTCTTCCAGGGCCAGGTCGATGCTGTGCAGGGCGAAGGAGGGAAGCAGCTCGCGCATCACGGCTCGTTGCACCACATGATCGGCATAGCCGCTTGCGCGCAGCGCCTCGGCCTCATCGAAGAGTTCGGCGACGCGTACATGGATACCTTGAAGCGCGGCGACGTGCTCCGCCGTGGCCTTCCCCGCCTGTAGCTTGCCCGACTGGATCGGCTTGGTCGTATTCGGCCCCGGAGCATTCCATTCATCCTTGAACCGGGCCAGACCCAGGAAGTAGTTGAGCACAGTGCCGCTGTACGCGATCTCGTCCTTGGGTACGTTCGTTCGTGCGAAGAGATCCACCGCTTCCTTGCCAATGCGCCGTACCTCCTGCCGGAACCGTGCGGTCGATCGGCTCAACCGATCCCCGAGTTCGGTCACCTCCTCCAGGGAACGGTCGCGAAGGGTGCGCAGTGGCCCGATCGATCGTTCGTTGAGCAGTTCCTTGCTCAGGTCGAGCAAGGGCCGTGTGGGCTCCCAAGGGCGCTCCTCCTTCAGCAATTCCATACAGGTAAGCGTGAGCATCCGGGTCGTGGGCCCATCATGGCCTGCCCGGTCGATCAACGCGGATACCGCTTCGGTGCGGTAGAACTCCTGCTCGGTGGTCATGCGCAGGTCGTGATCGAGCCGGAGGTCGCGGGCGAAGGGCTTCACCACACGGCGGGTGAAGGCATCGATGGTGCTGATCGAGACCGCGCTCCAATGATGCAGCATGTGGCGAAGGACCACCTCGGCCCGGCGCGCCAGTTCAGCAGCGTCGATACCGGCCTGTTGTTGCAGGTGGTCGGCCACATCGCCCAAGGGGCCATCGAAAGGCCCCCCCTGTGCGAGGCCCTCCAGGTAATGCACCACCCTTTCCTTCATCTCGGCCGCCGCTTTGTTCGTGAAGGTGAGCGCGAGCACATGACGGTAGGCGCCATGGTCGGTGGTGCCAAGGCAGTGGCCCAGGTAATGCTTCACCAGGGCATGGGTCTTGCCCGCACCGGCGGAACTGCGAAGGACCTTGAACATGGAAGGCGACAAGTTAGCGTTGTGGGTCCCTCACCACGCCCAGGAATTCCATCATGTTCGGGCTTGGCAAGGAGCGGCACAGGAAGAGGCCACCTCCGGTTGGTCGGAGTGCAACGCGGTTCCACGGATGCTGGAGGCAGGAGCGGTTCGATCAACGAGGGCAGGTTCGGCGTGTAGGGAACGGTGAAAGCGAAGTGGGTTAAGGCAGTCATCACATTCCTGACTTTAGTCAATTGAAATTCCCGGATCCGGCGCTTTCGGATCGGCTCGGAATTGATGTAGCTTTGTTTGATATACACAACTCACCAACCCATGCACCTTCACTCTCCTGCCGGTCGTTTTCTTGCGGGTCTCTTGCTGTCATCAACCTTGGTCTCCTGTTACCGTGGGCCAGGTGTATCTCCTGAGGCGGTGCGTACGGGTACGATCCGGGTGGTCATTCGGCCGACATGGGAGGGGCAGCCGTTCCAGATGAACCAGGAGTACCACAATGTGAGCGATTACCGGGTGAAGGTGGAAGGGCTTCGATTCTACCTGGGCGACGTGCGGTTCGAGGACGATGGGTACTTCACCTCGGTGAAGGATGTGGAGTTCTTCGATCTGCAGCACAACGGGGATACGGTGCTTTGGACCAACGTGCCGAAGGGCAATTGGACCAGCCTGCGCATGGGCCTTGGGGTGCCTCAGGCGCTCAATGCGGCGGATCCGATCGTGTATCCCGCTGGCCACCCCCTCAACCTGGCACTTGGTACCTATTGGACCTGGGCCACGGGCTATCGGTTCGTGATGTTCGATGGCCGGTATGAAGTGGATGGATCGGGTACCGGTCCACTGATGCAGCCCTTCTCCATGCACACGGGAATGGATCTCTGCTATCGTGAGTTCGATGTGCCCTTGGCCACGCCCTTGGTCGTTACCGGCGATCGGGTCTCCACGGTGGTGCTCGATCTCGCAGTGGACCGTTTCTTCCACCATGGCGGCGAGGTCCTTGACCTGGCCACAGAGAGCCAGTCCCACGGCGGGGATCCCACCCATGCGGTGGCCTTGGAGTTGACGGATAACATCGTCAACGCCTTCGGGGTCGAGTGAGGGGAGGGGCGCTCATCGTCGTGGTGGGGGTCTGCCTTTTCGCCTGTCGGAAGGATCCGACGACCATGAGCAGCGACACGGATGGCCCCTTTCATCTCGAATTACCACCGGGGGCGCCGATGCCGCCCATCCCTGCGGCCGAACCGTTGACACGTGCTTCGGTGAGCTTGGGTAAGGCGCTGTTCTTCGATACGCGCCTTTCCAGGGATGGAACGGTGTCCTGCGGAAGTTGTCATCTTCCCGCCCATGCGTTCAGTGACACCGTGGCGTTGAGCACGGGCGTGGACGGTAACAGTGGGATGCGCAATGCGCCCACGCTGGGCAACGTGGCCTATCATCCCTACTTGTTCAGGGATGGCGGTGTACCCAACCTGGAGATGCAAGTACTCGCGCCGGTGCTTGATCCCATGGAGATGGACCATACCATGCATGAAGCCGCACAGCGCCTGGCGCAGGATGGCAGCTATCAGCACCTGAGCCAACTGGCCTATGGGCGCGACCTGGACCCGTATGTGATCACGCGCGCCATCGCGGCGTACGAACGGACCTTGATCAGCGGGTGGTCGCGTTTCGATCGTTTCTATTACCAGGGGGATATCGGAGCGATGACCGCAAGCGAACGGCATGGCTGGGACCTGTTTCGGAGCGACACCCTGAACTGCATGGCTTGCCACAATGGCTTCGACCTGAGCGACCATAGCTTCCAGAACATCGGTCAGTATCTGGAGTACACGGATATCGGTCGCGAGCGGATCACGTTGGACCCGGCGGATGCGGGAAAATTCAAGGTGCCCACCCTCCGCAACATCGCGCTCACCGCACCGTATATGCATGACGGGGCCATGGCCACCCTGGGCGAAGTGATCGACCATTTCGCGTCGGGAGGGCTGCCCCATGCGAACAGGAGTCCATTGTTGCCGAACTTTGTCCTGAATGAGCAGGAGAAGGAGGACCTGATCGCCTTTCTGTACGCACTCACCGACGAACACTCCATCGACCAGGTACCATGAAGCTCCGTAGCGCACCAGTGATCATTCTCTCCTTGATCTCGCTTGCGGTGGGTTGCCGCCGGGACGATGACACGCCGATCGCACCATCGGTTCCGGGGGGAGGAGGCCCGAGTGTTGCCACACCGGTCGACGTGCCGATCCCGGCGAACTTCCCGCCCATGCCCATCCCTGCGGACAACCCGTTCACCGTGGAGGGTATCGCCTTGGGCCGTTTCCTGTTCTACGAGGAGTTGCTTTCGGGGAACAACACGATGTCGTGCGCGACCTGCCATGCGCCTTCGTTCTCCTTCACCGATAATGGCCACCAGGTGAGCACCGGGATCGATGGTATCGCCGGTACGCGCAACTCCATGGCCGTGGTCAATCTGGCCTGGGACACACGTTATTTCTGGGATGGCCGGGCGCTCACGTTGGAGGACCAGGTGTTCGGCCCGGTGCGCAACCCGATCGAGATGAATGAGACCTGGCCCAGCGTGGTGAGTAAGTTGCAGGCGCATCCGGCCTATCCGGGCTTGTTCGCGGCGGCCTTTGGTACCTCCACCATCGATTCGGTCCTGGTCAGCAAGGCCATCGCGCAGTTCATGCGTACGTTGATCAGTGGTAATTCCC